>DATDLJ010000068.1:0-5124 GCA_036519395.1 Solirubrobacterales bacterium | reverse complement strand
GACTCCTACGCCCGCTTCCGCCGCAGCCGCGGCGACTCGGTCCTCTTCGGCTTCGGCTTCGACGCCTTCGGGCTGCCGGCCGAGCTGGCGGCGATCGAGCGCCAGGTGCCGCCCGCCGAGTGGGTCGCCGAGTGCGGCGAGCGGATGCTCGGGCAGATGAAGCGGCTCGGCTTCTCTTTCGACTACGACCGGGTCTTCTACAGCTCCGACGAGCGCCAGTACCGCTGGTCGCAGTGGCTCTTCATCACCCTGCTCGAGCGGGACCTGATCTACCGCGCCGACACCACCGTCGACTGGTGCGACACCTGCCAGACCACGCTCGCCTCGATCCAGGTCGAGGACGGTCGCTGCTGGCGCTGCCACAACGAGGTGCGGCTGATCCGGCGCCCGACCTGGTTCCTGCGGATCACTCCCTACCTGGAGGAAAACGACCGCAACACCGAGCGACTGGCGGAGAGCGGTAAGTGGGATGAGCTCTCGCTGGCGACGCAGCGCTACATCCTCGGCCGCTCCGACGGGGTAGAGGTGGACCTGGAGGGTGAGGGGCGCTCGCTGACCGCCTTCACGCCCCACCGTAAGTTCGCCGGCCTCGCCAGCTTTGTCCTGCTCTCGCCGCGCCATCCCGAGGTCGCCGCCTGGGTGACCAACTCCACCGCCCGCGAGGAGCTCGAGCGGATGCGCTCCGGCGGCTGGGACCGCAGCGCTCGGGACGCCAGCTCGGTGCCGTTGGTCGACACCGGTGCCTCTGTCGTCGGTCCCGACGGGTCGGAGTTGCCGGTGGTCGTTTCGCCGATGGTCGACGCCCGCTTCGGACCCACGGCAGTGCTCGGGATCCCCGCGATCGACGAGGCCGACCGCGACCTCGCCGCGCGGCTGGAGCGGGTCGAGGTTCCCGCGGCCGGGGACGACGAGGCCGAGGCGCCGGCCCCCGCGCCTCTCGACGATGCCCGCGAGACCACCCGCTACCGCGCCAACGACTTCTCGATCTCCCGCCAGCGCTCCTGGGGGACGCCGATCCCGGTGATTCTCTGCGAGGCATGCGGTCCGGTGCCGGTCCCCGAGGAGGACCTGCCGGTGGTCTTGCCGCGGGACATCAAACCGACGGGCGAAGGGAATCCGCTCGCCGAGCGGCCGGACTTCGTCGACGTCGAGTGCCCGCAGTGTGGCGCCGCCGCCAAGCGCGAGACCGACACCCTCGATTGCCACTTTGACGCTCTCTGGCTCTGGGTTCCGGCGGCGGTTCCGCCCGCGGATCGCGACGAGCAGATGTTCACCCACCCGGACCTGCAGGAGTGGCTGCCCTCCGAGCGCCTCGTTGCCGGCAACGACAGCGGCGGCTTCGTCTTCGACCAGCGCGTCGTCACCAAGGCCCTGCGCGACATCGGTCCCTTCGCCTTTATGGAGGAGGGGGAGCCGTTCGCCGGTTGTCTCTTCCACGAGATGGTGATCGCCGACGGCCGCAAGATGAGCAAGCACCTGGGGAACGTCGTCAACCCGGACGAGCTGGTCTCCCAGCACGGAGCTGACACCGTGCGCTTGGCGGTCCTCTACGCCGCTGGGCCGGCCAAGACTCTGAACTGGAGCGACGGGGCGGTCCGCTTTGCCAGCCGCTTCTTGCGCGGTCTTTGGGTCTACAACCAGGATCGGCTCGCGGCGCGCGAGGGCCTTGCCCACGACCCCGAGGCCGCCGCCGACACCGAGCACATGCGCGACCGTCTGCGCAAATGGTGCGAGAACGGCCTAGCCCGCATCACCGAGGACACCGAGCAGTTGCAGATGCACAAGGCGATCCGCAACATCACCCGCCTCTTCGAGCGCATCCAGGACTTCGAGAAGCGGGTGATCCAGCGCCGGGGTCAACTCGACCGCGCCGACGCCGACGCCCAGATCGCGGCGCTGGTTCTGCTGGCGCGGACGCTGGTGCCGTTTGCCCCGCACGTGGCCGAGGAGTTGCTTGTCGCCGCCGGAATCGAGGATCAGGCGGAGGCGTTGGGAGGGTGGCCAGAGGCCGCTGAGATCCCGGTTTCGCCGCCGGTTTCACCCGCCTCTTAGAAAAGTTCCTCGATTGAGCAAACACCCTTGATTGATGGATCTCATTCTGTTATGAATTGATTCTGCCGGGCGATCAACCGGTGAAGGAGGCGGGGCTCTCGGATATGGGAAACCGCCTTGGGGTGGCAAAGGAGGACCAATCCTGAGCCAGGATCTAAATCGTCATGACGGATCCTGGTCACGCCGGCTCGGCCGGCGTCGCCCCGCCTCCCTTCATCAATCGCTCTTAAACGCCGCGCGCCACGACCGCGCGGCGTTTTTTATTGCCGCGGAGGACGTTTGACGTCGAAGCGGCGCGCTTTGGGCAGCCAGAAGACGCCGTCGCAGAGTTCGGCAACCGTCGTGCTGAGGGCGCCGGAGAGCTTGACGATCGTGGCCATTCGCGGCTCGCGGCCGGCTCGCTCCAACAGCGAGACCTCGGTCCGGTGCAGGTCGCACAAATAGCCCAGCTCTTCCTGTGAGATGCCGGCCTTGAGGCGAGCCTTGCGTAGATTGATCGCGAAGCGCTCTTGGGGGGTCATCGACCGCGATCCTCCTCAGTTGCTGACAGAACCTCTACAGACAACACAATACAGGATGGTTGCGCCCGCTTCTGCTTTCGCTACCTTCCTGGAAGGGATCGGCGGTATCGACCCCTTCACATTTGCGCAGAAAGCATTGAGCAGTGTCTAGTCATGTGTTATACCCGTGCGACCAACAGCATCAACGCCGGTGAATCGGTGGTAAAGGAGGAGTCATGAGTGACGCGGTAGATCCGCATCTCACCGAGCCCTATGGGCTCCGGACCCGCTCCTGTGCCACCGAACTCGTTTGTCGTGACTGCGGCTACCGCACGCCGTTGCTGGACACCGCTTTCAAGTGTCCGGCTTGCGGCGAGGGCCTCGACATCGATTACGACTACGAGAAGGCGAAAGAGCGGATCGCCGAGCGCTCGACGGCGGACCGTCCCTGGAATATCTGGCGCTTCGAGGAGCTGCTGCCGATCCTCAGCCTGAAAGCGAAAGAGCGCGTTGGCGCCTTCGCCGGGAAAACGCCGCTGATCCACGCCGAGCGGCTTGGGGCTGAGCTTGGCCTCAGCAACCTTTACTTGAAGGACGACTCGACCAACCGACCCTCGCTCTCCTACAAGGACCGGGTGGTGGGGATGGCGATCGCCCGGCTCCTGGAGCTGGGCAAAGACGAGGTCGGCTGCGTCTCGACCGGCAACGTCGGCACCGCGGTCGCGGCGCTGGCGGCTCAGGCTGGCGCTCGCCCCTACATCTTCTACCCGGGCAACATGGAGAAGGGGAAGGCGAAGGCCTGCCGCGGGATGGGCGCGCAGGTGATCCAGCTCGACGCCAACTACGACCAGGCCAATCGCGCCTGCCGCGAGCTGGCGATCACGACCGGGATGGAGTTCGCCAACATCACCCTGCGTCCGTTCTACGCCGAGGGGGCGAAGACGATGGCCTTCGAGGTGGTCGAGGAGCTGGGCTGGCAGGCGCCGGACCACTTCGTGATCCCGGCCGCCGGTGGCACCCTCTCCTCCCGGGTCCACAAGGGCCTGGTCGAGCTGGAGACGGTCGGCCTCGCCGAGACCGCCGGTTCGAAGATCAACATCGCCCAGGCCAGCGGCTGCTCGCCGATCGCGACCGCGATTGTCGACGGTGGCGAGATCGAGCCGCAGAGCCCGGAGACGGCGGCGCACTCGCTGGCGATCGGCGCTCCCGGCGACGGCAGCCTGGTTGTCGACGCGGTGCGCTCGCGCAGCGGTTCCGCCGCGACCGCCTCCGACGATGAGATCTGGAACGCGATCGACCTGCTGGGCGCGACCGAGGGCATCCTCACCGAGCCCGCCGGCGGGACGACGATTGCTTCGACGGCGCGGCTCGTGCAGGAAGGGAAAATCGGCCCGGACGAGACCGTGGTCGCGATCATCAGCGGCAACGGCTTGAAGACCCTGCACGAGCACCCCGAGAAGGACTGGCCCGAAGGGGTCCCCTGCGAGGTTGGAGCGATGGAGGAGATCCTCACCGACTTTCGCCAGGCCGCGACGGGCGCGCTGCACTGAGCGAAGGCCGGGGCAGGGCGGGTAGCCTGTCTGGCTGGTGAGCCAGCCACCCGAGATCGAGGGCGTTTCCCACCGCTGGGTAGAGGCTCGCGGCATCCGCTTTCACTATGCCGAGGCGGGCTCCGGCGACGACGTTGTTCTCTGTCTGCACGGCTGGCCGCAGCACTGGTACGAGTGGCGTCACCTGATGCCGGCCCTGGCCGACCGCCACCGGGTGCTGGCGCTCGACCTGCGCGGCTACGGCTGGTCCGACGCCCCCGCCAGCGGCTACGAGAAGGAGAACATGGCCGATGACGTGCTCGCGGTCCTCGACGTGTTGGGGATCGAACGGGTGAAGCTGGTCGGCCACGACTGGGGCGCCTGGATCGGGTTCCTGCTGGCGCTGAAGGCGCCGCAGCGGGTCGAGCGCTACCTCGCGCTCAACATCCTGCCGCCCTGGACCAGCATGAAGGCGATGGCGCCCCACCTCTGGCGCTTCTGGTACCAGTGGCTGATTCTCAGCCCGGGGGTCGGCCCCTGGCTGCACACCAGCGGCAAGTTCATCCCGAAGGTCCTGGCCGGTGCCTCGGTCCAGCGCCAGGTTTGGGACGACGCCACCCTGCACGCCTTCAGCGACACCTTCACCGAGCCAGCTCGGGCCAACGCGGCGGTGCAGACCTACCGCGTCTTCAACCTCGAGGAGGCGCGGGAGATCGCCCGCGGCAAGTACGCCAAGGCGCGCCTCGAGGTCCCGACCAAGCTCCTTTTCGGGACCGGCGACAAAGCCCTCCGTCCCCAGCTCCTCGACGGCTACGAGCGTTACGCGCCCACCATGGAGCTGGAGCTGGTCGAGGACTGTGGCCACTTCATCGCGGACGAGAGGCCGGAGCTGGTTGCCGAACGGGCGCGCGAGTTCTTCGCTTAAGAGCGGGTGCGGTAGAGGTCCGGTCGTTCCCCGCGGGAATTTGTCGCGCCCCTAACGGGGCTGCTCCCTGAGACAGAGCCCGCCTATGGCGGGCAATAGACAGATTGCATATCGCGCG
>DATDLJ010000067.1:0-5051 GCA_036519395.1 Solirubrobacterales bacterium | reverse complement strand
CGCGGGAATGTTCGCGAAGCGGCGAAATGCAATCTGATTATTGCCCGCCATAGGCGGGCTCTATTTCAGGGAGCAGCCCCGAAGGGGCGCGACAAATTCCCGCGAGGGAGTGACCGCCTCCCCTACCGCCGCGCTCAGCTCTTGTCGTCGCCCCGCTGCCGCAGAAAGCGTTGGAACTCGCGGGCGAGGGTGTCGGCTGACGGTAGCTCGCCCTCGTCGCTAAGCAGCTCGGCCTGTTCGGCCTCGATCCGGGAGACCAGCTCTTCGATCTCGGGGTTGGCGGAGATCGCGCGGCCGATCTGCTCTTCGTAGTCGGCCGTTTCCTCCTCCAGCTCCGAGGCCTCGACGGCGATCCCGGTCAGTCCCTCGAGCCGGCGCAGCAGGGCCAGCGCCGCCTTCGGGTTGGGGACGGCGGCGACGTAGTGGGGCACGGCTGCCCAGAGCGAGGCGGAGGGGATGTCGTTCTGGCGGAAGAGGTCGTGGACGACGCCGACGATCCCGGTCGGGCCCTCGTAGTTGGAGCGCTCCAGTTCCAGCTCCTCGACCAACTCGGCGCTGGAGGCAAGGCCGGTGATCGGCACCGGCAGCGTGTGCGAGACCTCGGCGATCAGCGCTCCCAAGGTGATGATCATCTCCACCCCGAGCGCATCGGCAGCGGTCCCGATCGTCTCCGAGAAGGTCCGCCAGCGCAGGTTTGGCTCGGTCCCGTCGAGCAGGACCAGGTCGCGATCAGCGCTGGGGATGTGAGCTGCATAAAAGTTGTTCTCGGGCCACTCGACCCGGCGGGTCTGGCCCTGGTCGAGGCTGATCGTTGGCCGCGTTGACTGGAAGTCGAAGTACTCCTCGGGATCGACCTTGGCGACCAGGTCGGCCTCGAGCGAGTTGGCCACCGCGGTCAGCGCCGTCGAGGCGGCCGCGGCAGCGTCGTTCCAGCCGCGAAAAGCGCAAACCATCACCGGCGAACGGAGGTGGGGTAAGTCCCCTTCCCAAGCAAGCGAATCCACGCCTACGAGCGTAGACCATGCAACTCGCAGGACCGCGATCTAGGTCGAGCGCGCGCGCAGAATCAACTGCGCCGCCATGAACAGCGCCAGAGCCGCAAACGAGAGCTGCAGGACCCGTTCGGAGACGTTGTTGGAGACGGCGACGCCGACCAGGACGCCGAGCGGCGAGAGGGCGCCGATGATCGCCGCCTCGCGCAGGCGGACGTTGCCGTAGCCGTTCTGGCGGTAGGCGCCGACGATCGCGACGAGGACGATCATCAGCAGCGAGGTCGCCTCAGCCTCGACCTGACTGAGGCCGATGAAGATGGTCAGCGCCGGGACGAAGAGAATGCCGCCGCCAACCCCGACGAGACCGCCGGTGAGGCCGCCGAAGAGGCAGATGAGGATCGCCGCGAGCTCGCTCACGAGAGGATCAGCTCCACGGCCATCGCCACCAAGAGGAGGGCGAAGAGGTAGGAGACGGTGCGCTGCGGGATCCGCTGCTGGATCGCGGTGCCGAGGATGACGCCGACGATCGCGGGAATCGCCAGCAGGACGCCGGTGCCGATGTGGACGTTGCCGTAGATCCCGCCCTGGGCGATCGCGCCGAGCAGGCCGATGACGATGATCGCGGCGAGGCTGGTGCCAGTGGCGAGGCGCTCCCCGTAGGCGAACCAGAAGATCAGCAGCGGCACGATTATCGTCCCGCCGCCGACCCCGAAGAGACCGCTGAAGGCGCCCGCCAGGGTGCCGATCGCCGCCAGCTTCCAGATCGCGTGGTCCGGGGTCGCGGTGCCGGCGGGCATCTCGCGATACTAGAGCCGTGCCCGACGACCCAGAGAGCAGGGGTGGCGACTGGGCCGCGCGCCTCGAGCCGCTGCGTCTCGAGCCCGCGCGGACGGCGATCCTCACCGACGTCGATGGCACCTTGGCCCCGATCGTCGAGCGGGCCGAGGAAGCGGCGGTCCCGGCGGCGGCGCGAGAGGTGCTGGCGGCGCTGAGCGAGCGCTACGCGCTGGTCGGCTGCATCTCCGGGCGACAAGCGGTGGAGGCGCGGCGTTTGGTCGGGCTCGACTCGCTCGCCTACGCCGGCAATCACGGCCTGGAGCTGCTGTTGCCGGGAGAGGCAGAGCCACTGCCCGATCCCTCGGTGGCCGGCCGCGAGACCGAAGCGGCCGAGTTCCTCGCCGCGGTCGACGGCGACCGCCTCGCGGTCGGGCTGCGCTTGGAGGACAAGGGTCCGATCCAGGCCCTGCATTGGCGCGGTGCCGAGAACGAGGCGGCGGCGGAGGCGCGCGCGCGGGAGATCGCCAACGAAGCCGGCAAGGCCGGGCTCGAACCGCGCTGGGGCCGCAAGGTGCTGGAGCTGCGCCCGGTGGGCGGCGGCGGCAAGGACGGCGCGGTCGCGTCCCTGCTCGCCGACGAGCGGCTCGACCACGCCACCTACGCCGGCGATGACCGCACCGACCTCGACGCCTTCCGGCGGCTTCGCGAGCTGCAGGAGGAGGGACGACTGAGCGCCGCGGTCTGCGTCGGCGTGCTCTCGGCCGAGGCCCCGGCGGAGCTGACAGAGGAGTCCGACGTGAACGTCAGCGGCCTCGATGGCTGGCTGGAAATCCTCGAGTGGTTGGCAAAGTAGAACGGGATGCCCTACACCGACCTGCTCCGCGTCAGCGTCTTCATCACCGCCGCCGAGGCGACCGCCCTGGGGGCGATCACCGCGGTCGCGGCCAACCGCGACGGGGAAACGACGATCGTCCTCATCGCCGCCGCCTGGGGGCTGGTCTCGCTGGCGATCGGCTTCTACCTGAGCCGGCCCGAGCGGGCAGCCGAGGACGTCCGCGACGCCCTCGCCCGGGCCCGCACCGCCACCTCGTTGCCGGACCAGAACCCGGCCCGGATCGCCGTCACCCGCCTCTGGCCGATCGCCCTGACCGCGATCATGGCCGGCGTCCTCGGGATCTTCTTCCCCGGCGTCGCCGCGGTCGGCGCCGGCTACGCCCTGATCGTCTCCCTCGCCTGGCACACCCGCGAGGCCGCGGTGCTCGGGGTCGAGCAGCGGGACGGCGTCAAGTTCTACGTCGTCCCTTCGCACGCCTTGAAACCGATCGAGCTAGTGCGGGCGCCAGGGCTAAGAGGCGGGCACTAAAAGGTCCGCCGGACTTTTGATCCGCATAGCGGCACAAAGGACCGGCGGACCTTATTTCTTCATCAGCTTTTTGAACTGCGGCCAGTCGCGGGTGTTGGCGACGTCGGCGGCGGTCAGCCAGGCGCGGCGGGCGGTGGCCACGGCGTAGGCCATGTAGTCGAGGGTGTCGACGCCGTGGGCGTCGGTGTTGAGGACGATCTTCACCCCGGCCTCGACCGCGAGGCGGGCGTGGAGATCGGAGAGGTCGCGGCGGTTGGGGTTGCCGTTGATCTCGATCATCGTCCCGGTCCGGGCCGCCGCCTCAGCCACCGCCTCGACGTCGATCCCGTAGGGCTCGCGGCGGCCGATCAGCCGCCCGGTCAGGTGCCCGATGCAGTCGACGTCGGGGTTCTCGATCGCGGTGAGGACGCGCTCGGTCATCTGCTGCTTGGAGACGGAGAAGGAGGTGTGGACGCTGGCAACCACCCAGTCCAGCTCGGCGACCAGGTCGTCGGGGTAGTCGAGGGAGCCGTCGAGGCCAATGTTGATCTCTGAGCCCGAGAGCAGGCGGAAGCCTTTCTGACCGCTGCCCTTGTTCCAGGCGCGCACCTCCTCGATTCGCTCCCAGAGCCGCTCCGGCGTGACGTGGTCGCCGAAGCCGTGGCTGGCCGAGTGGTCGGTGATTGCCAGGTATTTGTAGCCGCGGTCGCGGGCCGCCTCGGCCATCTCCTCAAGGCTGTTGCGGCCGTCGGAGAGGGTGGTGTGGGAGTGGAGGTCGCCGCGGATGTCGCCGAGCTCGATCAAGTCGGGGAGCTTGCCCTCACGCGCCGCCTTCAGCTCGCCGCGGCCCTCGCGCAGCTCCGGCTCGATGTAGGCGTAGCCGAGCCGCTTGTAAACCGCGGCCTCGGTCGCGCAGGTCTCGACCTCGCCGCTCTCGCTCTCGGTGATCCCGTGCTCGGAGACCGAGAGGCCGCGGGCGACTGCCTCTTCGCGCAGCTGCACGTTGTGGGCTTGGGAGCCGGTGAAGTGCTGGAGCAGGTTGCCGAAGGCGGCCGGGGGGACGATCCGCAGGTCGACCGAGACGCCGTTGTGGGTCTGGGCGCGGACGCCGTTGGCGCCGGGTTTGCCGGCGGCGGCGATCAGCGGATGAGAGGCGAGGTACTCGGCCAGCGCCGCCGGCTCCTCAGCGGTTGCGATCAGGTCGATGTCCTTGCAGGTCTCGGCCCAGCGGCGGACCGAGCCGGCGACCTCCACCTGCGAGGCGGCCGGGTGCTCGCGCAGCGCCGCCGCCAGTTCCTCGGCGATCGGCTTCACCTTCGAGAGCAGGAGGCGACCGGGACCCTCCCCCGGCTCGCCGAGGCGCTCGAGCGAGGCGAGGATGTTCTCCTCGGCTTTGGCGCCAAGCCCTTTGACGTCGCGGATCTTTTCCGCCTCGGCCGCGACTTTGAGGTCCTCCATCGAGGCGATTTCGAGCTCCTCGAAGAGGCGGCGGGCGGTTTTTGGGCCGACCCCGGGGACGCGGGTGACCTCGACCAGGGTCGGCGGGAACTTCGCCTTCAGCTTCACCGCGGCTGGGATCTCGCCGGTCTCCAGCAGCGCGTCGATCTTTTCCGCCAAGGTCTTGCCGACGCCGGGGACCTCGGTGGCGCGGCCCTGGGCGGCGAGCTCGGCGACCGAGACGGGGCTCTCGCGGATCGCCTTGGCGGCGGTGCTGTAGGCGAGGACCCGGTATTTGACCGCGCCGTCGAGCTCGTAGAGGACTCCCAGCTCTTCCAGGGCGGCGGCGATCTCGGCGTTGGTCACGGCCCCAACTCTAGGCGCCCGGCGAATAGAGTCGCGGCGATGACCGAGTCCGCCGCGGGGCCCGCATGGTTGGTGCTGCCGACCTACAACGAGGCCGAGAACGTGGAGTCGCTGGTCGAAGCCGTCCGCGCCAAGCT
>DATDLJ010000066.1:0-16133 GCA_036519395.1 Solirubrobacterales bacterium | reverse complement strand
CTATTGCCCGCCATAGGCGGGCTCTACTTCAGGGAGCAGCCCCGTTAGGGGCGCGACAAATTCCCGCGGGGGACGACCGGACCCCCTACCAACAACGCCACTAGTCGAGCAAACCCTTCTCCCGTGCGCCGACAACCGTTTCGCGCAGCGTCTCCTCGGCGTCGTGACGGGGCTTCCATCCCAGCTCACGGCGGGCCTTGGCCGTATCCATCAGGACCGGGGTGTCGAGCGCGGTTGCCCACTCCAGTCGCGAGGAAGCGAAGGTGAGGCGGCGGGCCGCTGCTCTGCCGGCGCTGACCGCGGGTGCGGGGACAGGCACCGAACGCCAGCCGAGCGCCCGGGCGATGTCGGCGACTTGGATCTCCCCCTCCCCCGCGAGGTTGTAGATCCCTGGCGGACCGTCGCCAGAGATCGCCGCGGCCATTGCCTGGGCGACGTCGTCGTGGTGGACGAGCTGGATCGGCACGCCTGGGTCGGGAAGAATCGGCGTCACCAACGGCAGCCGTTCGATCCCCCGGCGCAGCAGCGGCACCGGATCCCCGACCCGCACTGCGTCGACCGTCTGCTCGATCAGCATCGTCGCCCGCGGCCCAGCGACGATGCAGGGCCGGAAGACATAGGCCTCGACATCGCTCCCCAGCAGCAGCTCCCCGAGCAGGTCCTCTAGCTCGGCCTTCTGGGCCGAGTAGTAGAAGTCATCGCTTCCCCACGCCGGAACCTCCTCGCTCAAGGGCTGCGGGTTCTCGGGGTGGAAGCCATAGGCGGCAACCGACGAGGCGTAGACGAGCCGTTTGACACCGGCGCGGATCGCGACCTCGAAGACATTGCGGGTCCCCTCCAGGTTTACCTTGCGGGTCTCCTCACGACTGCCGAAGATCGCGAAGGCGAGATGGACGGCAACGTCGGCGCCGTCGAACAGGGCCGCGAGCGCGCCGCGGTCCAGGATGTCGCCCCGCCGGTAGGCAACCTTCTCCCAGCCTTCGGCCGCGGGGTCGAAGGGTCGCCGCGCCATTCCCAGCACTTCCCCAACCTGCGAGCGACGCTCCAGCTCGGACATCAGCGGCTTGCCGATCTCGCCCGTGGGCCCGGTGACTGCGACGGCTAAGGACACCTCTCCCCCGTCCGGTTGGCCGTCTTCAAGCGGCCGGGGTTACGCGATAAGCGTCGAATACCGACTCGACGTTGCGAAGGCGGCTAATGCAGTGTTTGAGCTGCTCGGTGTCGCCGACCTCGACCACGAATCGGTTTTTCACCATCGGGTGGTTAGTGGTGCAGGTGGCGCCGATGATGTTGATCCCCGCCTCCGAGAAGGTCCGCGAGAGATCCTCGAGCAGGCGGGTGCGGTCGTAGGCGTCAATCTGCAGCTCGACCCGGTAAGAAGCCTCGTTTTCGCCCTGCCAGCGGACGTCGACGAAGCGCTCCGGCGCTCGTTTCAACGCCTTGACGTTTTTGCAGTCGGTGCGGTGGATGGTGATCCCGCGCCCGAGCGAAACGTAGCCGGCGATCTCATCGCCGGGAACCGGCCGGCAGCACTTCGCCAGCCGCACGGCGACGTTGTCGACGCCCTTGACGATGATCCCGTAGTTGGAAGCGTCCTTGGTGCGACGGGCGCGGTCCTCGCGCCCGAGCGGCGCGCCGGCGTCCTCCTCCTCGACTCCCTCGCCCGCCTTCAACCGCTGCATCAGCTTGTTGGCAGCCGTCTTGGCGGTGACTTTCCCCTGGCCAAGGGCAATGTAGAAGTCGGTCCCTTTGCGGAATCCCATCTCACGGATTACGTCCGCCAGCAGTGGCGACCCGGAGACTTTCTGCATCGGAATGCCGCGGGTGCGCAGCGCTTCCTCCAGTTTTTCGCGCCCGTCGCGCTCGGCGTCCTCGCGCCGCTCCTCTTTGAACCAGGCGCGGATCTTGTTGCGCGCGCGGCTCGTCCGCACCAGCTTCAACCAGTCAAGCGAGGGGCCGCGCTTCTGCTTCGCGGTCAGGACCTCGACGATGTCGCCCGATCGCAGCTGGTAGTGGAGCGGCACGATGCTGCCGTTGACCTTGGCGCCAACGCAGCTGTGACCGACATCGGTGTGGACGGCGTAGGCGAAATCGAGCGGGGTCGAGCCGGCGGAGAGGTTCTTCACTTCCCCCTTCGGGGTGAAGACGAAGACCTCGTCCTCAAATAGGTCGACCTTCAGCGACTCGAGGAACTCGGCCGGGTCCTGTTCTCCCTCGGCCTCGACCAGCTGCCGCAGCCAGGTCATCTTCTCCCGCTGCGGGTCGCCGTTGGTGCCCTCTTTGTAAGCGACGTGCGCCGCGATCCCGTACTCGGCGAGCTTGTGCATCTCCTCGGTCCGGATCTGGATCTCGAGCGGTTTCCCCTCGGGGCCAATCACCGTCGTGTGCAGCGCCTGGTACATGTTGGCTTTCGGCATCGCCACCCAGTCCTTGAAGCGGCCGGGCAGGGGCTTCCAGAGCGAGTGGATGACGCCAATCGCGCCGTAACAGTCTTTGACTGAGCCGACGATCACCCGCATCGCGGTCAGATCGAAGATCTCGTTGAACTCGCGGCCCTTCTTCGCCATCTTCGTGTAGATCGAGTAGAAGTGCTTGGCGCGGCCGGAGATCTCGGCCTCGATCCCAACCTGGTCCAGCTCCTCGCCGAGGAACTCACCAGCCTCGGTGACGTACTTCTCCCGCTCGTCGCGCTGCTGGGCGACCAGCTGTTTGATTTCGGCGTACTTGCGCGGGTGCAGGGTGGCGAAGGCGAGATCCTCCAGCTCCCATTTGATCGCGTGGATTCCCAGGCGATGCGCAAGCGGCGCGTAAATCTCCAGCGTCTCGTGTGACTTCAGCGTCTGTTTTTGCTTCGGCAGGGCGCCGAGCGTGCGCATGTTGTGGAGACGATCGGCCAGCTTGATCAGAATCACCCTGACGTCGGTGGCCATCGCCACCATCATCTTCCGGTAGTTCTCCGCCTGCCGCTCGTCGCGGCTCTCGAAGGTGATCCCGGTCAGCTTCGTTACCCCGTCGACGAGCTGGGCGATTTCGTCGCCGAACTCGGCCTGGATTTCCTCCAAGTTGGCGGTGGTGTCCTCGACGGTGTCGTGCAGCAGCGCCGCGCAGAGCGTCTCCGTGTCGAGCCGCATCCCGGCGCAAATCTGCGCCACCCCGACCGGGTGGGTGATGAACTCGTCGCCGGAGTAGCGCCGCTGGTCAGCATGCCGCTCGCAGGCAAAGTCGAAGGCGCGCTCGACTCTCGCACGGTCGATCGTCGCCACCGCCACCGCGGTGCCGCCCGCAGCCGAGCCGTTCTCGCCGCCGGCATCGGTGGCAGCCGAATCGAACTCCTCGATCACCGCGAATAGGTCGGCGAGGAGCTCCTTGTGCTCTACGGCAGTTTGGCTCTTGCGAGAAATTGCTGGGCCTCCGAAAATCTTGCGTCGTATGCCCGAAAAGCAGCGGACCGCTGCAGATCAGTCCTGACTGAGGATACGACCCGGACGACCCCCGCGCCGCCTTCCGGCGATCCCTGCAGGAGGTTGAGGTCTCGGAGAACCCGAAAGCGACGCGCGCTCGCCTCGGGGCTGAGCGGGTAGCTGCCACCCCCAGCAAGGGCCTCTCGCAAACGGCAACCCCGAGCGTCGCCGGTCTGGCGCAACACCCGATAGGTGGCGGCAACACCCTCCCGCGTGGCCCATTGCTCGGCCAGCACCTGGGCCCCGAACTCCCGCTCGGCGTCCGTCCAAAGGGCGTGGAGGAAGCCAGCCCCTTCCTCGGCAGAGGGAATCGCCACCCGCAGTTGGTCAGCCTCTCCCCGCGGTGGATCGACGAGGACCACGTGCTCGAAGTTCGCCGCCAGCTCTGGCTGCCGCTCCAGCGCCTCGAAGTCGGTCAGCGCCAACCCGGCCGCCGATCGACCACGCAGGTTCTCGATTTGCTCACCGCCGCAGCGGTGGCAAGCGATCAGTGCACCGCCGCCGTTGAAGCGGGCCAGTCCGGTGGCGCCGTTGGCGAGTGCCGCTCGGCGCGAAGCATCGGCGCAAACGGCCAAGACGCCGGCGCCGCTGGAGACGAGCTCGGCGATCACAACCGTCGCCGGGGCGCCGCCGTCGATCAACCGTCGCTCGCGAGCCCGCGAAACACCTCCTTGAGGGATGGTTTTCGCGGTCTCGGCCTCCGGGTCCAAATCCAGCTCGGCTTCAAATCGCTGCCACCACTCCGCCTCATCGCAGACACACGCGTGCGGGATGACCGGCTGCTCCGGGTCCGCTTCCTCCAGCGGATAGAGCTCGCGGAGGACGACGCGGGGCTCGACCGAGCCATTCCAGTGATTGACCTCAAGGCGGATACTGGCGTCGATTACGTCCTCCTCCTCAATGCCCAGGCTGGGGCGGCCGAAGGCGACACCTAGTGCCCGATGCGAGCCGCTGTGGAGGCTGAACCGCGCGTGTTTGCCCTCGCCCATCGTCCGCACGTCGCTGACCCGCGCCGAGGGCACCAGCAGGCGAACCCCGGGGTTGCCCATTCCGAACGGTGCCAGCTGGCTCAACTCCTCGGCCAGATCCAAACCGAGACCGACACCGCCGACGATCGCGTCGACCTTTTCCGTGCGGCGCAAGTCCTCGGCGCTGAGGACCGAGTTCGCATGGGCCGCAAATGCCTCGCGGAAGGCGTCGACCTTCTCCGCCTTGATCTGCAGTCCGGCTGCAGCGCGATGACCGCCAAAGCCCTCCAGGTGCCCGGCGCAGGCCTCAAGCCCGGCAAGCAGGTCAAACCCCGGGATGCTCCGACCCGAGCCGCGGCCATTCCCTTCTTCGTCAAGCGAAATCACGATCGTCGGCCGCTGGTGGCGCTCGACCAGGCGAGAAGCGACGATCCCGATCACGCCGGGGTGCCAGCCCTCACCGGCGACGATGAGGCCATACGAGTCCCGCAGGCGCTCGGGCAATTCACGCACGGCGGACTCGGCGGCGGCGTCAACCTCGTGCTCGGTCGCCCGCCGCTCGGAGTTGGCCCGGCTCAGCTCGATCGCGATCGCCTCCGCCCGCTCCTCATCTGCGGTAAGAAAGAGCTCGACGCCGGCGTCAGCGCGGTAAAGACGGCCGGCCGCATTGATCCGCGGCGCCAGACGGAATCCCAGATCACTCTCGTCGAGCCGCTCCGGCTCACATTTGGCGGCGGCCATCAAGGCCCGCATCCCCGGCCTCCGCGCGCGTCGGGCCTCGGCTAGCCCGCGCCTGACCAGCGATCTGTTCTCGCCGATCAGCGGCACGACGTCGGCCACGGTTGCCAACGCAACCAGGTCGAGGTCCGCCTCAGCTGTGGTTCCCCCCAAAGCTTGCGCGAGCTTCCAGGCGACGGCGGTCCCGCAAAGGGCTTTGAACGGATACCCGCTCACTTCCGGGTGCAGGATCGAACAGTCCGGCAGCCGCTCGGCCTGCTGATGGTGGTCGGTGACCAGGACCTCCATTCCCAACTCCTGCGCCAGCGCCACCTCGGCCACCGAGGTAATCCCGCAATCCACCGTCAGCAACAAGGAAGTACCGCGCTCAGCCAGGCGCCTGACGTTGTCGGCCGAGAGGCCGTATCCATCCTCGATCCGATTCGGGATGAACCAATCGCAGTCGGCACCAAGCTCCCGCAGCGTCGCGATCATCAGCGTCGTCGCGCAGACCCCATCGACGTCAAAATCACCGTGGACCGTGATCCGCCGGCTGCCTCCGATCGCGTTGCGCACGCTCTCAACCGCCTGCTCCATCCCGGCAAAGGCCGAGGGCGAGTGCGACTCATCGGCCGCCAAGAAGGCGCGTGCATCAGCCGGCGTCCGATACCCGCGCCGGACCAAGGTCACGGCGAGCGGCTCGCTTACGCCAAGCTCCTCTGACAGGGCGCGCGCCTCGGCGTAGTCATAAGGCGCAGCGACAAATGCGGGGGCAGCTGCGGGCACACCATCAGGCTGCCTCCGGAGCCGGACGGAAAACAAACGCCGGAAGAGCCGGAATTAGGGCCGAACTAGGTCGCCCGCTCTTCGGAGCGGATGCCGATCGCATAGACGACCCCTAGCCCGAGCAGGGTCCCGGGGATCGCGATCAGAGCCGTCGAGAGGTCGGTATCGCCGAGGCTTTTCCCGCTCGCCTCCTGGACGATCATCCCGAAGATGATCGAGCCGAGGACCGCACCGATAAAGGCGCCGATGATGCCTTGCCAAAACCGGTCGGGAATGAAGACGGTGAAGTGCCAGAGGGCGATCCCCATCATGAAGAAGACAACGACTGCCATCAGCGCCTCCCGTGTTTCCGGCGAGCTTTGCGCCGCGCCCGTCGCTCTGCATTCCGCTGCCGCCGCTCGGCCGAGACGGCATCGCCGTCGCCGTTGGTGAGCGTGCCGCTGCCGTTGCCAGACTCGCCCGTTCGCTCGGCCGTGGCCACCGCTCCCGCAGCGGCCTCCGCCGCTGACTCCTCCTCTTCGACCGCCGCCGCCGAATCAACTTCGGCCTCGTCATCGCGGCCCAATTTCGCCGTCTCGACGTCGTCGGCGTAGGCCGGCACCCGACCACCCTCGACTTCGACGATCCGCAGTCGGCGGCGGATGAAGCCCGGCTCACGTTCCTTCCAGGCGCTGAGCACTGGCGAGGCAATGAAGATCGATGAATACGTTCCCGACGCGATCCCGACCAGCATCGCGAAGGCGAAGTCCTGCAGGGTGGCGCCGCCAAAGACAAGCAGCGAGAGCACGCCCAGCAAGGTCGTGAAGCTGGTGGCCAAGGAACGGGTCAGGACCTCGCTCATCGAGCGATTGACGATCTGCGAGAAGGCGGCCCGCGGCATCCGCGGCACGTTCTCTCGGATTCGGTCGAAGACGATGATCGTGTCGTAGATCGAGTAACCCAAGATCGTCAGGAAGGCGGCGACCGTACCGCTGCTCACCTCTTTCCCGGTCAATGAGTAGACGCCGGCGGTGATCAGCACGTCGTGGAAGATCGCAATCAGCACCGGGATCGCGAACTTGGGCTCGAACCTCAGCGCCACATAGCCGCAGATCACCAGCAGCGAGAAGATCAGCGCTTTGAGGGCGCTGTCCGCCACCTGTTGCCCGAAGGTGGGCCCCACGCTGGTGCTCTCGAACCCGTCCTGCTCGACCCCGAATTCAGAGATCAAGGCCGCCTCGGCCTCGCGGACTTCGCTCGGCTCGAGTTCATGAGACTGGATCTGGAAGACGTTGCTGCCGAAGTTGGGGTCGTCGACCTGCTGGATCTCCTCGCCGTTGATCCCGGCCTGCTCGAGAGCGTCCCGCACCTCTTCCTCATCAGTCGCCTGCTGCAAAGCCGCGGTGATCCGGGTTCCGGACTCGAAGTCGATACCGAAGTTGAGCTGCTTGGTGGCGAGGGCAAAGCCTCCGATGAGCAGGATCACGCCCGAGACCGAGAAGAACCAGCGGCTGGCGCCCATGAAGTCGAAGTGCCACTGTTTTCCCTCTCCCGCTGCACCCAGGGCGCTGGGCGAACGCAGCAGGCGCGAGCGGCTCATGCTGCCGAGCAGCGCCTGGGTAAAGACAACAGCCGTCAGCAGTGAGACGATCGTGCCTACCCCGAGGGTGAACGCGAACCCCTTAACCCCCGCGGTCGCCAGCACGAAGAGGATGAACGCGGTCAGCAAGGTGATCACGTTCGCGTCGATGATCGTGCTGATCCCGCGTTTGTAGCCAGCGCCAATCGCGCTCGACATCGAGCGACCAGCGCGCACTTCCTCCTTTATTCGCTCAAAGATGACGATGTTCGAGTCGGCGGCAACGCCGATCGTCAAGACCAGGCCCGCAATCCCCGGCAGGGTGAGGGTGATCGGGATCAGGTCGATCAGGGCGAAGAAGATCACCGCGTAGGCGCCGAGCGCGATCGAGGCGATCAGGCCCAGGAAGCG
Source organism: Solirubrobacterales bacterium (assembly GCA_036519395.1). Classification (GTDB taxonomy): domain Bacteria; phylum Actinomycetota; class Thermoleophilia; order Solirubrobacterales; family 70-9; genus VAYN01. The sequence goes on along the minus strand of DATDLJ010000066.1, from coordinate 8,232 downwards.
GTAGTAGAGGATCAGGAAGAGGATCGCGAGCAGCAGCCCGACGATGCCCGCCTTGATGCCCTGGTCGAGCGCTTCACTGCCGAGGGTGGCGGAGACCTGGGTCTGGCTGATCAGCTTGAGGCTGATCGGAAGGGCACCGATCTGCAGGATCGTCGCCAGGTCCTGAGCCTCGGTGATGTCTTTGAAGCCGCCGGAGATCTGAGCGCCGGTCCGACCGTCGATCCCGTCGGGGTTTTCCTTGAAGTTGATGATCGGGCGCGTTTTCACTTCGTTGTCGAGGACGACGGCGAAGCGACCGGAAAGCTGTTCGGCTTCTTCGTCGCTGGGCAAGCCGATCGCGCGGGCCTGGCCGCGCTGGGCGATCTGCCGCGTCACTTCCTGGAAGGCGTCGCGCCCGTCGTCGGTGAAGCCGAAGGAGACGACCGGTTCGTTATTCGGTCCGTAGGTCTGTTCGGGATCGGTGATGTCGTTGCCGCTCAACGCCGGCTCGTCGTTGAGCGCGTACCAGCCCGGATCGACGCTTTCGTCGAGCTGCCCTTCGGCATTGGTCGGGTATTCGGAGACGACGATCGTCCCCGCCGGCACTTCGACGACGATGCCGTCTTTCGGCCTTTTCTCGCCGGTTGGACTGATGTAGAGGTCTTTTTTCGCCAGCTCCGGGCCGGCAATCAGGTCGTGCGGCTCGTTTTTCTCGAAGAGGTAGTAGCGGGGCCTGGCGACTGAGCAGCTGTCGCAGTTCTCGGGTGGCTCCTGTTCGGAGGCCAATTTCGCCGCGTCATATGCCGTCGGATAGGCGCCCGAGGCAATCAGCTGTTTGGTCTCTTCTTTGGCGACGTTGCGGCCGGCTTCTTCCCAGCGTTTTTCCGATGCTTTGACGGCAGCTTCCGGCGCCTGCCCTGGTTTTGCGCCGATCACCTTCTCGGGGCCGATCAGGTTCGGTTCCCAGTCGTAGTAGTAGAGCTGGGCCGTCGTGCCGACCTGTTCGGCGGCACGGGTGGCGTCGGTCACGCCAGGCAGCTGGACCGTGATCTGATCGGTCCCGAGCCGCGCAACCTCGGGCTCGGAGACGCCGAGTTTGTTGATCCGCTTTTCGATGATCGAGATCGAGTCATCGATGTCTTCGCCGCTGACCTCGCTCGCGGTCCCGGTCGGCTGACCTTGATAGATCAGCTCGAGCCCGCCTTGCAGGTCAAGGCCGAGCTTCGTTTCCTTCTGGGCGATGATCAGGCCGGAGACGGCAACCAATCCGACCACGAAGAGGAGGACGAAGAGTTGGCGGCGCCGGTTGCCCATCGATCAGCCTTCTGGGGTGAGGATTAGAAGGAGGCCGCCGTCATCGTCGTAGGCGGGAAACACGTCAGCAACCGCCCGCGCCGGCAGGTCACCCTCAGCATTCACGGAGACGCGCTTACCGAGCGAGCGGACGCCCCACTCCAGCGAAGTCTCGATCGGATCGGTGAAGCCGTTGCCATCGCTGTCGGCCTCTTTGCCGCCATCGCCAGCGTCGACCCAGTCGAGCCCGAGGACCTCGCGGACCGGGCGGCCGATCACGTCCTCGTCGGTCAAACCGGTCAGCTCGAAGCTGCCTTTGCCGGCGTCGATCACGCGTTCCTGCTTGTCACAGACGAAAAAGGCAGCATTAGGAGCCGGATAATAATCGTCGAGTAATTCGAAAACAAAACCGAAGCCGCATTTCGAGCAGCCCTTGGGACGGGTGCTGAACCCCGCGGTCCGCTCCCCGCTCACCTCCCGGTGTCCGCAATTCGGACAGATGAAAAACGGCATATTCGACAGGCTAGCTGGCGCAGCTCAAAAGAGGCTGGCTGCACCTTTAGGGGCAGTTAAACCGAGGTGATCGAAGGCCCGCTGCGTCAGCACTCGACCCCGCGGGGTCCGCTTCAGCAGGCCCTGTTGAAGCAGATAGGGCTCGAGCACGTCCTCGATCGTGTCCTGCTCCTCGCCAATCGCGATCGCCAAGGTCGAAAGTCCAACCGGGCCGCCGCCAAACTTGGTTGCGATGGTTTCCATCAGGGAGCGGTCGCTGCGATCGAGACCGCCGGCATCGACCTCCAGCATCTCCAGTGCATCAGCCGCAACGGCGGCCTCGATGCGGCCACTTCCCTTCACCTGGGCGAAGTCCCGGACCCGCTTCAGCAGTCGGTTGGCGACCCTGGGAGTGCCGCGCGAACGCAGGGCGATCGTCTCCGCGCCCTCAGCATCAATCTCAACCCCGAGGATGTCGGCGGAGCGCTCAACGATCAGCGCCAGGTGCTCGGGCTCGTAGTACTCAAGCCGATGGGAAACCCCAAAGCGGTCGCGCAGGGGAGTGGTCAGCAACCCCGCCCGCGTGGTTGCCCCGACCAGAGTGAAGGGCGGCAGGGGCAGGGTCACCGTCCGCGCCCCGGCCCCTTGGCCAAGCACGACCGGCAGCTCGCCGTCCTCCATCGCCGGGTACAGCGTCTCCTCAACTGCGCGCCCGAGGCGGTGGATCTCGTCAATAAAGAAGACGCTGCCGGGCTCTAACGAAGTGAGGAAGGACGCAACATCGGCCTTGCGCTCGAGTGCGGGGCCCGCCGTCTGCACCATCGGCACCTCCATCTCGGCGGCGACGATGTGGGCGAGCGAGGTCTTGCCGAGGCCGGGAGGGCCAGCAAGGAGAACGTGATCGAGCGGCTCACCCCGGCGCTTGGCAGCCTCGATGAAGATCGCCAGCTGCTCCGTGACCTGCTGCTGGTTGACGAAATCCTCCAGGGTCGGAGGCCGCAACGAGCGGTCGAGATCCTCGTCGGGCGCCTCGGCCCGAGCGTCGTGGACTTTCACCTCGGCATCCACTGGAACCGGCTCACCGTCTACTCCCGGAGTCCGAATCCGACTGCCGCCGATGTCAGGAGGACCGCTCACGCTGCGTTCCTCGATGCCCCGGCGCGGCGCAGGGCGGCCGCGATCAGATCTTGGGGCTCGGACCCCTCCACCCCATCAAGCAATTGCTCTGCTTCGAGGGGCTGGTAACCGAGGTTGACGAGGCCATCCCGAGCGAGAACACGCGCATCGCCCCCCTCGGCCACGGCAACCGCTACCTCTTCCTCGAGCGCGCCCGCGACCTTCTCGCGGAGCTCGACGATGATCCGCTCCGCGGTTCGTTTGCCGATGCCCGGGACTGCCTGGAAGCGTTTTGCGTCGCCGGCCGCGATTGCCCGCAAGAGATCGCGCGCCGTTCCCCCGGAAAGGGTGGCGATCGCAACCTTCGGACCGACCCCGCTGACCGTAATCAAGAGCCGAAAGAGGTCACGCTCCTCCTCAGAAGAGAAGCCATAGAGCGAAAGTGAGTCCTCACGGGAGATCAGTTCCGCGTGGAGGAAGGCCTCACGCCCAGTAGCGGGGACCGCTTTCAGGGTCTCCGAGGAGACGGCAAGCCGATAGCCAACGCCGCCAGCATCAATGACGACGTGATCGGGACGCCGCACCATCACCTCACCCCGCACCGCAGCAATCATCCGGCGACCCGCTCCTGACTAAGGCTGGGCGCAACTTCCTCGGTCGCAGCAACCGCCTGGCGGTGGCCACTGGAACCGCCGTGGCAGATCGCCACCGCGAGCGCGTCGGCGGCATGGTCGGGGGTCGGTGGCTCAGGGAGACCGAGCAGCGTTCCCACCATCCGCTGCACCTGGCGCTTGCCGGCGCCGCCGGAGCCGCAAACTGCCATCTTGATCGCCTGCGGCGTGTAGGTGAAGCAGCCGACGCCATGCTCTGCCGCGGCCAGCATCGCAACGCCGCTGGCCTGCCCGACCGCCATCGCCGAGCGCACGTTCTTGCCGAAGAAGACCTCCTCGATCGCCACTGCCTTCGGCTCGTGCCACGCGATCAGCTCCCGCAGCGAACGATGGATGTGCTCCAATCGCTGCTCCATCGGCAAATCGGGCGTGGTTTCAACCACGCCTCCGTCGAGCGCGACCATGTGATTTCCCTCGACGCGGACGATGCCGAAGCCGAGATTTGCTGCGCCGGGGTCTATGCCCATCACTACCTGCATGGGAACTGATTCTCGGCATCCGGTCGGATGCCTCCTGCAGGGTCGTTCGGCCCCCTAGGCGGCCAGCTGCTCCAGAACCTCGGCCGGGATGTCGAAGTTGGCGTATACCTCGTCGACGTCATCCTGATCGTCGAGGGCCTCGAGCAGTTTCAGGACCCGTTCGGCGTCGTGCCCTTTCAGCTCAACCGTGCTTTTCGGCTCCGTCGCCAAGCCAGCTGACTCAAACTCGATCCCCTCGCCTTCCAGCGATTCGCGCACCGCGGTCAGGTCATGGGGGTCGCAGATCACCCGCAGCTTGCCCTCCTCCTCGCGCACGTCCTCGGCGCCCGCGTCGATCGCGCCGATCAGGTCATCCTCGCCGTAACTGTCGCCATCGACGACGATCGCTCCCTTTTTCTCGAAGATCCAGGCGACCGAGCCGGGCTCCCCGAGGCTGCCGCCGTGCTTGGAGAAAGCGTGCCGGATCTCGGCGCCGGCGCGGTTGCGGTTATCGGTCAGCGCCTCGACCAGGACGGCGACCCCGGCCGGCCCGTATCCCTCGTAGACGATCCGTTCGATCGCAGCGCTATCAGCTCCGGCGCCGGTGCCTACGTCGATCGCTTTCTGGATCTTGTCCTTCGGCATCGAGGCGTCTTTGGCCTTCTGGACCGCGGTCGCCAAGGTCGGATTGCCGCTGATGTCGCCGCCACCGTCACGGGCAGCGACGGTGATCGCGCGCGCAAGCTTGCTGAAGAGCTTGCCGCGTTTAGCGTCGGCAGCGCCCTTCTTGTGTTTGATCGAGTGCCACTTGGAGTGCCCGGACATCGCCTGCCATTCTATGAAGTGCCTGATGGGAACGAAGGAGAGAACCCACGAAGCCCACGGAGTGGGCCATGCGCTTGCCGCCGGCCTCGTCTTCCTGGCGATGCTTTTGGCCGCCTTCTCGCTCTGGACGGCGATCCCGCTGAGCTGGATCTACATCGCTTCCAAGCTCTCCCAGACCCAGTTCCCAAGCGGCGGCCCCTACGCTGTGGTGGCGGTCGGCATCATCGTCTCGATCCTCTTCGTCGCCTGGCTGATCGGCCGCCTCAACAACCTCTACATCCGCATCACCGGAACCAACCGGCTGGCGCCGATCCGTCCCACCTGGTTGAAAAGCATGCGCGACACCAGCCCCGTCACCAACTCGGTGACGGTGGTCGAGGCGGTGCTGATGGCCTCGGTGATGTTGGCCGCGCTAGCGCTGACGCTGTGGTTCTTTCTCCTCGCCGGCTCGCCGTTGCCAGATCAGTAGGAGAGTTGAAGCGAAACTTTTACGTTTCGCGCACAATACGTTGCATGTTGCCTGGTAGCGTGGCATCATGGCCGTGATGGCAAGGGAAGCGTGGACCGACCAGCGCTTGGACGATCTCAACGCGCGTGTCGAGAGCATCGACCGGCGGATGGAAGCCGGCTTCAAGGAGATGCGGGAGGAATTCCGCGCGGTGCGGATGGAGATGGCCGCCCAGACCGCGATGCTCAATCAGACGATCTATCGCCTTTTCGGCGGGATGATCGTCACCTGGATCGTGGGTGTCGTCGCCATCCTCACCCAGGTCTGATCGGATTCAGACGACGAAGCGCCCGTCTTCCTGCATCACCACGCCGTCGACTTCGAGCTTGCCGCCGAGGCGGAGGTCGCAGACCAGGTCGGTGTGGACCGCCGACTGGTTCTCACCACCGGACTCGGGGTAGCTGCTGCCGACCGCCATGTGGACGGTGCCGCCGATCTTCTCGTCGAGCAGGACCTCGCGGGTCCCTTTGACGATCCCGTAGTTGGTGCCGATCCCGAGCTCGCCGAGCCGCCGCGCACCCTCGTCGGTGTCGAGCAGCTTCAGCAGGTACTCCTCGCCGCGCTCGGCCGAGGCGTCGACCACCTTTCCGGCCTCGAAGCGAAGTCGGACGCCCGCGACCTCGCGGCCGCCGATCACCGCCGGCAAGTGGAAACTGACTTCGCCCTCGACCGAGTCCTCAACCGGGCCGGTAAAGAACTCGCCGTCGGGCATGTTGTTGTCGCCGATGCAGGGGATGAACTTGCGACCGGCGATCCCAAGCCTGATGTCAGTACCGGGGGCGGTCACCCGCACCTCCTCGTGACCCTCGATCCAATCGGCCAGCCGGGTCGTCTCCTCCGAGGCCCGCTTCCAAGCCGTCAGCGGCTCCGCGTCGGAGGCGAGGCAGGCTCCGTAGTAGAAGTCTTCGTAGTCGGCCAGGCTCATCTCCGCCTCCGACGCGTAGGCGCTGGTCGGATAGAGCGTGTAGCACCAGCGGAACTTGCCTTCGGCGCTGCGCTTCATCGCCCGCGTCATCAAGTCCCCGGTGACGGACTGCCGCAGGGTCTGGCGCTCGGGCGGAACGCCCGAAAGCTCGCGGGTGTTGGTGCTCGCCCCGATCGCGATCCGCACGTCGGCGTTGTCGACCATCCAGTCGGCGAACGGCGAGATCCATTCGAGCTGCTTGTCGGAGGCGTGCTTGAAGTAAGCGGCGATCTGGCCGTCGAGGGCGACGTTCATGATCGGGTTCGCGCCCGCTTTCAGCACCTCCTCGTAGACCGCCAGCAGCAGCGGCGCAGCCGCGGTCTCGCCGTCGATCGCAACTACCTCTCCCTCTTTGACCGCGGTCGAGTAGCCGACCAGGATCTTCGCCAGTCCCTGCGTCCTTGAATCGCTCACGTAGTTCCCTCCTTGGCGCCGTCGCGGGCGCTTGCGCTGGTGGCCATCGCCATGAAAATCGCGTGAAAGCGGGAGTCGTCGGTCAGCTCCGGGTGGAAGGCGGCGGCGAGCACCGACCCTTCGCGGATCGCCACCGGGTGCCCCTCGTAGCTGGACAGGACCTCGACGCCGGGGCCGCAGCGCTCGACCCAGGGCGCGCGGATGAAGACCGCGCGCAGCGGCTCGTCACCGATCCCCTCGATCTCGAGGTCGGCCTCGAAGCTCTGCAACTGGCGGCCGAAGGCGTTGCGGCGAGCGGTCGCGTCGATCAGGCCAAGATGGGCGTCGTCGCAGACGATCAGGCCGGCGCAGGTGCCGAGGATCGGCGTCCCCGCCTCGTGCAGCTCGCGGATCGCCGGCTCCAGCCCGCCGGCCTCGATGCCCTTGCAGATCGTGGTGCTCTCGCCACCGGGGATGACGAGGCCGTCGAGGCCGTCGAGCTGCGCCGGCGCGCGCACCTCGGTCACCTCGGCACCGAGCTGGCGCAGCGTGCGGGCGTGCGCCTCGAAATCGCCCTGCAGCGCTAGGACGCCGACGCGCAGGGGTCAGCCTCCGCGGTTCTGCAGAAGGGCGTCTTCGGCTTCCAGCGGGGCGATCTCCAGCCCCGACATCGCCTCGCCGAGACCGATCGAGGCGGCGGCGACCCGCTCAGGGTCGTTGAAGTGGGTGGTCGCCTCGACGATCGCCTTGGCGCGGCGCTCGGGGTCGGCGCTCTTGAAGATTCCGGAGCCGACGAAGTTGCCCTCGGCGCCGAGCTGCATCATCAGCGCCGCGTCGGCGGGGGTGGCGATGCCACCGGCGCAGAACAGCGGCACCGGCAGGCGGCCGGCCGCGGCGACCTCCTGGACGACTTCCAGCGGCGCCGGCAGTTCTTTGGCGGCGGCGGCGAGCTCCTCGGGGCGCAGCTGGGCGAGCTGCCGGATCCCGCCGGTGATCTCGCGCATGTGGCGGACCGCCTCGACCACGTTGCCGGTCCCGGCCTCGCCCTTGGAACGGATCATCGCCGCGCCCTCGCCGAGCCGCCGCAGCGCCTCGCCGAGGTTGGTGGCGCCGCAGACGAACGGCACCTCGAAGGCGAGCTTGTCGATGTGGTTGACCTCGTCGGCCGGGGTCAGGACCTCGGACTCGTCGATGTAGTCGACCTCGAGCGCTTCCAAAACCTGCGCCTCGGCGAAGTGGCCGATCCGTGCCTTGGCCATGACCGGGATCGAAACCGCCTCCTGGATCCCCTTGATCATCGCCGGGTCCGACATGCGGGCGACGCCGCCGTCGCGGCGGATGTCGGCGGGCACGCGCTCCAGGGCCATCACCGCGCAGGCGCCCGCCTGCTCGGCGATCCGCGCCTCCTCGGGCGTGACCACGTCCATGATCACCCCGCCTTTGAGCATCTCGGCGAGGCCGGTCTTGAGGCGGAAGGTTGCTCGCTCGGCCATCGCGCCCCATATTACGTGGGGCGTGACCGAGCCGTCGGCG
>DATDLJ010000065.1:0-10456 GCA_036519395.1 Solirubrobacterales bacterium | reverse complement strand
CCAGCCGAGCTCGCGTTCGGCGCGGCTGGCGTCCAGGGTGATCCGCTGCACCTCGCCGGCGCGCGACGGCGCGAACTCCGGCTCAAAGTCACCGTCCCCCAGCTCGCTCAGCGCCGCGACCAGCTCAAGGACGCTCGTCTCGCGACCGGTGCCGATATTGATCGGGCCGGTGACATCGGAGTCGGCGGCGGCAAGCGCGGCGGCGACCACATCCCCGACATATAGGTAGTCGCGGGTCTGGGTCCCGTCGCCGAAGACCGTCGGTCGACCCCCCTCCGTCAGGGCCCCGCAGAAGATTGCGATTACACCGGCCTCGCCGAGTGGGTCCTGGCGGGGTCCATAAACGTTGCCGAGTCGCAGCGAGATCCCCGAGAGGCCGTAGAGGCGCTCGTACAGAGCCAGATAACCCTCGGCCGCGAACTTGCTCTGGCCGTAGGCGGCGAGCGGCGCGATTGGCGCGTCCTCGGCGAGCGGCAGCTGCTGACCCTCGCCCTCGCCGTAGATGGCGCCGCCGGTGGAGACGAAGACGACGCGGCCGCACTCGCTGTCGCGGGCGGCCCCGACCACGTTGGCGGTGCCGCCAACGTTGACCGCGGCGTCGAAGAAGGGGTCGGCGAGGGACTTGCGGACGTCGATCTGGGCACCGAGGTGGAAGATCCGCTCGGGCCGCTTCTCGCTGGCCAGGGCGCTCAGCGCCTTGCCCTCGCGGATGTCCAGCTCGACCAGCTCGGCGCCGGCTGCGAGCGCCGACTTGAGGTTGCCTCGCCGGCCGGTGGAGAGGTCGTCGACGACCGTCACCTCGTCGCCGCGCGCGAGCAGGGCGTCGACCAGATTCGAGCCGATGAAGCCGGCGCCGCCGGTGACCAGAGACCGCATCAGACGCACGATCCTACTTAGGGCAGCCGCAGACCCCTGCTACCCTCGCCGCCCGATGCGACTGATCGTCACCGAGAAGAACAACAGCGCCAAGAAGATTGCCGAAGCCCTCAGCAACGGCAGCAACAGCGCTGACAAAACCTTCAAAGTCCCCTTCTACACGTGGACCGACGCCGAAGGCGACGAGCACATGACCGTCGGCCTCAAGGGCCACGTGCTCGGCCCCGCCTTCCCCGAGGGCTACTCGAACTGGCAAAAAACCGACCTTCACGACTTGATCGACGCCGAGCTGATCAAGCAGCCGACCGACAAAAACGTCGTCAAAGCGATCAAAAAACTGGCCAAAGAGGCTGATGAGTTGGTGATCGCCACCGACTTCGACCGCGAGGGCGAGCTGATCGGGCTCGAGGCACTGGAGGAGATGCTCGACTCCAACCCCGCTCTCGGCAGCCGCGAGGGGACCGCCGACGGTAGCTTGCGAATCCAGCGGGCCCGCTACTCGGCGCTGACCAAAGAGGAGATCGACCGCGCTTTTAACGAACTCGACGAGCTCTCCTACCCACTCGCCAACGCCGGCGCCGCCCGCCAGGACATCGACCTGCTCTGGGGAGCGACGCTGACCCGCGCCGTCTCCCTCGCCAGTCGCCGCTTCGGCTCCAACTTCCTCTCGGTGGGCCGCGTGCAGAGTCCGACCCTCGGCCTGATCGTCGAGCGCGAGATGGAACGGCGCGCCCACGTGGCGAAACCGTTCTGGGAGCTGTTCGCCAAGTTCCAGCATCCCGATGGCAGCTTCGAGACGCACCACACGGTCGACAAATTCTGGGAGAAAGCCGAGGTCGACGCGGCCCTCGCTGGTACCTCCAGTCCCGGCACGGTGAAGGCCGTGACGGCGCGCAAAAACACGCGCAAGCCGCCGACCCCCTACAACACCACCGCCTTCAGCACCGACGCTTCCAGCCGCCTCGGCATCACCCCCGCCAGCGCGATGCGGATCGCCGAGGACCTCTACATGGACGGGTTCATCTCCTACCCGCGCACCGATAACACGGTCTACCCGTCCTCCCTGCCGCTGCGAGAGCTGGTCTCCTCGCTGGTCCGGATCAAAGAGTTCTCCGCCGCCTCGGGCTTGCTCGACGGTGAGCTGAAACCGACCCGCGGCAAAAAAGAGACCACCGATCACCCGCCGATTTACCCGACCCAGGCGGTCCATCCGGGCGCGCTCGAGGGGCCGAAGAAACGGGTGTACGAACTCGTCGTCCGCCGCTTCCTCGCCACCTTTAGCCCGCCGATGATCACCGAGTCGACTCGCGCCGACATCGAGGCTGGCGACCAGACTTATTTCGTCCGCGGCTCGGTCGTCGTCGACCCCGGTTACGCCGGTATCTACACCTACGCCCGCTCCGCCGACGAGGAGATTCCGAAACTGGAAGAGGGCCAGGTCCTGCAGCTCGACGGCGATCCCTGGATCGTCGACAAGGAGACCCAGCCGCCCTCGCGCATCTCGCAGGCGAAACTGATCGAGATGATGGAGGAGCGCGGCCTCGGCACCAAAGCGACCCGCGCCGACATCATCCAGAAGCTCTTCGACCGCGGCTACGTCTACGCCAACCCGCCGGTTCCGACCGAGACCGGGATCGCGCTCTACGAGGGCTTCAAGAACTACGTGCCGGCGATGGCAACCCCGGAGATGACCGCCCAGCTGGAGGCGGAGATGGACCGGATCGCCGCTGGCGAGATGACCAAGGGGACGGTTGTCGGCGAGAGCCGCGAGCTCCTGCACAAGACCTGGTCCGAAATCGACGAGAGCCGCGAAGACCTGGCGAAAGTGATCTGGAAAGGGATGGACGAGGACCGCATCCTCGGGCCCTGCAAGGTCTGCGAAGAAGCCGGTCGCACTAAGGAGGACGGCTCGCCGAACATGCTGCGGATCATCCGCGCGAAAAAATCGGGCAAACGCTTCGTCGGCTGCAGCGGCTGGACCCTCGACGACCCCGACTCTTGTGATCAGACCTTCCCGTTGCCGCAGCGTGGCGACGTATTCAGGCTTGAGGAGCGCTGCTCGATCTGCGACCGCACCCCGCGCCTCAAAGTTCAGCCGTTCCGCGGCCGGCCTTGGAATCTCTGCCTCAACGACGACTGCGAGTCGATGCAGGAGATGAAGAAACGCCGGGCCGAGCGCGAAGCGGCGAAAGCGGCAAAAGCCGAGATGGAAAAGAAGGCGCCGCCAAAAGGCGACGAGGACGCCGCCCCCAAGAAATCGAAAGCCAAGGCGTCAAAAGCGGACACGGCGACGCGTAAACGGAAACGCGCCAAAGCCGGCGCGAAAAGCTGAGGCCGCTCCCTTTGTTCATCTCCCTTGAGGGAGTTGACGGGTCGGGCAAGAGCACCCAGGCACGACTGCTGGTCGAGGCGCTGGGGGAGGGGACGGTGGCGATCCGCGAGCCCGGTGGGACCGAGGCGGCGGAGCGGATCCGCCAGCTGCTGGCGGACCCAGGTGTCGAGCTCGAGCATCTGGCCGAGCTGATGCTCTTCCTGGCGGCGAGAGCGGACCTGACCGAGCGGGTGATTCGCCCGGCGCTGGAGGAGGATCGGGATGTCGTCGCCGATCGCTTCTCGGACTCGAGCGTCGCCTACCAGGGCGCCGCCCGCGGCCTTGGCGTCGGCGAGGTGATTGGGCTTTGTGAGACGGCCACCGACGGGCTCTGGCCCGACCTGACGCTGCTGCTGCGGATCGACCCGGAGACCGGCCTTGGTCGCGCCGCCGGCGACGATCGCTTCGAGCAGGAGGGGCTGGCGCTGCAGCGGGCCGTCGCCGAGGCCTACGACGAGATCGCGATCATCGCCTCTGACCGCGTCGTTGTGATCGACGCCAGCGGCAGCGTTGATGAGGTGCACGAGCGGGTGATGGGAGCGGTGAATGAGCGACGCGACGCTGCTTGAGGCGACCGAGCACCAGGCGCGGGCGCGGGTGGCGTTGCAGGCGGCATTGGCAACCGAGCCTTCGCACGCCTACCTCTTTCGCGGTCCCCGCGGCTCCGGCAAGCGGGCGGCGGCGCGGGCCTTCGCCGCCGAGGTGATCGCCGCCGCTGCGGCTGATGCCGAGGACGCGCGGCGGCGGGCGCTGCTCGATCCCTCGCCGCACCCGGACCTGGTCTGGCTTGCCCCGAGCGGCGCCCAGCACATGGTCGAGGAGGTGCGCGAGCGGGTGATCCGCGCCGCCGCCTATCGCCCCTTCGAAGGCGGCAAGCGAGTCTTCGTCGTCGAGGCGGCGGAGGCGATGCGCGACGAGAGCCAGAACGCGCTGCTGAAGACGCTGGAGGAGCCGCCCGAGTTCGTCCACCTGATCCTGCTCAGCTCCGACCAGGAGGGCTTGCTGGAGACGGTCGCCTCCCGCTGTCAGTCGATCGACTTTGCAGCGCTGCCGGCCGCCGTGCTCGAAGAGAAGCTGGGAGGGGAGCTCTCTGGCGCCAATCGCGATGAGGTTGCCGCCGCCGCCCGTCTCGCCGCCGGTGATCTGGAGCGGGCGCGCCTACTGCTCAGCGAACGTGGGCGGCAGCTGCGGGCTGAGGCGGAGCGCTGTCTCGCCGCTGCGCTAAAGGGCGAGAGCTCTGGCGCCTCCTGGAAAGCGCTTCTGGATGACGCCAAGAGTGCCGGCGATGACGTCGAAGACGCGGCCCGGGAAGCGCTGGAAGAGGAATCGAAGGCGGGAGTCAAACGCAGCGCCAAAGAGATCGGCGACGGCGCCAAACGAGCCGGCCGCAGGCGGCGGACCGAGATCCTCGAGCTCGGCTTTGAGCTCTGCGCGATCTGGCTGCGCGACCTCGCCGCGGTAGCCGCTGGGGCGGAGGAGGTCGTCTTCAACCGCGACCGGCTCGAGCCCTTGCGGCAGCAGGCGGCGGGTTTGGATCCGGCCGCGGCGCGCCGCGGCGCCGAGCTGGTCCAGGAGGCCCGGCGCGGCCTCGACCTCAATGTCTCCGAGGAGCTAGCTCTCGAAGCTCTCTTTTTCCGGCTGGAGACCCTGCTCGCCGGTTGAGCCGTTCCCGTTCTGCCGGGGTTGCTGGTTAGCCTTTTCGATCGCCCGCTCCTGGGCGAGGCGGGTGATCTGGGCCGCCTGGCGGGACATGATCACGCTGAAGTTGAGCGCCAGCCCGAGCAGCAGCAGGAGGACGATCGAGAAGAGGGCGACGTTGGTGTCGCGCACCCCCATCAGGTCGGCGACGAACTCGAGCAGACCGGGAAAGGCGGCGCCGGCCAGCATCCCCAGCCCGGCGACGAACCAGATCACGCTGTAGCGCTCCTGTAGGCGGTCGCGGCGGATCAGGTCGAGGATCAACAGCATGAAGAAGATCGCGATCACCGCGGCGACGATCCGCGTCTGCGAGGTGAGGTGGACCTGGGCGCCGTCCCCCGCTGCCGCCAGCACCAGCGACTTCATTGCTCCACCTCCGCTTGCCGCGGGCGGAATTGGCCGACCAAAAGGACGACCAGGCCCTTGAAGATGAAGAAGGCCGAGCGCACCGGCGTCAGGAAAGAGCTGCCGCCCGCCCGCTCCAGCATCCGCACCGGCACCTCCTCGACCCGCAGGCCCTGGCGCACCGCCAGCTGCAGCGACTCGATCTCGGCGAAGTCGGGTGAGTAATGCTGGCTGAAGAGGGACATCACCCGGCGGTTGGCGGCCCGCATGCCGCTGGTCGTGTCGGTGAAGCGCTGGCGGGTCGCGAGGGTGAGGAAGAAGCGGAAGACGCTGGTTCCGATCCGGCGCGAGAAGGTCGGACGGTAGTCGCCGCTGGCCGATTCGGCGCCGGCGTGGTAGCGGGAGCCGATCACCAGGTCGGCACGGTCGCTGGTCACCTCCGCCAGCAGTCGCGCCACCTCCTCGGCAGGGTGCTGGCCGTCGGCATCGAGGTGGGCGCAGACGTCGTAGCCGCTGCGGAGCGCGTAGAGGTAGCCGGTCTGCAGCGCTGCCCCCAGGCCTTGGTTAAACGGCAGCGCGGCGACGAGCGCGCCCGCTTCCCGAGCGCGCTCGGAGGTCGCGTCGGCGGAGCCGTCGTCGACGACCAGGATGTCGGCCTCCGGGATCGCTTTGCGCACGTCGGCGATCACCGAGGCGACCGAGGCCTCCTCGTTCCAGGCAGGAATGAAGACGAGAGTCCTCACCCCCCGATTCTCCCATGTGGGCACGTGGGAGCCCCGTGTGCCACGACGAGAACAGGATTGTGTTAGTAAATCTTCATGCGTCACCCCAGCAAGACCCCGCCCCTGCCGCACCCCGGTTCGCTGCGAATCGGCATGCGCCTCTGGCTCACCGGCGCCTTCGCTGCGGTCAGCTTGATCACCGCTGCCGCCATCTATCTGTTCGGTGACAACGAGCAGGCGCTGATCGCTTCCGTTGCAATCGGCGTGCTTGCCGGCTTCCTGATCGCGGTCGCGATCTCCCACCGCGTCGTCGGCCTGGCCCGCGCCGCCGGCGAAATGGCGGGCGGCTCTTTCGACGCCGAGCTGAAAACTTCCGGCCCGGATGAGATCGGCGACCTGGCCCGGGCCCTCGACTCGATGCGGGCCTCGTTGAAGGAGAGCTTCGGGGTGATGACCGCCGACCGCAACAAGCTGACCGCGATCTTCGACGGCCTTACCGATGCGGTCATGGTCGTCGACGACGAAGGTCCGGTCCGCTTCTCCAACAGCGCTGCCTCGCGCCTACTCGATCCCTCCGGGCAGCCGCCGGAGGTCGCTCTCTCGATGCTCCACCGTGCCGCCGAGGTCGGCTTCTCGTCGCATCCCGCGCTGCGGATCGGTGACCGCGCCTACGCGATGACCGCCCGCGCCCTGCCCGACGAGCGCGCCGTCCTCGCGGTGCTGCGCGACCGCACCGATGAGCTCCGCCGCGAGCTGGCCGAAGCCGACTTCGTCTCAAACGCCGCCCACGAGTTGCGCAACCCGCTGGCGGGGATCTCGGGGGCGATTGAGGTGCTGCAAAGCGGCGCCAAGAACGAGCCCAAGGACCGCGACCACTTCCTCAAACGCCTCGGCGAAGACGCCGAGCGCATGAACCGCCTCACCCAGTCGCTGTTGACCCTGGCCCGGGTCGAGTCCCGCGGCGCCCCGGAGAGCGAACTCGTCGACGTGCCGCTCGCTATCCGCGACGTGGTCGCCGCCTGTGAAGCGCCGCCGCACGTCGATCTGGTCGTCGATGTCGAGTCCGAACTCGCGGCGACCGGCGATCCAACCCTGCTGCGGCAGGTGATGATCGGCCTGCTCACCAACGCCTTCAAGAACACGCCACCGCCCGGCACCGTTACCGTTCGCGGCCGTCATGACAGGCAAGACGAAGTGATCCTGGAGGTAATTGACACCGGCACCGGCATCCCCGCGGCGGAGCTGGAGCGCGTCTTCGAGCGCTTCTACCGGCGCAGCGAGTCGCGCAACCAGGAGGGCTTCGGCCTCGGCCTGGCGATCGCGCGGCGGATGGTCGACGTGATGGGCGGTCGGATCGGAGCTGAGTCGGTCGAGGGGGAGGGGAGTACCTTCTGGGTCCGCCTCCCGGTCGCGCAACCGAGCCCGACCCCGGTCGCATGAGCAGCGGCCGCATCCTCATCGCCGACGATGAGCCGTCGGTCCGCGACTCGGTCGGGTACGCGCTTGCCCAAGAGGGATTCGAGGTCACCCCGGCCGCCGACGGCGACGAGGCGGCGGCGTTGCTCGGTAACGGCGTCCCCTACGACCTGCTGATCCTCGACATCATGATGCCCGGCCCAAGCGGGCTCGATATCTGCCGCGACGTGCGCTCCCGCAGCGCCGTCCCGATCATCGTCCTTACCGCCAAAGACGCCGAGGTCGACAAGGTCGTCGGCCTCGAGGTCGGCGCCGACGATTACGTGACCAAGCCGTTCTCGGTGCGAGAGCTGCTGGGGCGAGTGCGAGCGCAGCTGCGGCGCCGCGAACTCGACCGGGCGCCGCTCTCGCAAGCGGTGAAAATCGAGGCGGGCGCGGTCTCGATCGACCTCGTTCGCCATGTCGCCACGGTTCGCGGGGTCCCCGTCAACCTGACCCGCTCCGAGTTCCAGCTGCTGCGGTTGCTGGTCGCCCGTCCGGGCGAGGTTTTCTCCCGCGCGCAGATCATGGAGGAGCTCTGGCAGACCGAGTTCGATGGCGATGAGCGCGCCTGCGACGTCCACATCTCCAACCTGCGTCAGAAGGTCGAGCGCGACCCGCAGAAGCCGGAGCTGGTGCGGACCGTGCGCGGCGTTGGCTATAAGTACAACCCCGACTCGAATTAGGAAGAGAGGCCCAATGCCACTGGTACCGATGGTCGTCGAGCAAACCGCCCGCGGCGAGCGTTCCTTCGACATCTACAGCCGCCTGCTCGCGCAGCGGATCATCTTCCTCGGCGAACCGGTGACCGAGGACCTCGCCAATCTGATCATCGCCCAGCTCTTGCACCTCGAGGCCGAGGACCCCGACAAGGACGTCAGCCTCTACGTCAACTCGCCCGGCGGTTCCGCTTACGCCGGCCTGGCGATCTACGACACGATGCAGTTCGTCAAGCCCGACGTGCAGACCATCTGTTACGGAATCGCGATGTCGGCCGGGTCGCTAATCCTCACCGGGGGCGCCAAAGGCAAACGGATGGCGCTGCCGAACAGTCGCATCCTCATCCACCAGCCGAGCGGTGGCTTCGAAGGCCAATCGAGCGACATCGAGATCCACGCCAAAGAGATCCTCGCCCTGCGCGAGCGACTCGACCAGATCTACGTCAAACACACCGGGCAGTCGGCGGAGCAGATCCATACCGACATGGAACGCGACAAATTCTTCCAGCCCGAACAGGCGGTCGAGTACGGCCTGATCGACCGGGTGATCGAGTCACACGAGTTCCAGGGCGGCGAACCAGCCGTCGTCGCTTAGCGGGCTAGAGCCGCTGCCAGGCCCAGAGGCAGGCGGCGGCCGCGGCGCCGCCGGCGAGGATGCCGCCGATCCCAGCCCCGCGGGTCTCGGGGTTGCGGGCGGACAAGCCAAGGGAGAGCGCGTCGGCGGCGTCGCAGGCGCCCGAGACCAGGATCGCCGTCCGCAGCGCCTGCCGGTCGTCGCGGGCGGCCAGGGTCATCGCCCCCAAAGCGATGTCGCGGCCGCCGCCAAGTTTCGCCAGCGCCTCGCCGGAGGCGTTGGTTGCGCCGAAGCCCATGTTGCGCAAAGCCGGCCGGGTTGCGAAGAGGATGCTGGTGCCGATTGCGACCCGGCTGACGCCGATGCCCAGCGCCAACTGCCGTGCTTTCGGATCCATGTTCCTGCGACGGAGCATCGCCCCCAACTTACCCACCGCGACGAATGTGCATCATGGCGGGGTGGCAGAGGGGGACACGATCCTGCGGTTGGCGCGCCGCTTCGAGTCGCTCCTCCTGGGCGAGACGGTCGCGGTGACGGCGCCTAATCCACGGGGCAAGGCGGCAAACGTGGAGCGCCTCGATGGCCTCCCATTGGATTCGGTTGATGCGCACGGCAAGCACCTGCTGCTCGGCTTTGGCGACCTCTCGTTGCACAGCCACTTGGGAATGAGCGGCGGCTGGCACTTCTACCGACCGGGCGCCCGCTGGCGTCGTCCCCGCTCCTCCGCCTGGGCGGTGTTCTCCGGGGGTGGGTGGGGCGCGGTCCAGTTCGGCGGACCGACCCTGCGGGTGATGACGACGGACCGCCTGCGGCGCGATCCACAGCTGGCGCGGCTGGGCCCCGATGTCCTCGCCCCGGACTTCGACCCCGAGCCGGTGATCGCGGCGATGCGTGCCGATCCCAGCCGCGGCCTCGGCGACGCCATCCTCGATCAGCATCTGGTCGCCGGCATCGGCAACATCTTCAAGAGCGAGGCTTGCTTCGCCGCCCGGGTCGATCCCTGGCGCCCGATCGGCGAGCTCTCCGACGAGGAGCTCCGCGCGGTGCTGGCCGCCGCCCGCGAGCAGATGTTGGCCGCCGTCGAGAGCGGTGGCCGCCACCGCTTCGCGGTCTACAAACGCCGCCAAGGCGCCTGTCCCTCCTGTCGCGGCCCGATCTCCTCGCGCGGCCAGGGCGACGCCAACCGAACCACTTACTGGTGCCCCCATTGCCAGCGCTGAGGCGGAGGCGACGTCGCGCTCCCGTGCCCGTTGCCGTGGCGCGCCCGCGACCACGCTCCTACTTCGTCGTCGCCGATGTCCCCCTCGACGAGGAGATGGATCGGCTGCGAGCCTTGCCTGTGTTTGCCGACGGCCCGCTGGCGGAGCGACGCCCGCAGCTGAAGGTTCGCCGCGCCCGCCGCCGCCCCAACCGGCTCGGCTTCGCGGTGCCGAGCCAGTACCGACTCTCGGTCACCGCCTATCCGGGAGTCAGGCCGGGCGACATCCTCGAGACGCTGCTGCACGAGCTGGTCCACCTCCACGTCGGCCGCGCCGCGGAAGCGCATGCGTGGCACGGACCGACCTTCAAGCGGGTGCTCAGCCGCGCGATGGATGAGGCCTACGGAGTGACGATCCCAACCCCGCGCGCGACCCTCCACGGCCCCTACGCCAAGGCGATCGAGACTGTCCTACAACCGCGAGTCCGCGAAAAAACA
>DATDLJ010000064.1:0-7852 GCA_036519395.1 Solirubrobacterales bacterium | reverse complement strand
CCGAACGGACCCACGAACCGGGATGATCCGGCGATGCGCGCGCCGATCGCCGAACGACTGACCGCCCAGGGACTCTCCGGCGAGCCGCTGGGCTCGGCCGCGGCGGTGGCCGAGCGGCTGCTGGCGGTGCAGGGACAGGACCCGCGCGGGGCGCGGCTCGCGGTGCGGGCGCGGACCGACGGGATGACGGCGGCCGACGTCGACCGCGAGCTGAGCGAGGACCGCTCGCTGCTGATCACCTGGCTCAACCGCGGCACCCTCCACCTGGTCCGCAGCGAGGACTACCCGTGGCTGCACCTGCTGACCGCGCCGACGCACTTCGCCAGCTGCAAACGCCGGCTGCAGCAGGAGGGGATGTCCGAGCGCGAAGGGGAGCGGGCGATGGAGATCGTCGAGAAGACCCTGGCCGCGGAGGGGCCGCTGAGCGGGAAAGACCTGCGCGAGCGGCTGGAGAGCGCCGGGGTGAAAACCGAGGGCCAGCTGTTCATCCACCTGATGTTCCTCGCCGCGGCGCGGGGGATTCTGGTGCGGGGGCCGATGCTCGGCAAGCAGCACGCCTACGTCCTGGTCCGCGACTGGCTGGGCGAGCAGAAGCCGGTCGATCGTGAGCAGGCGGTGATCGAGCTCGCCCGTCGCTACCTGGTCGGCCACGGCCCGGCCGACGATCGCGATCTGGCGCGCTGGGCGGGGCTGCCGCTGCGCGACGCCCGCGCCGGGCTGGCGGCGATCGCCTCCGAGCTGGAGCAGCGCGAGGACGGTCTGGTCGAGCTGAAGAAGCAACCGGCGGCCGCACCGATCCCGCCGCCGCGCCTGCTCGGTGCCTTCGACCCGCTGCTGCTCGGCTGGACCTCGCGCGACGAAGTCGTCGGCCCGCACAAGATCCTGGTCACGATCAACGGCATCTTCCGCCCCTTCGCCCTGGTCGACGGGCGCGCCGTCGCCACCTGGAGGCTCGCTGGTGGAAAGGTGACGATCGAGCCGCTGAGCAAGGTGACGAAAAAGGCGATGACGGCCCTCGATGAGGACGCGGCCGAGGTCGAACGGTTCTTCGCCTAGACGAGGTTCTCGGGTTAGGCAGCTTCGGCTGCCGGGACTCGCTGCCTGAGTCGGATCAGGGCGACCAGACCGACCACTCCCACCAGCGCCGAGAGGCCGCCGGCGTAGGCGAGGGTGTCGCGGGGGCCGATCACGGCGACGAGGAAGCCGCCGGCGGCGAAGGCGCCGAGCTCGGCGGTGTTGCGGATCGCGTTGTAAGCGGCGAAGGCGCGACCGTGCAGGTTCTCCGGAACGCGGACGTGGATCAGGCTGCGGTACATCACGTTCTTGACCCCGTGGGCGGTGCCGCCGAGGAAAGCGCAGGCGAGGTAGAAAGCGAAGCTGAGCCAGAGGGCGGGGAGGGCGAGGGCGAGCCCCTGTACCGTGGCGGCGGCGAGGCCGGCGAGCGCCAGCGCCGTGACGGCGACGCGGCGGGAGAGCAGCAGCGCCCCGAGCGCCATCCCCACCGTCCAGACCGAGAACATCGAGGCGTAGGCGACGTCGCCCATCTCGAGCACGTCTTCGACGAAGAAGAGCTCGCCGACCCATACCGCTGACATGAAGAAGAGCGACCCGAAGGCGACCATCATCACCAGCGCCAGGGTTGAGTCGCGGAACAGATACGCGATCCCGTCGCGGGCGCGGGGCACGGCCTCGTCCGCGCCCAGCTCATCTGGCACGCGTCTGATCCGCAGCATCCGCGCTGCCACCGCTACCGCCGCGAAGGTGGCGGCATCGACCAGCATCGCCAACTCGAGGCCGCCCCAGGAGAAGAGGAAGCCGCCGACCAGGGGCCCGACGCCGAAACCGATGTAGCGCACGGTCTCGACGTGGCCGTTTGCCTCTTGCACCCGGGTGCCGGCCAGCGGTGGCACCAGCGCGAACTCGGCCGGTTGCGAGATCGCGAAGACGACCCCGAGCATGGCGGTGAGGAAGAGCGCCAGTGGCACCGCCGAGGTGAAAGCGAGGAGGGCGGCGATCACCGCCCCGGCGCCGGAGACCAGCGCCAGCAGCCGCGTCGTCTCGATCCGGTCGACCAGCACGCCGGCGAAGCCGGAGACAAACACTGAGGGCCCGAAGAGGCAAATCCACAGCGCGGCGACGAGGAAACCCGAGTCGGTCTGCTCGCCGATGAACAGCCCGAGGGCGACGATCGCCACCCAGTCGCCGAAGGCCGAGAGCCCAACCGAGCCGGCGACCAGTCGGAAGTCGCGGTCGCGAAAGAGGCTGCGCTCCATGGGCGCCAGCCTAGCTCTGCCACATCAGTGGGCCTAGCCGTAATAAAGTCTGTGTAATGAGAGTCGCTCTTCTAGTTCTGGCTATCGCTTCCGTCTCCGCGTTCGCCCTCGTCGGCTGTGGGGGCGATGACAGCGCGACCAGCGACACCGTCTCCGCGCAGAGAACCGAAGAACTCCTCGGACCGGAAATCGTCCCCCCCAAGGGACCACCGCCCAAGCAGGTCGAGTTCAAGGACGTCAAGGTGGGGTCTGGCCCCGTCGCCAAGAAGGGAGACCTGGCGGGGATCAACTGGATCACCTACTACTACGAGACGGGCGATGTCTTGGAACGGTGGTGGATAACCCGGGAACCGGTGGAATACGTGGTGGGATCAAGCCACTACCGTCGGGCCTTCGAAAAAGGCATCGCCGGGATGAAGGAAGGCGGGCAGCGGGAAATCATCGAACCAGGGCGCTTCGTCTCCAACGGTCGGCCGGAGATCCATCTGGTCCAGCTGACTTCCCTCGAGCCAGCCGGGCGCTAGCCCAAGCGGGGGTCGGTCCTGATGCGCCGGGCAGTACCGCTCCTCGCCTTCGTCGCCATTGCCCTGCTGGCCCTCGCGCCCCTCGCCTGCGGGGGAAGCGATGACACCAGGGAGCAGCTCTCCGCGGAGGAATACGAAGAGCTGGTCGGACCAGAAATCGTCCCGCCGCAGGGACCGCCGCCCAAGCGGCTTGTAATCAAGGACCTCGAGCTGGGGTCCGGGCCTGTTGCCAGGCGCGGCGACCAGGTCGGAGTGAATTACGTCGGCGTCTTCTACAAGACGGGCGAAAAGCTGGGCCGCCGTTGGCTTTCGCATCCGCCGGTGGTTTTCCCGCTGGGGTTCGCCTCCTATGGCAAGGGCTTCGAAAAAGGCGTCGAGGGGATGCGGCCGGGCGGCCAGCGGGAACTAATCATCCCCTCGCACCTCACGAGCGGTCCGGAAGCGCTCGTCTATGTGATCGCCCTGGTCTCCGTTGAGCCGGCTGCGCAGTCCTCGCGCAGCAGTTGACCTCTAGCCCAACTTGGGGCTGCGCCAGGGCGATTCGAGGCGCTTGACGAGCTCGTCGCCGAGGCCCTCGATCGGAATCCGGACCTGCTCGAGCGAGTCCCGGTCGCGGAGGGTGACGGTGTCGTCGTCCATCGTCTGATGGTCGACGGTGATCCCCCAAGGAGTGCCAATCTCGTCCTGGCGGCGGTAGCGCTTGCCGATCGAGCCGCCCTCGTCGAACTCGGCGGGCAGGCGGCGGCGCAGGTCCTGGAAGAGCTCGCGCGCCTTCTCCGGCATCCCCTCCTTGGAGACGAGCGGGAGGACGGCGACCTTGACCGGGGCCAGGCGCGGGTGCAAGCGCAGGACGGTGCGCTGGCGGCCCTCGACCTCCTCGACCTCGTAGGAGTCGACGAGGAAGGCGAGGGTGGCGCGGTCGGCGCCGGCGGCGGGCTCGATCACGTGCGGGACGTAGCGCTCTTTCGTCTGCTGGTCGAAGTACTCGAGCTTCTCGCCGGAGAACTTGGCGTGCTGGGTGAGGTCGAAGTCGCCGCGGTTGGCGATCCCCTCCAGCTCCGACCACCCGATCGGGAAGAGGTACTCGATGTCGCTCGTCGCCGAGGAGTAGTGGGAGAGCTCGTCGGCGCCGTGGGCGCGGACCCGCAGGTGGTCGGGGCGGATGCCGAGCTCGGTGTACCAGCGCTCGCGCTCGTCCATCCAGTGCTGGTGCCACTTTTCCGCTTCGGGCGGGGGCACGAAGTACTCCATCTCCATCTGTTCGAACTCGCGGGTGCGGAAGATGAAGTTGCCGGGGGTGATCTCGTTGCGGAAGGACTTGCCGACCTGGGCGATCCCGAACGGCGGCTTCTTGCGGGCGAAGCTGAGCACGTTCTTGAAGTTGATGAAGATGCCCTGTGCCGTCTCCGGTCGCAGGTAGACGGTTGAGCCCTCCTCGGCAACCGGGCCGACGTGGGTTTCGAACATAAGGTTGAACTGGCGCGGCTCCGAGAGCTCGCCGCCGCACTCCGGGCAGCGCAGCTCGGCGTTCGGGTCGCCGCCTTCGGCTTCTACCGCCTCGCGCAGGTGGTCCTCCCGCCAGCGCCGCTTGCACTTGCCGAGGCACTGGACCAGCGGGTCGGTGAAGCCGGCGAGGTGGCCCGAGGCCTCCCAGACGCGCGGGTGCTGGAGGATCGCTGAGTCCAGGGCAACGATGTCGTCGCGCTCCTGCAGCATCGCCTTCCACCACTCGGCTTTGACGTTGTTCTTCAGCAGGACGCCGTAGTGGCCGTAGTCGTAGGTCGAGCCGAGGCCGCCGTAGATCTCCGAGGAGGGGAAGACGAAGCCGCGCCGTTTGCATAGCGCGACGATCTCTTCCATCGTCACCTCGGTCGGGCGGGTTCCCTGCTCGGTCGCCATGGCGGGAACGGTAGCGGCTGCGATAATCCCGCAGCCTTATGCCTATTTACGAGTACAAGTGCGAGAACGGCCACGTCTTCGAGGCGATCCAGAAGATGACCGACGAGCCGCTGCACGAATGCGAGGAGTGCGGTGCCCCCGCCTCGCGGGTGCTGAGTGCCCCAGCGATCCACTTCAAGGGCTCGGGTTTCCACAACACCGACTACGGGACGCGCAAGGGCGGCGCCAACGGTTCCTCCTCGGAGAGCGGCTCGGGGTCGGGCGGGGACTCGGGTTCGGCGACGAAGTCGGATTCGGGGAAGAGCGAGTCGAAGTCGGACTCGAAATCGGCCGCTTCGACCGCCGACTGAGGTCAATGTCGGGTCAGGTGCGGGTTGGCCTGGTCTGGCGGTTCGCCTTCGGCATCGGCGCGATCGTCGCCCCCCTCGCCGCCTACGGGCTGGCGGCGCTGCTGGTCGATGGCCACGCCCAGAAGGAGTACTTCGAGGCGGTCTCCCAGATCTTGCCGGTGCTGCTGCTGGCGCTGGCGATTGAGCAGCGCTACTTCACCCGGGCCGGCAACCAGCGTGCGCCGGAGTCGCCCTTGCAACTGGAGCTGGCGGGCAGGCGCCTCGACGACCGGGCGATGGCGCGCTGGTACACCCTGGCGGCGCGGGTCTACGCCTTGGTCGTGCTCGTTTTGCTCGGCTTCGGCGAGTGGATCGCGGTCGAAGTCCTGGCCACCGGCGAATCCTCCGGCGCCGATCTGAAGAACACCGCCGGCTCGCTGGCGGCCGGCTTCACCGCCCTGATCGTCTCGGCCCTGGTCGGGACGAAACAGTCGGCCGAGTAAGGCCCTGGGGTCGAATTCAGCGTCCGCTGAATTTGCGCCCCTATGGGGGCCACTTTTCAGCGAACGCTGAGTTGGTTCAGCCGTTGAGCAGCTTGTCGACGGCCCTGCGGCGGGCCGACTCGGGGATTTCGACCGAGCCGGCGGGGCCGGGCGGACATTCCCCTTTGCTGCACAGCACTTCGGCCGGGGCGCTGCCGCCGATCCCCGCCGAGAGGATCAGCTGCGGCATCGTGAAGAAACCCATGTCGCTGACGAATGCTTTCGGGGCGTCCCAGCCGATGATCGGGCCGTGGATGAAGTTGTAGGGGACCCGCAGCGGGTCGGTGAGGCGGTCCTTGATCCCGTTGATGACCGCCTGCTGGGCCTTCTCGCGGTCGAAGTCGTCGTAGCCGAGCGTGTAAGCGCTCTTGCCCGGGCCGGGGCATTCGCTGGCGTGGCGGACCCGCGAGTAGGCCAGCGCCTTTTCACCGTTGAGGGTGTTCTCACCCTTGTGCAGGCGGATCGAGGATCCGCCCTGGCCGCCGCCGGCACCACCGGAGATGTCGGCGCAGAGCTTCACCGGGACGTCGACCTTGACCCCACCGACCGCGTCGATCAGGTCTTCGAAGCCGGTGAAGTCGACGATCGCGACGTGGTCGATCTCGATTCCGAGGAACTGTTCGATCGTCTTGATCTGCAGCGCCGCGCCGCCGAAGGCGAAGGCGCCGTTGATCTTCTGCGGCGCCTGGCCGGGGATCTCGGCGTAGGCGTCGCGGGGGATCGAGAGTTTGCGGAAAGCGCCGCCGCCGGCGCGGACCAGCATTAGCGTGTCGGCGCGGAATTCGCCCTCGAAGCAGGGATCGTGGGGCTTCTCGCCCTTCGATTGCTGTTCGAAGCACTCCTCGGAGGTGGTGTCATCACCGCTGCCGGGCGGCCGGGCGTCGGTGCCGAGCAGGAGGATCGTCTGCGCGCTCGGCAGCAGGAACGGGTTGCCGTGCAGTGCGTCCCGCGCTTCTCCGGAGAGCTTGAAGGACTGAATCTGGGCGGAGATGGCGAAGGCGAGGAAGCTGAGCAGGATCCACCCGAGCGCCGCCAGCCCGATCCATTTGAACAGCCGGCGGACGTTGAACGGCGCCCGCGGCGAGCCCGGCCGGCGCGGCTCCTTCTCGCCCTTCGGCTTGCGTGAAGGCAACCTTGCACGGTCGCGCAGGGACGACAGATCCGCGCCTTTTAGGCGCGAAAACAGGCCCTTGCGGGAGCGGTAGATCTTGTAATCGGGCTTGTCTTCGGGCGGCTCGGGTGGCCGCTGCTCGCCGTCGTCGGTCATGAAAGGCTAGAAATCATGGCGATGTACTCGGTCATCCGCCTCCCAGCCTCCTGCCGCTCGTGAGCGGCGGCGAGACGATCGGGGTCGATCTCGGGGGCACGAAGATGCTCATCGGGGTTCTTTCCGAGGCCGGCACCGATCCCCTTTACGAGCAGCGCGAGGCGTCGACCGGCCAGACCGAGGACGAGCTGGTCGAGCTGCTGGTGCGCGAGGTCGAAGAGGCGCGCGACGCGCGCCCGGGCGTCGCGGCGGTCGGGCTGGGGATTCCGGCGACGATCGACCATGACGACGGGATCGCTGTCTCGGCGGTCAACCTGCCGCTCTCCGACGTGGCGATCCGCGACATCGTCAGCGAGCGGGTCGGCCTGCCGGTCTTCGTCGACAACGACGGCAACGTCGCCGCCTACGCCGAGTACCTCTTCGGGGCCGCGAAGGGAATGCCCCACATAGTGATGTTGACGGTCGGCACCGGGATCGGCGGCGGCCTCGTGCTCGGCGGCGAGATCTTCCGCGGCGCGACCGGGGCGGGCGCCGAGCTCGGCCACACCGTGATCCAGGCCGACGGCCCGCCCTGCCAGGGCAACTGCCCCAACCACGGCTGCGTCGAGGCGCTCGCCTCCGGGACGGCGCTGGGCCGGGAGGGAAGGGCGGCCGCCGAAAGCGCCCGCGACTCGGCTCTCGGGCAGATCCTCGCCGACGGCGGCACGGTCGACGGCAAGGCGGTGACCGAGGCGGCACTGGCCGGCGACGCGACCGCGACCGGTGTCTTCGAGTTGATCGGGGCCCGGCTCGGGGTCGGCTGCGCCAGCTTCGCCAACATCTTCCAGCCCGACGCGATCGTCGTCGGCGGCGGCGTCATCGCCGCCGGGGACCTGCTTTTGGAGCCGGCCCGCCGTGAGCTGCGCCGGCGGGCGCTGAACCCGATGAACCGGACGCCGATTCTCGAGGCCACCCTCGGCAACGACGCCGGCATGATCGGCGCCGCCGCGATGGCCCGCCACGAGCTGGCGAAGGCGGG
>DATDLJ010000063.1:0-38245 GCA_036519395.1 Solirubrobacterales bacterium | reverse complement strand
CGACGCCCCCGCCGGCGCCGGTCAACCCCTTCATCCCGCTTGCCACCGGTCTTGCAATCGGGGCGCTGCCGGCAATCGTGCCGCCGCCGCCACCGCCGATCGTGCGGCCGATGCCGCCGGGCGGCGCCCCGGCCCGGACCTACCAAGTCGAGGAGAAGCGTGAAGAGGAGGCGGCGATCGAGGAATCGCAGGCCTTCTCCCGGCATGAAGACGGCGGGGCGGAACTGAGTGTGCCGCCCTACCTGCCGGCCCTCGTCCTCATCCTCGCCCTCGCCGGCGCCTCCGTGCGGGGCGGCCCCGGTTCCCGCCGCCGCGATCGCCCGGCCGCGGCCACGACCTCATCCATCAGACCTCAAAGGAGTCGCAGATGACCAACCGACGCTCAACTTCTCTCATTGCCTGGGCGGCCCTCGTCCTCTCCCTCGCGGCCATGGTCTTCTCCGGCGCCGGCGAGTCGATCGCCGCGAAGATGTTGCCCGGTCCGAGCCTAAAGCCGAAGAAGTTCGGGATCCTGCGCCTCAACGCGAAACGGAAATTCCCCGCCAGCGTGCTGCCCCAGAGCGTTTTCGCCAACTGCTCGCCGGAGACGGTGAAGATCGGGACGGTCTGCATGATGACCAACCCCTATCCGCTGGAAAAGGATGAGATTGGCAAGAACGACTACTTCTTCGCGACCCAAAAGTGCGCCAGCCTCGGCGGCTACCTGCCGACCGCGGCCGAACTGATCGGCGCCGCGAAACGGGTGAAGCTGGCCGGTCGGGTCGACGACAACGAGGTCACCGCCTCGACCGACATCGACCCCACCGACGGGCTCAAGGACAAACGCGAGATGAGTGCCACCCTGACCACCACCGCCTCGGGCGGCCGCGCCGCCGGTTCGATGGGCGTTAGCGACGTCTCCCGCGGCGACCCAAAGGCGGGCGAGCCGGACCCGATCCCGCTCCCAGCCGACCCCTCGCCGGAAACCCTCCAGTACCTGACGGTCTATGACAACGGCAACCACGGCGGCTTCGCCGGCGGCAAGCCGGTTGGCCAACCGGAGAACTTCCGCTGCGCTTTCAACTTCACCCAAGGCCACGCGGGCGAGCTGAAATAAGGTCAGGCGGGACCGTGCAAAAAACGTGTAGCGGACTAGCCGAAAGTTGTGGTTCCTTATTCACCTATAGCGTCCGAAAGGAACCACAGGATTGAGATTTGCTCTAGCCAGGCCATCCTGTGGTTCCTTTTGGACTCATAGGGTCTGAAAGGCACCATGGGTTGCCGACCAGATCGCAGCGATCAGACGTCACCTGAGCCGATAGTTATCGGTCGCCTGAAGCGGATGTCCGCTCAGGGCTGAAGCGGTAGCCGATGCCGAAGTGGGTGTGGATGTATTTCCACTCTGGGGCTACTAGCTCGAGCTTGTGGCGGACCTTGCGCACTAGGACGTCGACCGAGCGGTCGCGGCGCTGCATCGTCCCGCCCCAGATCGAGGTGTAGATCTCGGGACGCTGGACGACGCTGTCGCGGCGCTGGGCGAGCATGAAGAAGAGCTCGAACTCGCGCACGGTGAGCCCGGCGCGGCGATCTCCGACCAGGACCTGCAGCTCATGCGGGCGGATCTCCAGGTTGGCGATCTGGAGAACCTGCTGAGAGGAGGAGACGGGCACGCGGGCAGCTTCTTCGACCGCCCGCCGAGGCTGGTGAAGGACTCGTTTCGAGTTGGTGAAGAAGTGGTGAAGCCGTTCACCAGTTCTTATCCAGACAGTTACGCCGCGTTCACTTAGGCGGATCGGGGCGGGCCGAGACTGACGACGATCAGCCATCAATCCGCCACCAGGGAGCGAAAACAGATGAATCGCACGCGTCTCCTGGCCGCCGCGGCTGCGCTTGCACTGTGCGCGCCGCTGGGTACGGCCACCGCGGCTCATGCCGCGACGATCACGATGAGCGGGTCGACCTCGGTCGCACCGCTTGCCACCAGCCTCGCCAAGGCCTTCTTGAAGTCGCCCAAGGGCAAAGGCAACAAGGTCGTGATCCTCCAGGGAGGGTCCGATATCGGCATCACCGATGTATCCCGCGGCCGCGTCACCCTCGGCATGTCCTCGCGCGACCCGAAACCGGCTGACCCGGGCGGCATCGTCTTCAACAAAATCGCCCGCGACGCGGTCTGCATTGTCTCCAACGCGTCGAACCCGATCCCGACCCTGAGTCAGACCCAGATCCAGGACATCTTCTCCGGCCGCGTCCGCAGCTGGAGCCAGGTCTCCGGTGCCACCGCCAGCGGTCCGATCGACCTCGTCGTCCGTACCGCCGCCTCCGGAACCCAGGATGCCTTCCAGAACATCTTCATGGGAACGACCCTGCGAGTCGCCGCCAGCGCGACGACGAAATCCTCCAACGGCCTGCAGGCACAGACGATCAAATCCGACCCGAACGCGATCGGCTACGCCTCCTTCGCCTTTACCAAAGGCCTGCACACGATCCCCTACCAGGGTGTCCCCTGCACGCTGCGGAACGCAAAGTCGGGGCAGTACGCCGGCAGTCGTAACTTCTTCCTGGTCAGCCGCGGCGCCGCCAAGGGCCTGGCGAAGGACTTCATTGCCTTCGCTCGCAGCAGCACTGGCCAGGCGATCGTCGCCAGCGACTGGGTGCCGCTCCGCTAGATGTTTAATCCGGCTACGCCCGGTTTTTGGTCTGACCGCCGCGTCGAGCGCATGCTCGGCGCGGTGGCCTGTCTCGTGCTGCTGTTGATCATCGGGATGATCGCCTTCGTCTTCGCCAAGGCGTGGCCCTCCTTCGCCCACAACGGGCTCGCCTGGTTCAGCTCCGGCGGCGACGTCGATCGCCAGCTCGAGGACATCTTCAACTCACCCTCGAATCCGGCCGACTACGTCTACGAGCTGCACGCCTGGCCGCTGCTCTGGGGCACCGCCGTGGTCACCTTCGGCGCGGTGCTGATCGGCATCGCCTTCTCCCTCTTCGCCGCGATCTTCATCGTCGAGTTCGCGCCGCCGCGGCTTTCCGGCCTGCTGGAGCCAGTGGTGCGGTTGCTCGCCGCCGTCCCCTCGGTTGTCTACGGGCTGATCGGGATCCTCGTCATCGTCCCCTGGGTCGGCGAGCACCTGATCAGCATCGAGCGCAAGGAATCGGTCGCCAACGTGGTCCAGCTCGACGGCTCCAGCATCGGGGTCGGGATCATGATCCTGACGATCATGATCGTGCCGATCATGATCGCGATCGTGGTCGACGCGCTGCGGGCGGTGCCTCGCAGCTGGACCGAAGGCGCCTCGGCCCTCGGCGTCAACCGCTGGCGGGTCACCTGGTCGATCGTCGTTCGCACCGCCCGCCCGGCGGTCGTGGCCGCCGCCGTCCTCGCCACCGCTCGGGCGCTCGGCGAGGCGATCATGCTCTCGATGGTCTCCGGCTCGGCCAGCTTCGCGCCGAACCCGATCGACGGCTTCACCTTCCTCTTCGAGCCGACCCGGCCGCTGGCCTCGGCCCTGGTCGAGAACGTCGAAGGCCTCACCGTCGTCCCCTTCGGCCAGACGCTGTTTGCCTTCGCCGCGGTCCTCCTCGTCTCGAGCATGTTCCTCTCGCTGGCCGGGTTCGTCGCTAAGCAGTCGATGCGCAAATACGGGGTGCAGCCGTGAGCGCGACCGCACAGCGGGCGTCGATCCCCCGCACGGCGGTCGCCACCACCCCGCGGGACAGCGTTCGCGCCTGGCCGCTGCGCGACCAGGTCGGCTACTTCCTCGCCTGGGGCGCGGGCCTGGCGCTGATCGCGATCGCCGGCTCGATCGTCCTCTACATGGCCTACCGCGGCGCCCAGTACTTCGACCTCTCGCTGCTCTTCGAAAGCCCCAACGCCGAGATCGACCAATCCGCCAGCGGCGGCTTTAAAGACCCGCTGATCGGGACCGCGATGCTGCTGGTGATGTCGACCGTGATCGCGGCGCCGCTCGGGGTCACGATCGCGGTCTGGCTGACCGAGTACGGCCGTCCCGCTGGTCTCGCCCGCGCGGTCGAATCGGCGATCGAGATCGTCGCCGGCACTCCCAGCATCGTCCTGGCGATGTTCGGGCTGATCCTCTTCCAGGAATGGTTCGGCTTCCTCACCTTCGACGCCGAAGGGTCGACGCTCGGACGTTCCTTCATCGCCGCCTCGGCGATGATGTCGCTGATCGCGCTGCCGCTCGTCGTCGGCGCCACCCGCGAGGCGCTGAACGCGATCCCGCGGCACGTCCGTGAGGCCTCCTACGCGCTCGGCAAGACCAAGGCGGCGACGATCCGCCGCGTGCTGCTGCCCGCTGCCCGCCCCGGGATCGGCACCGGCGCCGCGCTGGGGATGGGCCGGGTCGCCGGCGACACCGCGATCGTCGTCGTCCTGCTCGGCTCGACCCTGCAGATCATCAACGGCGGCGACGGCGACGTCTTCGGCCTCTTCCGCGGCACCGGCAGCACCCTGACCAGCTACGTCTACCTCAACTCGCCGGCGGGCGAGGGGCTGGCGCCGGAAAAGGCCTACTTCGCCGCCTTCGTCCTGATGTGCCTGGTGATCGTCCTCAACTTCATCGTCACCCGCTTGGCGCGGGGAAGGAAGCCGCAATGGAACCGTTGACCGAGCTCGACCGCCGCGACGAGGACCTGCTGCGCCCGCCGCCCCCGGTGCGCCGGATCCTGGTCGACGAGCAGCCGACGGTGGTGCAGCCGCCGGCAGGAGGGACGGCGGCGGCCGGCAACGGGGCTGGTGGGATTGCCGCGCCCGTGGTCCGGCGGGCCGAGCCCAGCCCGGCGCCGAAGATCGAGCGGATGCGGGCCGAGGCGGTCTCAATCGCCTATGGCGACAAGCTGGCGGTCGACCAGGTCACGATCCCCGTTCGCCAGGGTGAGGTGCTGGCGCTGATCGGTCCGTCCGGTTGTGGCAAGACGACCCTCCTGCGCTCCTTCAACCGCCTGGTCGAGTTGACCCCGACGGCGGTCCGCGGCGGCCGCATCACCCTCGATGGCGAAGACATCGACGCGATGGAGGTGACGTCGCTGCGGCAGCGGGTCAGCATGGTCTTCCAGCAGCCCAACCCGTTCCCGATGAGCGTCTTCGACAACGTTGCCTACGCGCTAAGGGAACAGGGCTCGCGGCGGCCGCGCAAGGAGTCGCTGCAGGAGCCGGTCGCCGACGCGTTGGTCCGCGCCGGTCTCTGGGACGAGGTCGGCTCGACCCTCGACCACCCGGCGCTGCGCCTCTCCGGCGGCCAGCAGCAGCGGCTCTGCATCGCCCGCGCCCTCGCTGCCCGGCCCGAGGTGCTGCTGCTCGACGAGCCCTGCTCGGCGCTCGACCCGCGCTCGACCCAGGTGATCGAGGAGTTGATCCTGCGCCTGCGCGAGGAGGTGGCGGTGGTGATCGTCACTCACAACATGCAGCAGGCGCTGCGGATCGCCGATCACGTCGGCTTTATGTACCTCGGCGAGCTGGTCGAGTACGGCCCTGCCGAGCAGGTCTTCGGCTCCCCGCGCGAGCAGCGCACGCGCGATTACGTGGCGGGGGCGTTCGGATGATTTCGCTGCGCGTCTACCCCTTGGCGGTGGCCGTCGTCGGCGTCGCCCTGGTCACCACCGGTTGCCAGTCGACGCAGTCGAAGAGCGCCGAGATCGGCGCCGAACTGGGGCCGGTAAAGCAGGAGAAGGGGCTGAAGATCAGCAAGCGCAGCAAGGACGTCAAGGTCGTCTCGACCGCGCTGCTTACCGATGCGGCGGGCAGCGCGGTGGTGGTCGAGGTTCGCAACCAGTCGAACCAAGATTTGGCGAACGTGCCGATCGCGATCGACGTCCGCGACGCCAAAGGAAAAAGCGTCTACAAAAACGACCTGCCCGGCCTCGAGCCGGCCCTCACCTCGATTCCCTTCATCGCGGCCGGAGAGGAGGCGACGTGGGTGCACGACCAGGTCCTGGCAACCGGGAAGCCGAAGAGCGTTGAGGTAACGGTCGGCGAAGGTGGGACTCCCTTCAGCGGCGAGATTCCCGAGTTCACCGTTTCTGAGCCAAAGGTTGAAGGCGATCCCTACTCCGGCGTCGTCGCTGGCGGCAACGTCGAGAACAAGAGCGGCGGCAAAGTCGACCGCCTGCTTCTCTACGCGGTAGCGCGCCAGGGAGACGAGGTCGTCGCCGCCGGCCGCGGCGCGATCGAAAAAATCAAGGCCGAGCCGAAGCCGCTCCCCTACAACGTTTACTTCATCGGTGATCCGGGTGGGGGGGACGTCGAAATGACCTGGTTCCCAACCCTGCCGGGGGTTGAAAAGTGACCTGCCCGAGCTGCGGCGCCGCGCTCGCCGACGACCAGCGCTACTGCCTCAACTGCGGCCAGCGGCAGGGCGAGCCGCGGGTCGACTTTCGCCAGCACCTGGACTCGAAAGAGGCGGCGGCGAAGACCCAGACGCCGCCCGCCAGCGGCGCGGGACCGGCCGCGCCCTCC
This sequence comes from Solirubrobacterales bacterium, assembly GCA_036519395.1. GTDB lineage: Bacteria > Actinomycetota > Thermoleophilia > Solirubrobacterales > 70-9 > VAYN01. The sequence continues at coordinate 31,797 of DATDLJ010000063.1, read as the reverse complement.
GAGCCGCCCGCCAAGCCCCAGCACGACTACGCACCACTTGCCGCGGCGGGCGGGATCGCCGTGCTCGGGGTGATGTTGTTAATCGGGGTTCTGATCGGCCGCGGCACCGGCAGCGCAAACGAGTCCTCCGCGACGCCGCAGGTGATCACCGTTGGTGCCGCCGAATCGTCGAGCTCTGGGCCGGATCAAGGTGCTGGCCAGACGGACAACGCCGGCAAGGCCGGGAAGGGCGGCGACAAGGCGAAGAAACAGGACACGGCCGCCGGGGACAGCACGAATACCGGCAACGCGCCCGTTGCCAGCGACAGCCAGTTGGAAGCCCTGCAAGGGAAGAGCGGCCAGGAGTACGCGGAAGAAAGCGCCAAGCTGCCGGACGAAATCGCGACGCCGGGCAAGGCCCCGCCGACCGACGGGAAGGCGCCCGGCGGCGGCACTGGCGGCGGGGTGACGCTCGAATGAGTCCGCAGCAGTCGATTCCCGAGCTGGAAGGGCGGCGTGAGCAATTGGCAGCGCGGCTGACCGAGCTGCAGTGGGATCTCGGCGGCGTCGCCTACGAGATGGCGATCCGCGACCACTTCCGCCTCGACGTGCTGACCCGAAAGGCGGCGGAGCTGCAGCAGGTCGATGCCGAGCTGGCCGAGGTCGAGCGGCTGTTGCGGCTCGACCAGGCCGGCGCCGCGGGCGCCTGTGGCAACTGCGGCGCGCTCTATGCCCGCGGGGCCGTCTTTTGCTGGCAGTGCGGCAAGGACCTGATGCCCCAGACCGAGGGCGCCTCGGTGGTGAAGTCGTGAAGGAGCTGCGCCAGGCCGGCGACAGCGTTCTCCGCGCCGTCTCGCTGGTCGTTACCGACCGCCGTTGGGCGGCGCCGCTGAGCGCGATGGCGCTCGGCTTCGGTCTCTTCCTCGGGGTGGCGATCGGACCCGGGGCGGCGGGAACGTTTGCCGGCGACGCCGGCAGCATCGTCGCCGTCGCCGGGCCAGCAGAAGAAGAGCCGGAAACGGTTGAAACCTCCACCGGAGAAGGCGGAGCCGCCGAACCTGAATCCGCAGCGCCCTTGGCTGAACCAGAAGCCTTTGAACCCGCTTTGACCGAACCAGAATTCGAACCGGCGCCGATCGCCGAATCGGCGCCCGAAGAAGAAACCCCCACCGCTGAAACGCCGGCCGGGGAAGAAGGGGAAGAAGCGACCGAAGCCCAGCAGTTGAAAGGGACCGTCGTCCACGCCAACCCCGCGGCCGGCAGCTACGCGATGGCGATCGCCGGCGCCGAACTCGTTTCCGTGCACGCGGCCAAACTGCCGCAGGTGGGAGAAAAGCTGACGGTCGAAGCCAGTCCCCTGCCCAACAACACCTTCGCCGAGGTGGAGCGCGAGAAAGCGGGTTCGACCAAGCGCGCCAGCATCCGTGGCGTCGTCACCTACGTCGACGCCGACCCGGCATCGCCCTCCTACACGGTCTCCGGTCGTGGCTCCTCGATTCCGGTTCACCTCGCAGCCGGGCCGGAACCGCAGCTGCCGCAGCTTGGCGCCTACGCCACTGTTGGCGTCCAGGTCGGAAAGGCGCCGGTCGAAGAACCCGCCCCCAGCGAAGAACCGACCCCGACGACCGAAGCCTGCGCACCCGCCCCGGAGCTGAAACCGGGACCGGCGCCAAAACAGATCCTCACCCAGCGCAGTCTCAAGACCGAACCTGAGCCAACCACCTATTACGACCTCGCCGGCGTCGTCAGCGGCGTCTGCGCAGCGACCGGCCAGCTACTGATCTCCGCCGACGACACCCGCGCCGGCGAAGCCGATCTGACCCTCACGGTCCCGGCCTCAATCAAGACGGCGAAACTGAAAGCCGGCGAATCGATAGTCGCCACCGCCACCGTCGAAGAAGACGGCACGCTCGCGCTGGCAGGTCTAGCTAGCGACGAGGGAACCAAGGGCGCGGAAGCCACGGCCTTGGCTTTCGGCGATTTGAAGCGCTGAATCCGCTCTGACGAGGTCGAACGGGCGGCTGCCAAGGACGTAGGGAGCGTGGCGTGCTTTGCACGTGAGCGACCGAGGACGCCGGCAGGCGTGCGTTCGGGCCGTCAGTTGAATCGCGCGAGGTCGCCCTTGCGCTGTTCCTTGCGCTTCTCCAGGCGGCCCTGGATCAGCGAGAGGACGATCACCAGCGCGGCGAAGAAGGCGATCACACCGAAGCAGAAGAAGGTCACCGTTTTGTCGGTCACCGGACCGGCAAGGCCAACGCCCTCGCCGGCCAACGCCGTAGGCGCGGCGACCAGCATCAGAGCCATGATCGAGAGCAGGGCAAAAGCGGTGCGCTTCACGGGCGGGAATCTAGCGCACCGGTAGGCGCGACGGGATTGTGCCCGGAAGACGCACATAACCCCCTTGCCGCAAATTCGGGTTAACCGATCGGCGACCTGTGAAAATCGTGTGAACGCAGGCAGTTTCCAGTTGACTGCGTGCATACAATCCCGTCACCAAGCACACCGCGCCACCGCCTTCCACCCACCGGCGCAGTCGCAACCTTGAACTCACAACAGACCATCAGGCTCGGCGTCATCGACACCGACAGCGGCTTTGTCACGGTCCTCGCCAAGCGGGCCGAGGCGGCCGGCTGGCAATTGCGCCAGACGACCGGTGCCGTCCCCCCGCAGGAAATGGTCGCGATGAAGCTGAACGCGATCCTGATCGACCCGGCGGTTCTCGGCGACGAAGCCTGGGACTACCTCGATCGCGTCTGCGGTGAGCTCCCCGACCTCGGTGTGATCGTCTGCACCGGGCGCTCGACCGTGGCCCAGCGGGTGCGGGGATTGCGCCTCGGGATCGACGACTGGATCACCAAGCCCTGCCATCCCGAGGAGGCGATGGCCCGGGTGGAATCGGTTACCCGCCGTCGCCGCCGTAGCCGCAGCGAGACCGAGGCCGGTCCGCTCGTCGCCGGAGAACTGGAGGTTCGCCCCGATCAGTTCCAGGCCTTCGCCGCCGGCGAGAGCCTCGACCTGACCCGGCGCGAGTTCGAGCTGCTGCACCTGCTCGCCGACAGCAAGGGCCAGGTCCTCGAGCGGGAGACGATCTATCAGCGGGTCTGGGGCTACGCGATGGCCCACGGTGACCGCTCGGTTGACGTCTTCATCCGCAAGCTGCGCCAGAAGCTGGAGAAGCGCTCGCCGAGCTGGGCCTACATCCACACTCATTTCGGCGTCGGTTACCGGTTCGACCCCGAACCGGCCGGGATCGTCAAAGAGGAGATTCGGGCCGCCGATCCCGCCGCCCCCGAGTTCACGGATCGTTCACAACAGCTTCACGACGAGGTAACCGTCAACTCGTAGCTGCTCGCCATGCTCGCGGGCATGGGAAGGCTGGAGATAAAGCCTGAGCAACATGCCGCTCTCGTCGACGGGCGCCCTCTCAGCCTGACCGTCCGCGAGCTGCAACTGCTGGTCACCCTGTCCGAGCACCCGCAGCGGATCATGACCCGAGAGGAGCTGTTCGCTGAGGTCTGGGGCGGCCGACCGCGAAGCGACGACCGCTCGGTAGACGTCTACGTCAGCCGCCTGCGCGCAAAGCTCGGCGAAGCGCTGCCCGAAGCGAGCTTGATCCACACCCACAACGGGATCGGCTACCGGTTCTCGCCCGATGGCTAAAAGCGCCCGCCTTCCAGCCAGCTTTTACATCTTTTTCACAACCTCGACACACCGACGTAACAAGCTGCGAAGTGGCCGCTGCGACGCTGCCGCCAACTGTGGTGAACCAACCAGAAGGAGACAGAGTGACTAGCTCCAAGTGGCTCGTGGCAATCGTTGCCGCGGCAATCCTCGTTCTCGGTGTTGCCGCCTGCGGCAGTAGCGACGACACGACCGGCGGCAGTAGCGGCGGTGGAGACCTTTCCGGCTCGATCCGCATTGACGGGTCCAGCACCGTTGCCCCGCTGACCGAAGCGGTCGCGGAGGAATTCATGGCCGAAAACTCCGGCGTCCGTGTCACCGTCGGCACCTCCGGGACCGGCGGCGGCTTCGAAAAATTCTGCGCCGGCGAGACCGACATCAGCGACGCCTCGCGTGCGATCGAGCCCGAAGAGGTCGAAGCCTGCAAGAAGAACGGGATCGGCTACAAAGATGTCCACGTCGCCACCGACGCACTGACGGTGATGATCAACAACGAGAACCCTGTCTCTTGTCTCACCGTCGATCAACTGTCCGCTATCTGGGGTCCTGATTCGGAGATCAGTAACTGGAGCGAAATCCCTGGCCTGGAGGAAGAATTCGACGAGGAGCTGGCGCTGTTTGGCCCCGGCACCGACTCGGGCACCTTCGACTACTTCACCGAATCGATCAACGGTGAGGAGGGTGTCAGCCGCAAGGACTACAACAACGTCGGCGAGGACGACAACGCTACCGTCAAAGGCGTCGAGGGCTCGCCCGGCGGCATGGGCTACGCCGGTTTCTCCTTCTACACGGAGAACGAAGGCAGCCTGAAAGCGCTCGAAGTCGACAACGGCAAAGGCTGCGTCCTGCCGTCGGTCGAAACCGCGCAGGAAGGCGAATACGCTCCGCTGAGCCGGCCGCTGTTCATGTACCCGAGCGCACAGGCGCTGCAGAAGCCCGAGGTCAAGGCGTTCATCGAGTACTACCTCGAAAACGTCAACTCGGTCGCTGAATCGCTCGGCTTCGTGCCGCTGACCGATGAGCAGTTGACTGAATCCGAGGAAGCCGCCGAAAAGATCGGCGCCTAGCAGCATGTTGCAGGCCGAGAGCAAGCGTTATGGAGAGCGAGCGATCAAGTGGTTGCTCGCCTCCTGCGCTGTGCTCTCGGTCCTCACGACGACGGCGATCGTCATCTCCTTGCTCGGCCCGACGATCGGCTTCTTCGAAATCGTCCCCGCCGACGAATTCTTCTTCGGGATCGACTGGACGCCCCAGTTCGAGCCCCCCAGCTTCGGCGTCCTCTCAATCGTCGCCGGCACCCTCAACGTCGCCCTTTGGGGAATGGTTTTCGCAATTCCGATCGGGCTCGGCTCGGCCGTCTACCTCAGTGAGTACGCCTCGCCGCGGGTGCGGAAGACGATCAAGCCGGTGCTCGAGGTGCTGGCCGGTATTCCCACCGTCGCGATCGGCATCTTCGCGGTCAGCTTCCTCCTGCCCCACGTGATCGTGCCGCTCTGGCCCGGCGAGTTGCTCGGCGGCGCCGACGGCAAGCCCTTCATGGCCCTCGCGGCCGCGCTCGGGATCGGCCTGATGGTGGTGCCGATCATCGCCTCCCTCTCCGATGACGCGATGCGGGCGGTGCCGCGGGGCTTGCACGAAGGGGCCTACGCGCTAGGGGCGACCAAAGCCAAGGTGGCGACGCGGGTGATCTTTCCGGCGGCGCTCTCCGGGATCGTCGCCTCGATCGTGCTGGCGATCTCCCGCGCGGTGGGGGAGACGATGATCGTCGTCATCGCCGGCGGTTCGACGCCGAAGTTCACCCTCAACCCGGTCGAATCGATCCAGGCGATGACTTCGTACATCGCCACCACCGCCACCGGCGACATCTCGACCGGAACGGTCGATTACAAATCGGTCTTCGCGGTCGGCGCTGTCCTCTTCGTGATGACCCTGGTCATGAACGTGGTCAGCATTCGCCTCGTTCGCAAGTACCGTGAGGTGTACGAGTAATGGAGGCCGGCGGCGCCAGCGCGCAGCGGAACCGACTGGCCACCGCCGGGGCGCGGGCGACGACGGAAGCGATGCTGCGCGACCAGCCCCGCGGCGACGTGATTCGCAACACCATCTTCGCGGGTCTGCTGCTGCTCGCGGTGCTGATCGCCCTCGCCGGGCTGACGGCGCTGCTGATCCAAGCCTTCGTCAGGGGGTCTTCCGCCCTCAGCCTCGACCTGATCACCAACCCGCCCTCGACCGCCTTCCCCGAGAAAGCCGGCTACCGGCCGGCGATCATCGGTTCGCTGCAGCTGATCGCCGGCGTCATCCTCTTCGTCGTCCCGGTCGGGGTCGGCGCCGCCATCTACCTCGAGGAGTACGCCGACAACTCGCGCTGGTGGAACCGGCTGGTCGAGATCAACATCCAGAACCTGGCCGCGGTGCCCTCGATCATCTACGGCATCCTCGGCCTCGCCTTCATCGTCCGCGGCCCGCTCGACCTCGGCTTCATCCTCGTCGCCGGCTCGCTGACCCTGGCGCTGCTGGTCCTACCGATGGTGATCATCGCCTCCCGGGAGGCCCTGCGGGCGGTGCCGGACTCGATCCGGCAGGGCTCGCTGGCGCTGGGTGCGACCCAGTGGCAGACGATCCGCCGCCAGGTGCTGCCCGCCTCGATCCCCGGGATCGCGACCGGGGTGATCCTCGCCGTCTCCAGGGCGCTCGGCGAGACCGCGCCGCTGCTGCTGGTCGGGGCGACGGTCTTCGTCACCTTCGACCCGACCCCCTTCGGCGACGACGGCTACTCGGCGATGCCGGTGCAGATCTTCAACTACGCGCTGCGGCCCCAGGACGAGTTCCAGACCCTGGCCTTCGCGGGGGTCATCCTGATGCTGGTCGTCCTGCTGGCGATGAACTCTTTCGCGATCTGGCTACGAAATCGTTACGAGCAAAGGTGGTAGGTGGTCTACTTTGAAAGGACAGATGGCCCAGGACGAGACCAGACCTGAGGCGGCACGGGAGACGCGCGAAGCAGCGGCAGAGCGAGCCGCGATCGCGGTGCGCCCGGAGTTCCGCTCCAACGCGGCCGCCGGTTTCGAGGACAAGGTCTTCGAGATGCGGGGGATCGACGTTCGCTACAGCGGCGTCGCCGCCGTGAAAGGGATCTCGATGGACGTCGGTCACAAGGAGGTGACGGCGCTGATCGGACCTTCGGGCTGCGGCAAGAGCACGCTGCTGCGCTGCCTCAACCGGATGAACGACCTGATCCCGAACGCGGAAGTGGAGGGCGAACTGCTCTACCACGGCGAGGACCTCTACGGGCCGAAGGTCGATCCCGTCCAGGTGCGCAAGCTGATCGGGATGGTCTTCCAGAAACCGAACCCCTTCCCGAAGTCGATCTACGACAACATCGCCTTTGGCCCGCGGATCCTCGGCCGCAAGGACGGCCTCGACGAGACCGTCGAGAAGGCCCTGCGCCGGGCGGCGCTCTGGGACGAGGTCAAGGACCGGCTCAAGAACAATGCCTTCGGCCTTTCCGGCGGCCAGCAGCAGCGCCTCTGCATCGCCCGCTGCATCGCGGTCGAGCCTGACGTGATCCTGATGGACGAGCCCTGCTCGGCGCTCGACCCGATCTCGACCGGGAAGATCGAGGACCTGATGATCGAGCTGAAAAAGGAGTTCTCGATCGTGATCGTCACTCACAACATGCAGCAGGCGGCGCGGGTCTCGGACCGGACCGCTTTCCTGATGGTCGAACTCGACGCCGAGGAGCACAACCGCTGGGGCCGGCTGGTCGAGTACGACGTGACCGAGAAGATCTTCACCAACCCCGCCGACAAGCGCACCGAGGACTACGTCTCCGGGAAAGTGGGCTAAATGCCCGACAGCGTTCGCGTTCACTACCAGGTGGAATTGGAGAACCTCGAGGCCAGCGCGCTGGAGGGCCTCGACATGGTCAACGTCGCTCTCTCCCGCACGATGGAGGCGGTCGAGCACCAGGACGTCGAGCTGGCGCAGGTGGTGATCAACGACGACGACCGCATCGACGGTCGCTACCTAGAGGTGCACCAGAGTTTGATCACGCTGCTGGCGACGCAGTCGCCGGTGGCGACCGACCTGCGCCTGATCTCCTCGCTTCTGCACGTGCTGAAGAGCATCGAGCGGATGGGCGATCAGTGCGTCAACGTCTGCAAGGTGATCCCGCTCTCCGGGACCGAGCCGCCCGCCGACGCGGAGATGGTGAAGCTGATCCTGACGATGGGCGGCCACACTCGGACCCTGATCACCCAGTCCAAGCGCGCCTTCGAAGAGCGCAACGTGGAGATGGCCCGCGACCTGGTGCGGCGCGATGACGTTGTCGACAACCTCAACCGCGAGTGCTTCCACCTGGCGCTGGCGATTGGCGACGACGCCGATAAGCGCGAGTGGGCGATGACGATGCTGCTGGCGGCGCGGGCGATCGAGCGGATCGCTGACAATGCGGTGGATATTGGCGAGCAGGTCGCCTTTGTTGTCACGGGGCTTTTTCGGGAGTTCGAGGACGCCTCTCACCCGTCATGACCGCCCCGAGGTGGTGGATCTAGTTCCGGCCGGCGTGGCAGCCGGCAGTCCCCTGCGCTGGATGCTCGGGGACTACCGGCTGAACTCGGGCCGCAAATAGCTCCAGTCTCAGGCCGGGTTCAGATCCGACGCGGCTGGGAACATGCAGGTTCTGCGCCCATGACTCTCTGTGCCGCCATAGATATTGGTTCGAACACGACTCGGCTGCTTGTGGCCGAGCCGATTGATGGGCAGTTGAAAAAGGTGATGGAGCAGCGGGCTTATACGCGGATCGGTAAGGCGATCGACGAGAAGGGCCGGATTACGCCCGAGAAAATCGAGGAAGTTGGCGAGGTCGTTGCGACTCAGGTGCGGCTGGCCCAAGAGCTGGGCGCGAAGGAGATTCGTGCCGTTGCCACCGCCGCGATCCGGGAGGCCGGCAACGGTGAGGAAGCGGCTAAGGCGGTTGGCGCCACGGCCGGGATCCCGATCGAGATCCTCCCTGAGGAGGAGGAGGGCCGGCTCTCCTTCATCGGCGCGACGAAGACGCTCGGTCACCCGGTGGAAGGTTTGGTTGGCGTCGTCGACATCGGCGGCGGCTCGACCGAGGTGATCCTCGGCACCGTCCGCGACGGTGTCCAGTCGGTGCGTTCCTGGCCGGTCGGCTCGGGCAACCTCGCCGACGAGCTGATCTCCTCCGACCCGCCCTCGGCAGCCGAGATCCGCCGCGCCCGCGATCGCATCGAGGACATCTTCGAGGGGGTTGAGATCGAGCGCCCGGCGCAAGCAGTTGCCGTCGGCGGCTCCGCCACCTCGCTCCGCCGCCTGGTCGGCGCCGTGCTCGAGTACGAGACCCTCGAGCGCGGCATCCGCGTCCTCTGCGGCGACCCGGCGGCCGACGTCGGCCGGCGCTTCGAGCTCGACCCAACCCGCGTCCGCATCCTCCCGACCGGCGTCCTCCTCCTCGAGAAGCTCTCCGACCTACTAGGCCAGCCCCTCCAAATCGGCAAGGGCGGCCTCCGCGAGGGAGTCATCCTCGACCTCCTCAACGGCAGCATCAACGGCGCCTCGGAGCGCGTCGCGGCTTAGCCGAATTCTTCGCGCAGGGCAAGCCGGCGTCGCTCGCGAAGCCGAGCGAATTCTTCCCCGGTCCTTTTGGTCTCTTCCCGGTTGCGAATCAGTTCTTCAGCCTCCGCCGGCCTGGATTTCACAAATTCGAGCGCCTTCTCGAAATCGAAGACCTTCGAGCCACGGGCAAGACGCCGGGCCATGTCTCTCTTTTCTTGCTCGGTCATGGGTTCGAATCTAGCTCCCGTTGTGTGTTGTCATCTGCGGGCATTTGCTTCAGGCGCTCGATTTCGAAGTTCGCAGCCCTCAGCCCCTCGATCAGATCGTCGGTGGCATGCTTCAGCGCTTCGATCTTCGCCTCGTTCAACGTCGTCGATCGATTGGTTTCCTCCGCGAATTTCGCTCCCCGGGTCGAAATCTCAGTTGGCAGCCGCCCCCGGGTAAGGCCGAGGAAAGCTGGAGTGACCAGTAGAAGGATGCCGTAGAAGACCAGCAGAGCGACCTCCAGCCGGTAAAGAATCGACTGGCCGAAAGCAACCGCCGGCAACACATGGTCTGGCGCGAGAGCAGCGATGAAAAGTGCGACGCAGATGGCGATGCTCAGGAGGATCCGGACCAGGGTTCGCTCGATTCGGCTGGGCACGCATGGATAAGGATCTCGCCGAGGAAGTTCTCCCCTTTTTCACATCTTTTCTCTGCGCGTAGCGAATTCTGCAGGTGAAAAGGAATTCGAGATAGGGAGAGCACCGATGACTTCCCGTGTTGACATGCATTGCCACTCGACTGCGTCGCAGTTTTCGAAGTTGGGCGTTCAGCGCTCGCTGGGGTTGCCGGAGTGCGCGACCCCGCCGAAGGAGGTCTACGAGCTTGCCAAGCGGCGGGGGATGGACTTCGTCACGATCACCGACCACGACACGATCGACGGCTGCTTGGAGCTCGCCGATCGTCCCGATTGCTTCGTCTCCGAGGAGCTGACCGCCCGCTTCGCCGGCGAGCCCCAGGCGGTGCACGTCCTCTGTTACGGGATCGATTCCGGAGACCATGAGTGGCTGCAGGCACATTCCGGCGATGTCGAGGCCTGCGCCGCATACCTTCACGAGCAAGGGATCGCTTGCGCCCTGGCGCACCCCTTTTTCAACGTCGCCGCGCCGCTGACCCGGCGCCACCGGCGGCGATTGGCGGAACTGTTCCCGATCTGGGAGGTCCGCAACGGTTCTCGGGCTGCCGAGCTGAACATGCCCGCCGCGGTCTACGTCGAGACCCACGGCGGCACCGGCATCGGCGGTTCCGACGACCATGCCGGCGTCGACATCGGTCGCACCTTCACCGAGGTGCCGGCCGCTGAGACGCCGGAAGAGTTTCTCGCCCACCTGCAGCGCGGTGACGCCGAAGCGAGTGGGGAACAGGGCAGCGCCGCCAAGTGGGCGCATGCGGCGATGGCCTTGGCGACTCGGGCTCTGGTGGTGGGGGACGAGGGGGAGTACCTCGGCGGACAACAGCGGGGAGGGTCCGGCGAGGTACTCCCCCTCGTCCAACCGGGCGCCGTCTTGAAGATGGCCGAGCGGGTCATTCGGGAGGGGGCTGCCCGTGAAGGAAAGATCGCAGCTGACGTAGGTCCCGAAGATGCTCGCGCGCTGCTCGACGCCTGGCTCGGCGGGGTCGGCCTCGAGGTGCGCGGCAGTGAGCTGATCGCCTACCTGCAGGCAGACGAGTTCTCCCACGCCGACCTCTACCGACGCGCTCGCCGCCGCCACGACCGCGGCCTGCGGGCGGCGGTCGATGGCGGCGCCAGGGCGGTCGCCGCCGGCGACTTCGGGGTCGCTGTAAACGGCCTCTTTGCGGCGGTCGTCCCGGCGATCCCCTACGCGCCGGCGACCGCCTTCCTGGGCGCCGAGAAGGCGAAGCTGCGGGACCGTCGCGGCGAGCGCCAGCGGGTGGCGGTGATCGCCGACGGGATCGGCTCTATGCACGGCGTTACCCACACGATCGAACAGATCCGCGAGCGCGGCGTCCCCGGCTTCGAGGTCGACATCGTCGGCACCGACCCGGGGGTTGACCGCCGCCTCCCCGCCGCTGCGGAGCTGGAGATCCCCTTCTACGAGGGAATGACCCTCGGCGTTCCAGGGCTGCCGGACCTGGTTGAGACCTTGGCCGAGGGCTCCTACGACCTGATTCACGTCACCGCTCCCGGGCCGGCCGGAATCGCCGCCACGCTGATGAGCCGGATCACCGGCGTGCCGCTGCTGGCCAGTTACCACACGGAGATCGCCACCTACGCCGGCATGCGGACCGAGGACAGCACCCTGGAGGCCCTGACTCGCGCCGGCCTCGGCGCCTTCTACACGGCTCCGGCGGCGGTCCTTTCCCCGAGCCCCTCCGCCGACGCCTCGGTCGCCGCCCTCGGTGCCGACCCGTCCCGGATCGGCCGCTGGGAGCGCGGCGTCGACCTCGACCGCTTCGACCCGGGCAAGGCCGACCGCGACGCGTTCCCGGGTGAGATCAAGGTCCTCTATTCGGGACGCTTGACGCGAGAGAAGGGGGTGGACCTGCTGGCCGAGACCTTCCTCCGCGCCCACGCTGCCGATCCCCGCCTGCACCTGCTGCTGGCCGGCGGCGGTCCGGAGGAAGGGGAGCTGTGCGAGCGCCTCGGCGACCGCGCCACCTTCCTCGGCTGGCTCTCCGGTGAGGATCTTCCCCGCGCCTACGCCAGCGCCGACACCTTCCTCTTCTGCAGCAGCACCGACACCTACGGCCAGGTGATCCTCGAGGCGGCCGCCAGCGGGCTGCCAATCGTCGCTGTGGCTGAGGGTGGACCGGCGGCGCTGGTCGAGAACCGCCACACCGGCCTGCTCTGCCGTCCCGATGCGGATCACCTCGCCGGCACCTTGCTGCAGCTCGCCTCCTCGCCGGAGCTGCGCCGCCAGCTTGGCGAGGCCGCCGCCCGGGCTGCTCGCGAACGTTCCTGGGAGCGCTCGATGGCCCAGCTGGCAAGCGGCTACCGGCGCGCCCTCGACGCCTCCGCGGCGTCGCCGCAGACCCTCGCCCGTGTTGCTTGAGCCCGGCGGCGAGCCAGGCCGCCCTCAGTACGATGGGACGATCGACGATCCCGCTCTCTACTTCAACCGCGAGCTCTCCTGGCTCGACTTCAACCAGCGGGTTCTGGAACTCGCCGAGGACCAAGAGGTGCCGCTGCTGGAGCGAGCCCGCTTCTGCGGGATCTACGCCAACAACCTCGATGAGTTCTTCATGGTTCGGGTCGCCGGCCTCTTCGACCAGCTCGACGCCGGGATCGAAGCGCGCGGCACCGACGGCCTCACCCCGAAGGAGCAGATCGACGCGATCCAGCGCCGCGTGCTCGAGCTCGACGACCGTCTCTGCAAGTGCTTCAACGGCGACCTGCGGCCGGCGCTGGAGGAGCGGGGGATCCACATCGTCACCCTGGAGACGGCCAGCGCCGAGGAGCGGCGTGAGATCGACGCCCGCTTCGAGCAACAGGTCTTCCCAGCGCTGACGCCGCTGGTGATCGGCCTTGGCCGGCCCTTTCCCTACATCTCCAACCTCTCGCTCAGCCTCGGGGTGTTGCTGCGGGATGCCGAGAGCGGCAACGAGATCATCGCCCGGGTCAAGGTTCCGAAGGAGCTGCTCGGCCGCTTCCTTCCGTTGGGAGATGGGGGTCAGACCTTCGTCCCCCTCGAGGAGGTGATTGCAGCCAACCTCGACGCTCTATTCCCGGGGATCGAAGTGATCGACCATGGCTACTTCCGGGTCACCCGGGACGCTGACTTCACCATTTCCGATGAGGCCGATGACCTCCTGCAGGCGGTCCAGGATGAGCTCCGCCGCCGCCGCTTCGGCGAGGTGGTCCGGCTCGAGGTCGCCTCCGGAATGAACCCGAAACTGCGCGCCCAGTTGGTCGAAGCGCTGCGGCTGGAAGATCGCGAGGTTTACGACGTCGAGGGGCTGGTCGACCTCGCCGACCTCGACTCGATCGCCGACGTCCCCGGCCACGCCGAGTTGCGCTGGCCGCCTTGGTCGCCGGTCACCCAGCCGCGCCTGCAGGGCGATGACGACGACCGAGTCGACATGTTCGCCGAGATCCGCCAGCGGGACATCCTCGTCCACCATCCCTACGACTCCTTCGCGACCTCGGTCGAGCGCTTCGTCACCCAGGCGGTCGCCGACCCCGACGTGCTGGCGATTAAGCAGACCGTTTACCGGACCAGCGACGACTCGGCGCTGGTGCCGTCGCTGATCCGCGCCTCCGAACGCGGCAAGCAGGCGGTCTGCATGGTCGAGCTGAAAGCGCGCTTCGACGAGGAGGCGAACATCCACTGGGCGAAGTCGTTGGAGGAGGCCGGGGTCCACGTCGTCTACGGCATCCCCGGACTGAAGACCCACGTGAAGGCAATCCTCGTCGCCCGCCGCGAGGGAGAGGAAGTGCGCGAGTACGTCCACGTTGGCACCGGCAACTACAACCCGACGACGGCGCGTCTCTACACCGACTTCGGCCTCTTTACCGCCGACCCGGACATCGGCGCCGACGTCGCCGAGATGTTCAACTTCCTCACCGGCTACGGACGCCCGGCCGAGTACCGCAAGGTGCTGGTCTCACCGACGACGATGCGGGACCAGATCGTCGCCGAGATCGAGCGCACCGCCGCGGCGCAGCAGGCCGGCGAAGAGGCGTGGATCACCCTGAAGATGAACTCACTGGTCGACACCCGCTGCATCCAGGCGCTCTATGAGGCCTCGCAGGCGGGGGTGCGGATCGACCTCAACGTGCGCGGAATCTGCTGCCTGCGACCGGGGGTCGAGGGGATCTCGGAGAACATCCAGGTTCGCTCGATCGTCGGCCGCTTCCTCGAGCACTCGCGGATCTATGCCTTCCGCCGCGGCGAGGAGACGCGGGTGCTGATGGGCTCCGCCGACCTGATGCCACGCAACCTCGACAGCCGGGTCGAGCTGGTCGCGCCGGTCGAGGACGCCGCCCTGAAAGCGGAGTTGCTCGACGTCCTGGAGCGCTGCCTCGCCGACAACGTCAACTCCTGGGAGCTTGACTCCGAGGGGACCTGGGCTCGCTGCCAACCGGATGGGGAAGCGCGCAACGTCCAGGAGGAGATGATGGGACGACATTCCGCACGTGCCGCGGAGCACCTGGCGACCTCGCCCGCCTGAGACGCAGCCGCGCCTCGCTCCTGACTAGGATGCGGCGCAGTGGCGCGCTTCTCGCTCCTTCCTCGCGACCGGACCTTCTTCGACCTCTTTATTCAGGCGGGTCAGAACACGCTGCACGCCTCGCGCCTGCTCGACGAGATGATGAACACGTGGCCGGATTCCGGCGGTCTTTCGAAGGAGATCGTCGACGCCGAGCAGGAGGGTGACCGGATCACCCACGACATCATCAAACGCCTCAACTCAACCTTCGTCACCCCGATCGACCGCGAGGACATTTACGGCCTAGCGACGCAGATGGATGACATCGTCGACTTCACCGAGGAGGCCGCCGACTTCCTCGGCCTCTACAAGATCGAGGCGCCGATGGAGCAGGCGCAGGCGCTGACCAAAGTCCTCGTCGCTTCCTGCGAGCAGCTGGCGATGGGGTTGGAAAACTTGCCCTCCTTCAAGGACCTCGACAAGTACTGGATCGAGATCCACCGGCTCGAGAACGACGGTGATCGCATCTCCCGCGACGCAGTCGCCTCCCTCTTCTCCAACGGGATTGACCCGATGATCGTGATCCGCTGGAAGGACATGTTCGCGGTGCTCGAGGAGGCGATCGATGCCACCGAGACGGCGGCGCAGATCCTCGAGGGCATCGTCATCAAAAACAGCTAGCCGTGGATTCAGACGTCATCCTCGTCATCGTCATCGCCACGGCGCTGGCTTTCGACTTCACCAACGGCTTCCACGACACGGCAAACGTGGTTGCCACCTCGATCTCGACCGGGGCGGCGCGGCCGCAGGTGGCGATCGGGTTTGCGGCGCTGCTCAACTTCGTCGGCGCCTTCATCTCGATCAGCGTCGCCGCGACGGTCGCCAAAGACGTTGTCGACGCCGAAGTGATCACCCCGACGATCGTCTTCGCCGGGCTGATTGGGGCGATCGCCTGGAACCTGATCACCTGGTGGTTCGGCCTCCCCTCCAGCTCCTCGCACGCCTTGATCGGCGGTGTCGTCGGCTCCGCTGTGGCGGCGGTCGGCTTCGACGCGGTGATCGCCGAAGGCGTGATTGGCAAAGTTTTGATCCCGGCTGTCGTCGCCCCGGTCCTCGCCTTCCTCGTTGCCGGGATTGCGATCGGCATCTCCTACCGGGTGGTCGGCAAGCAACGGCCCGGCATCGTCACCCGCGGCTACCGCTACGGGCAGATCGTTTCCGGCGGACTGTTGGCGCTGGCCCACGGCACCAACGATGCGCAGAAGACGATGGGCATCATCACCTTGGCGTTGATCGCCAACGGCACCCTCGGCGCTGACGCCGACCCACCGTTCTGGGTGATCGCCTCGGCGGCAACCGCGATCGCGCTCGGCACCTACAGCGGTGGCTGGCGGATCATCAAGACGACCGGCACCCGGATCATCAAGATGGATGCGGCGCAGGGCTTCTCGGCCCAGGGGGCGGGCGCGGCGGTGATCCTCGCCTCCACCCACTTCGGCTTTCCACTCTCGACTACGCACGTGATCAACGGCGGCGTGATGGGTTCGGGGGCGGCAAAACGGCTCTCGGCGGTGCGTTGGGGGGTCGCCGGCAACATCTTCGTCGCCTGGTTGCTGACGCTGCCGGCGGCGGCTGCAATCGGCGGCCTCACTTACGGCTTCACGCGGATCTTCGGGACCGGGGCGCTGGGACCGATCCTGGTCACGCTGATGGCGCTGTCGCTGATCGCCGCGGCCTTCGTGCGGCGGGCTGCGCGCGGAGCACCGGTGGAGGCGGCTGGGGCATGATCGCAACGATCGTTCACACCGACGAACTGCTGCAGACGATTCTCGCCTCGGTGGTCGCCGGTATCGGCGTCACCTCCGCCTTCTCGGTCGCAATCTGGGGGGCGGGCCAGTTTGTCGAGCTGAGTCGCAGCGATCGGCCTGTCGCCGCCGGCGCGGCGGCGCTCGTTGGGGTGCTGGCGCTCGCTAGCGTGGCCGGCGCGCTGATCGTCGGCATCATCGTGATGACGAACAACTAGCGCGGCCGGAGCAGCTCAGCGCGGTCAGCCGAGGCTGTTGGCCTCCATCCAGACCCGCCAGATTGCCGCCACGGCCGCGGCGAGCAGGAGGATCCAGAGCAGGGTGCCGCCGCCGGTGGCGAACATCTTGTCGGTGCCGGCGACGAGGAGGGCGAGGAGACCAACGGCGCCGTAGAGGATGGCGCGGCGGCTGTCGGTGAGGGTCGCGAGGGTCAGCTGGTTTTCGCGGGAGACGGTGTAGACCATCCAGGCGACGCCGGCCAGCAGCGCCATCGTCAAGGCGGTGATCAGCGCTTCGGCGGCGTTGCCCCCGCCGGGCAGGAAGGCGACGACCAGGGCCAGCAGCATGATGATCGCGACGTTGCGGGCGATACGCACGTCTCCAGTGTAGGCGCGTAAGTCACGGTTCAGTCGCCGAGTTGGCCCAAAGAAACCTCTTTCTGCGTGCCACGCTCGCGATTTACCTCGGCACGGTTGGGTCATGTCATCGGGATCCGGGGAAGCAGCGCACGGGGAGGAGGGAACCGCTTCGGTCGAGTTGGTCGCGGTGGTTCCGTTCCTGCTGCTGGCGATCCTGGTGGCGGCGCAGATCGCGCTTGCCGGCCAGGCGCTCTGGTCGGCGAGTGTGGCCGCGCGGGCGGGGGCGCGAGCGGCGCTGGTCGGCGGAGACGCCTCCGCCGCGGCGCGCTCGGCGCTCCCGCCCTCGATCAGGAAGGGATCAGAGGTGGGGGAGGGGGATGAGATCTCCGTTCGCGTCGTGGTGCCGCGGTTGATCCCCGCGCTGCCCCAGATGCGGGTGGTGGCGCGGAGCGGATTGGAGCCGGGCGATGGCTGAGCGTGGACAGGCGACCGTCGAGTTGGTGGCGGCGCTGCCAGCGCTGTTGCTGGCAGCCTTGGTGGCACTCCAACTGCTTGTGGCCGGTTATGCGTTGACGCTGGCCGATGGGGCGGCGGAGGCGGGGGCACTGGCGCTCGCATCGGGAGGATCGGCCGCCGAGGCCGCTCGTTCAGCCCTGCCGGGGTGGGCGGAAGACGACGTCTCGGTGGCGGTCGAGGCCGGCAGGGTCTCGGTGCGACTGCGACTGCCGACGCCGTTTGGCGCCCTCGCCGATCGCCTTTCCGTCACCAGCAGCGCCGCGGCGAGGCCAGCGCGATGACCGTCCTCCTCAACCCCTTGAGCGCATCGCCCACCGTCCTGGTGGCCGGGGTTGGCGCGGCGGAGGGAGCGCGCGGGGCCGCTGCGGCGCTTGCCTGCGCGAAGGCGGAGGCCGACCTTGCCACCTTGTTGGTCGACGCCGGCGGCAGGTCTCCGCGCCCCACGTTGATCGCCTCTGCGGCGGCGCAGAAGCTGGAGGAGCGGTTGCGGGCGCACCTGCCCGAGGCTTGCGTTGCGGCTCGCGGGCAGGTCTGCCACTTGGCGGTTCCCGCCGACCCCGATGGCCTCGATATCGCCACCGCAGCGGTGACCGTCGCGCGCGGCGCGATCGCCGCGGTACATGTCCCGCCCGAGCTGCTGCACGTGGCCGTGGGAGACGATGCTCTTTCTCCGGCCGGGGTCTTGCTTCGTGCCGACCTGGGGAGCGATCGGGCGCTAGTCGCTCTCGCGGTACGGAGCCTGTTCTGCCGAGATCTGGCGGTGGGGGTTCTCAAGCACCGGCTCAACTGGGTGGCCGAGCGACGGGCACTGTTCGGAGCCTTGTCTCCGGGGACGGCCGGCGGGCTGCCGGAACGGCTGGTCGATCGCCTCTGCGGGAGAACCGTGTGAGGCAGATCAAGCCGCTGGAGAGGAGGGAGGGAGAGTCGGGGCAGGCGCTGGTCCTAGCCCTGGGCGGATCATTGGCTCTGATCGCTGGCGCCCTTGCGCTGGTCGCCATTGCGGGGGCGGTCACCGGCAAGGGGCGGGCGCAGCGGGCCGCTGATCTGGTCGCGATCTCGGTTGTTCGCTCGCTCCGCGACGACCTGCCGCGGCTGCTCGCGCCAGCGCGGCTGGCTGGTGGCCGGCTCAACCCGCGGCACATCGGCAAGGCGGAATACCTGTCGCGAGCACAGGCGGCGGGACTGTTAGCCGCGCGGGGGAACGAGGTCGATCCCGATCGGGTGCGGATTCGCTTCCCGGATGCCGAGTCATTCGCCCCGGTCCGTGCGGAAGCGGTGATCGTCGCCACGCTCGAGGCAGATGAGGGCCACAGGGTTGAAGCCTCAGCGGTTGCCGAAGCCGCGGCGGCGTTCGGTGGGACGGCCACTGGCGGCACCGCTATGGCGACGGGTGGCGGCTACGGCGGGACCCTCGTTTTCAGAGACGGCGAGGGGATGCGCCCCGACGTTGCCGCCGCTTACGACCGGATGGCGGCCGCGGCTCGCGCCAGCGGCCTTGCCCTCATCGTCGTCTCCGGCTTTCGCTCCGATGCCGAGCAGGCGGAACTGTTCGCCGCTCACCCCGACCCGACCTGGGTCGCACCGCCGGGTCAGTCGCTGCATCGCTGCGCCACCGAGCTGGATCTAGGCCCGTCCTCCGCCTATGGCTGGCTTGCTGCCAACGCCAGCCGTTTTGGATTCGTGCAGCGCTACTCGTGGGAGGCGTGGCATTACGGATGGGCGAGCGACCCTGCTCCTTGTTCGCCCGCCGGGGAATCCGTGCCCGTGGGCGGGGGAGGGCGGGCGTCGCTCGATGCGACCAGCCTGCCGCCCTTCGTCCCGGCGCAGTACCGCGAGCCGATCCTGCGCTCCGCCGCCCGCTGGAACGTCCCGCCGGCACTGATGGCTGGGCAACTGATGGCCGAGTCGGGCTTCGATCCCAATGCCGGCTCACCCGCTGGAGCGCAGGGGATCGCGCAATTCATGCCGTCTACTGCGGCCGCTTATGGTCTCACCAACCCCTACGACCCCGTGGCCGCGATCGAGGCCCAAGGCCACCTCATGTCCGATCTCCTGCGCCAGTTCGGCTCGCCAGAGCTTGCCCTCGCCGCCTACAACGCAGGTCCCGCGCCGGTCGAAGCCTGCAACTGCATTCCGCCCTATCCGGAGACGCAGGCCTACGTCACCCGCATCCTCGCCCTGATCGGCGGCGCTGGCGCGATCGCGATGCCGAGCTTTGAAGTGCGGCTAATTAATTAAGGAATAAATGGCATATCACGCGTGATACATTGGAGGCATGACCCAAGTGAGCACCAGAGAACTGCGAAACAATGGAGGAGAGATCGTCGACCGAGCTGCCCGCGGAGAGCAGATCACGATCACCCGCAACGGCAAGCCGGTTGCCCAACTCAGCCCGCTGCATCCCGAGCCGACTGCCGATGTCGTACTCGAGAGGTTTCGAAAGCAGGCCCCGATCGACTATGAGGCATTCCGGGCCGAGGTAGACGAGGTCATGGGGGCGCTGATCTTCGATGAATGAGTTGCTTGGCGGGCATCCGCGAGCAATTCTCGATACCTCGGCACTCATCCTCCTCGATCGGATTTCGAGTGTCGAAACCCTGCCTCAGGTGCCGTTGATCACCACGCTAACCCTGGCCGAGCTCAGTGTCGGCCCCTTGGTCGCGAAGAGCGAGGTCGAGCGCGCCCGCCGGGTTTCGCATCTGCAGCGGGTGGAGGCGACTTTCAGCCCGCTCCCGTTCGATGTTGACGCGGCGAGAGCCTTTGGCAGTGTCGCCGCTTCCCTGCGACAGGCAGGCCGTAAGGTCGCGGCGCGTCGTTGGGACGCGATGATCGCGGCGATCGCCCTGGCGAAAGAGTTGCCGGTTTACACCTGCGATCCCCGCGACTTCGAAGGCATCGACGGGCTCGAGGTAGTTTCGATCCCGGCCCCCACCTGACCATGGCGAAGCCGATCCTGCTCGCCCAGCTCAGCGACCTCCACATCGGCGGCAACGAGAACGGGGTTGATCCCGTTCCACGCCTCGAAGCGACGATCGAGGCGGTGCGGTCGTTGCCGAATCCGGTTGACGCGGTGCTGGTCTCCGGCGACCTGACCGACGACGGTGCCGAGGCCGGTTATCTGCTGGCGCGTGACTTACTGGGGCGTTTCGACGTTCCGGTGCACGTCTTCCCCGGCAACCACGACGATCGCGGCCGGATTCGCGAGGCGTTCGACTTGCCCGGGTCCGGCGCGGAGCCGGTCAACTACTCGACCGACGTCAGCGAGTTGCGCCTGGTGGTCCTCGACTCCAATGTCCCCGGCCAGGATCCGGGCGCATTTCCGGCGGAGCGACTGGAATGGCTCGATACCGAGCTGGGCGCCGAGCCCGATCGGCCGACGCTGCTGGCGCTGCATCACACTCCGCTCGCCACCGGGAATGCCGACTGGGACGCGATCAATCTCCTGGCCTCCGACCGAGAAGCGCTTGCCGCGGTAGTGGCTCGCCACCGGCAACTGCGGGCGATCGCCGGCGGCCACCTGCACCGGGTCGCGGCTTCCGCGCTTGCAGGATGCCCGGTTCTTTCTGCTCCCAGCGCCTACCTGCAGGCGCTACCCGACTTCGAGGCCGATGACGTCGAGTTCGGCGGTTCGCCCGGGTTCGCCCTGCACGTGTTCAGCGACGGCGAGCTCTCCTCGCAGGTTCAGTCGGTTCTGCTCTGAGGTTGGGCTCAGCCGGCTTTGATGGGGCTCGGCTCGAGGTGCTCGTGGACGAAGCGGACCACCGCCGCGCCCTCGCCGACGGCGATCGCACAGCGCTTGATCGAGCCGGCACGAACGTCGCCGGCGGCATAGACGCGGGGGACGCTGGTTTCGAGTAGACCCTCGGCGCCGATTTCGGGGCCGGTGAGGATGAAGCCCTTCTCGTCGCGGGTGATTGACTCGCCCAGCCACTCGGTGCAGGGCGAGGCGCCAAGGAAGAGGAAGAGGAAGGAGTAGGGAAGGCGGGTCCCGTCGGTCAGGGTGACGGCTTCGAGTGCGTCGTTCGCTCCGTGCAGCTCGGCGATTTCGCTGCGATCGCGGACGTTGACGCCGTAGCGGTCGAGCTCTTCGATCAAGTAGCTCGACATCGTCTCGGACAGGTCAGCGCGGCGGTGCAGCAGCGTCACCAGGGCGCCGCCGCGGGCCAGCCAAACCGCCGCCTGTCCGGCCGAGTTCCCGCCGCCGACGACCCCAACCCGCTGGCCACCGCAGATCTGCGCCTCGGGCGGGCCGGCGGCGTAGAAGATGCTCAGGCCCTCGTACCGCTCCAGGTCCGCGACCGGCAGCTTGCGGTATTCGGCGCCGGTGGCGATTACGACTGCCCGGGCCGAGATCTCGTTGCCCTCCTCGAGGCGAACGAGGTGGCGATCCGTGCCGGGCTCCAGCGATCGCACCCGGTATGGCGACGCGGTGCGGGCTTTGAACTTGCGCGCTTGGGTGACGGCGCGGCTGGTTAGTTCGGTGCCGCTGATCCCGGCCGGGAAGCCGAGGTAATTCTCGATCCGCCGCGAGGTCCCGGCCTGGCCACCCAGCCCGGTGCTCTCGACGACCAACGTGTCCAAGCCCTCCGAGGCTCCGTAGACGGCGGCTCCGAGTCCCGCTGGGCCACCACCGATCACCAGCAGGTCGACCTCCTCTCGCGGCTTCAGCTCCAGTCCGATCCCAAGTGCGCGCGAGAGCTCGCCGTCGCTCGGCGCGCGCATCTCACCTCCACCCGGCAGCCGCACTACCGGGATCTCGGATGGTTCCAGCCCCTTTAGCAAGCGGGCCGCCTCCTGGTCCTCGTCGCTGTCGGTCCAGGTGTAGGGAAGGCGTTGGCGTTTGGCGAAGTCGATCAGTTGGCGGGTTGGCGTGGAGCCGCGCGGCCCGACGATCTCGATCCCGATTCCCTGGCGCTGTTGCAGCATCTCGCGCCGCTGGACGAAGGCGGAGAGCAGGATGTCGGAGAGCGGCGCATCCTCAAGCAGCAGCCTGCGCAGCTCCTCGCGCTCGACCGCGATGTAGCGCATCGGCTCCGTCACCACCGCGGTGAGGAAAACCGTCTGCCCCGAGAGCAGGTTCATCTCGCCGAGGAAGCCGGATGCCCCGTGACGGACGATCTCCTGCCCGGCGGCGTCGAGCACCACCGCCTCCCCCTCGAGGATCGCAATGAACGGGTAGGTCGCATCGCCGATCCGGAACAGCTCCTCGCCGACCGCGGCGGTTCGCTCCTCGCCGTGCTCTGCCAGCGTCGCGAGCTGGCTACTGGAGAGGACGCGACTAACCGGACCGGCCACGCGTCAAGGCTACTGAGCGCGGGTAGGTTGCCCTCACCGTCAGCGATCGAAAGGAACCCGATGCGCAACCCCTTCACTCACAAGAAGCTGGATGAGGTCAAGGACTCCGCCGCCGATTTCGGCCACAGCGACGCCATGGAAGCCCGCTTCGCCAAGGACGACGTCGACGCTGAGGAGACCGGTTTCAGCTTCCACCGCCTGAAGCCGAACAAGCGGCAGCCGTTCGGCCATCGCCACGAGGAGGCGGAGGAGGTCTACGTAATCGTTCGCGGCGACGGTCTGCTGAAACTCGACGATGAGATCATCGAGGTCGAGACGCTCGATGCGATCCGCGTCTCACCGGAAGTCACCCGCGCCTTCGAGGCGGGCGACGCAGGCCTCGAGGTGATCGTTTTCGGCCCACGCCGCGACGGCGATGGCGAGATCGTCCCGGACTGGTGGAGCGACTGAGGAGCGGCGGATAGACTGCCCGCCGATGGCATCCGTCGAGGTACAGGGAGTCGAGGGGATGAAGGCGCTGGTCGGCCAAGAGGTCGGCCCCAGCGAGTGGCGGCCGATCACCCAGGCTGACATCGACGCCTTCGCTGAGCTCTCCGGCGACCACCAGTGGATCCACGTCGACGTCGAGCGGGCCAAGAGCGAGAGCCCCTACGGGACGACGATCGCCCACGGCAACCTCACCCTGGCCACTGTCGATGGCTTCCGCGGAGAACTGATTTCCTCCACCGGCTTCGCCCTCGGCGTCAACTACGGCTGGAACAAGATCCGCTTCCCGGCTCCGGTTCCAGTCGACTCCAAGGTCCGCGGCAAAGCCGAGGTTGTCTCGGTGGAGGAGAAGGGCGGCGGCTGGTACGAGGTGATCACCCGCTTCACGCTCGAGGTCGAGGGCGGCGAGAAGCCCTGTTTTGTGGGCGACTCGGTGACGCGGGTGATGGCAGCTCCCGAGTAGCTGTCGTACCTACCGCGGCCCTTGCTCGGCAAAACGCTCGAGGCCGGCCTCGAAAAGCTGATCAGCCACCTTCACTAGCTCCGAGTCAGAGTCGAGCGAGTCGGCAGCCTCCTGGAAGCGGGCGGCGGCGGCGAGCAGCTGAACGGCGGAGAGGGCCTCGCGTTTGAACGGTTTCCGCTTCGGCCAGGGGAGGGGCCAGCGGGGAGGGGGTGCCGCAGAAGTCGTCGACGATGGTGACCATCGCCCTGCCCCCGCCTCCCTGGTTGGCGTTCTGAGCGATCGCCAGGTCCGCCGCCTTGAGGACGTAGACCAGTTCGATCCAGTGCTGGCAGCTTTCTGGATCTGGCGGGATCGCTTCCGGGTCGCCGCCCGGAATCGCGGTGCTGCAGGGATCGCCGAAACAGGCCAGCACCTGGGCAAATTCCGACGTGCTCATCTCGATGTTCCTCGCCATCACCCGTTCCTCCCTCAAGAATGTCGCTGTACTATGGTTGAAAAAGATTTGCATACTTAAAAAACTTAACTGTAAGGTTTGGTGGTGGGTGTGAAAGCAGAGGTGACTTCCGGGCTCGATGTCCTGGCGAGCGAAGAGCAGTCTCTGACCGATGAGGAGCGGCGCCTGCTGGTCCGTCAGGCGCGGGTCCTGATCGAGCAGATGTACGTCCATCTGCCTCTGAAGCGAGCGATGCACGCGGTGGATCCGCTGCAGCGCCTCCGCCTCTTGGACCGACGCTTGACTGGCCTCTCCGAGCGCGCCTTCCACGACGAGATGCTCCGCATCTTCAACGGCCTTCGCGACCTCCACACCAACTACGTGCTGCCGGCTCCATATGCCAATCGGAAGGCAACCCTTCCGTTCCGGATCGAGGCCTACTGGGAGGACGAAACCCCCCGCTACCTAGTTACGGAGGTGGCCCCAGGAGTGAATTTGCCTCCTTTCGCCCGTGGCGTCGAGGTCACCCACTGGAACGGGATGCCGATCGACCGGGCCGTTGCGCTCAACGGCGATCGCAACGCCGGCAGCAACATGGAGGCCCGGCAGGCACGTGGGTTGGCGTCGCTGACCCATCGCTCGATGAGGTTGCTGGCGGAACCTGATGAGGCATGGGTGACCGTCACCTTCCAGGTGGACGGCGCTTCCCATGAGCAAAGGTTCGACTGGACGGTGGGAGAACTGGCCCCGGTTGGCGTCGTGGAGGAGGCCTCGGCCGAAGAGGATCAGGCGGAATCGGCGCTGGGCCTCGATCTCCTCGCCGAAGACATCCGTCGCTCCCAGAAGCAGGTGCTGGCTCCGGAGGCGATGGAGCTCGAGGGCAAGGCGGCGGCGGGCGAGATCGCTGGCCCCGACCTCAACAGCGTCAGCAAAATTCCTGACGCCCTCCAGTTCCGCAAAGTCCCCGGCCCTAATGGAGACCTTGGGTACCTGCGCATCCGCGCCTTCAATTTCGAAGAGACCGTCCCCTTCTTCGTGGAAGAGGTGGTGAGGATCCTTGGCCTCCTGCCGCAGAACGGCCTAATCATCGATGTTCGGGGCAACGGCGGCGGCAAGATCATGGCCGGGGAGATGCTCTTGCAGCTGTTCACTCCCCGTCGGATCGAGCCGGAGCAGATGTGCTTCATCAACTCCGACCTGACCCTCGCGGTGACGGAGCAAGAAGGCTTCCAGCAGTGGAACCAGTCGATCAAGGAATCGGTGGAAACTGGATCTCCCTACTCCGACGCGCTGCCGTTGGTGGAGCAGTACCCGGAGTTGCTGAACTCGATCGGCCAGCGCTACCACGGCCCGGTCACGCTGATCATCGATGCGCTCTGTTACTCGACTACCGACATCTTCGCCGCCGGTTTTCAAGACCACAAAATCGGACCCGTAATCGGAACCAGCCGATGCACGGGGGCGGGTGGGGCGAACGTCTGGGAATACGCCCTGCTGCAGCGACTCCTTCCCAACCAGTTCGGGCCATTGCCGAAAGGCGCTTCGATGCGGGTTGCGGTTCGCCGCACCTCCCGCGTGGGCAGCCGATCGGGGGATCCGGTCGAGGACCTGGGGGTCACCCCGGACCACCTCTGCCGGATGACGAAGCGCGACCTGCTCGATGAAAACCCCGACCTGATCGCCTTCGCAGGGCAGACCTTGGCGCAGCTACCGGTTAGGTTGCTCGACGCCGCCGTGGCCGCCAAAGGCGACGGCCTCGAGCTGACCCTGACGACCAAAGGCTTGGATCGGGTCGACGCCCTCCTCGCCGGCCGTCCCCGCGACTCCTGGGACGTAGCCGACGGCCAGACCGTGCAGACCGTCTCCCGCAACGGTGCTGCCGCCCCGGCGATCATCGAGCTGCGTGGCTTCGCCAAAGGCGAACTCGCCATCAGCCGCAGGCTGGGCGGGTAGGCCATCGCGCCAGCTCCAGAGTTGACACAAGACTCTCTGAGTACCAAGATCTTCCTGATCAACGGCCGCGGGTCGGTCACGGAAGAGGGGAGAAATTATGAGGGCGTCACGAGGGGTCCTACTGGGACTGGTTGCGGTCGTGAGCGTGGTTTTCGCAGGAGTTGTCGCTGCGCCCGCGTCGGCGCTCTCGCCGGCGGTGGAAACCCTGCCGGCATCGTCGGTCACGGAAACGGGCGCGACTTTGAACGGGAAAGTCAATCCAAACGGGGCCGAAACCAAAATCTACTTCGAGTACGGCACGACTACGAGCTACGGTTCGAAAACGTCCGAAGTCAGCGTCGGATCAGGGACCACCGTCTTGGAAAAAAGTCAGGCGATAGGCAGTCTGAACCCAGGGACCGTCTACCACTACAGGATCGTGGCCTCGAACTCCGCGGGTACGAGTCAAGGCGTGGACAAAACGTTCTCCACGGTAGGTCCACCACCTGAAGTGTGGCCGTGGCTAGCCGAAATCGAACCGGGAGGAGAAGCAGCCATCCTCTGGGGGTGGGTCAATCCAAACGGCCAGGAAACGACCTACCAATTCGAATACGGCACCGCTTCGGAAAGCTACACGACGACCGTGCCCGTGCCGGCAGCCTCTGCTGGCAGTAGTTCGGAAGGTGCTTTCGTGACACAAAAAATCACCGGCCTGAACGCTAAAACGAAATACTATTTTCGTCTGGCGGCCAATAATGCTGGCGGGAAAGCCTACTCAGAAGAGTTCTACTTTCCTTACGAAGGAACTCTGCCTACGGTCGAAGCCTCTCCTGCCTCAAATGTTGCGCCAACCAAAGCCACCCTGAAAGGAACGGTGAACGCGGGTGTCCTCGGAGCGAACTATTACTTCGAATACGGTACCACCACCTCCTACGGGTCGAAAACTCCAGTGAAAAACACGGCAGAATCATCCACGGCGAATGAGGTCCTGACTGGTCTCAGCCCGAATACCGTTTACCACTATCGCTTGGTTGCCGGTGGTTGGGAAGGAGGGGCTGCGAGCAAAGACCAGACGTTCACCACCTTGGCGCCGGTCACCATGTACCAAGGAGGAAGTCCGCTCAGCAGCGGAGCTGAAGTGAAAGTCTTCAGCTCCAGTTTCCTTCTTCCAAGCGGCTACTGCAATGAAACCGAACTCAGCGGCAAATGGAAAGAAAATCCGGGAGTCCTTCAGTCGGTCTCCAAAACCAAAGCCCAGAACGCTGGTGGTAACTGCCCCTGGGTGGGCAATACGGTGAAATGGACGATTCCGGTGGAAGGCATCAGTCTCGAATATGGAGTGAACGGCGCTGAACAGGGCAGCGTCAGCGTCAGCGAGTTCACCCTCAAAGGAGTGGTCTATTTCGGAGCCACTCCAAATGCCACCTGCGAATACAGCGTTGCGATGGGCGGATCCTTCACCCCGAAAACGACGCTTCTCCTGGCGCTGAAAGGGGTTGCAAAATTGACCTACTTCTCTGGCTTTTGTCCGGAAGAATCGTATGTAGAAGGAAGCTTTGCCGTCACCAACGGCGGCAAAGCAGTCGAAGCGAAACCCTAGGCTCGAGGGCACGGCCGCAGTTGCGACCGTGCCCTCGAAGGCGCTACTTAACCGTCAACGTCCCTTCCATGCCGCCCTGGCGGTGGCCCGGTACTGAGCAGTAGAAGGTGTATTCGCCCGGTTCCAGTTCGGCCGTGGTCGAGTCGTTGCCTTCGGCTAGGACTTCGGTCTTGGCGATCTCTTCGCCGCTGGAGTCTTCGATCGCGACGTCGTGGGGGACCGGCGAGGAGTTGGTGAAGTTGACCGTCACTTTGCCGGCTTGGGCGGTGGCGGAGTCGGCGGTGTAGGCGAGGGCGCCGCTGGGGTCGGCTTCAAAGTCGACCGACGCTGAGCCGGCGGTTCCGCCTTCGGCTTCTTTTTCGCCTTCTTTGCCGCCGCTTTCTTCTTGCGTCGTCGGCGTTTCGGTCGTGCTGTCGGAGGTGGTGTCGTCGCCACCGCCGCAGGCGACAAGGGCAAATGCCGCCAAGAGCAGGGCGAACAGGGCTGCAAATTTCTTCATCTCGGTCCTTTCCCGCGGGGACTGGTCGGATCTGACTGTAGTCGCGATACGGGCGGCATTGCCACCCGGTTCAACGGCCGTGGAACTCGGGGGTCCCACCGCTGAAGAAGGTCTCGACACCGTTGCGGAGGTCTTCGGTCGCCATCGAGTCGGCGATCCCGTGCCGCTCCAACTGCAGGTGATCGTTGATCGAGTTCTCGATACTGACCCCGCACAGGAGTTTCGCCATCCGCACGTAGTGGGGCGCCTTTTTCGCCAGTTCGTCGGTCAGGGCTCGGGCGCTGGTCATCAGCTCGTCGGGCTCGACCACCTCGCGCACCAGCCCCAGCTCCTGCGCTTCGGGGGCGCTCAGGTTCGGGTCCTCGAGCAGAATTTCCAGCGCCTTGCTCGGCCCGACCACGCGCGGCAGGAAGTAGGTCATGCCGCCGTCGGGAGAGGCGCCGATTCGGCCATAGGCAGGGGCGAAGAAGGCCGCGCTGGAGGAGATCCGCATATCGCAGGCGAGCGCCAGCGAGAACCCCGCGCCGGCCGCGGGACCGTTGATCGCGGCGACCACCGGGTAGGGGATCCGCCGCAGATCGATGATCGCCTGGTGCAGCGCCTCGGCGCCGCGGCGCACGTCGGAAGGCAGGTCGATCTCGTCCGACTCGACCCCTTTGCGGAACCAGGTGACGTCGCCGCCGGCGCAGAAGGCCTTGCCGGAGCCGGTGACGATCAGTCCTCGCAGCGGCGCCTGATCGGCAAGCCAGCCGAAGGCGACGATCATCTCGCCGATCATTTCCGGGCTCATCGCGTTGAAGGCGTCGGGGCGGTCGAGGGTCAGGGTCCCGATCTCCCCGTCGATCTCGATCCGCATCGTGTTCAGCTGCGGCGGGTTGACGGTCTCGCTGGTCATCTCTCTCCCTTTGGCGGTCGAATTTGGCCGAGTGGCCAGCAGCCTACCCTTAGAGCGATGGCAGCAGCCAAGCGAGATGAGCGGATCGCGCAGCAGCGCAAATCCCTCCCCGACCAGCCCGGCGTCTACCTCTTCTACGACCGTGAGGGCGAGCTGCTCTACGTCGGCAAGGCGCGCTCGATCCGCAAACGGATCGGCTCCCACTTCTCCGGCGGCGATACCCGCCTCACCTCCCGTATCGACCGCATCGAGAGCCTGGTCACTGCCAACGAGGCCGAGGCGCTGCTGACCGAGCAGAGCTTCATCAAGCGCCACCGGCCGCGCTTCAACATCCGCCTCCGCGACGACAAGTCCTACCCCTACGTCGCCGTCAGCCTGGACGAGGATTACCCCCGCGTCTACTTCACCCGCGAGAAGCACCGCGCCGGCCGCGCCTACTTTGGTCCCTTCTCCAGCGCCAAGCGGGTGCGGGAGACGCTCGACCTGCTCGGCAAACTGTTCCAGTTCCGCACCTGCGAGGGGAAGGAGCCGGGCCGCCGCTCCGGCAGCCCTTGCCTCGATTACTACATCAAGCGCTGCGGGGCTCCTTGTGTCGACTACGTCAGCAAGGAGGAGTACCGCCGCAACATCGAGGCGATCGTCGACTTCCTCTCCGGTCGCTACCGCCAGGTCGAGCGCGAGGAGGAGGAGAAAATGCAAGCGGCGGCAGAGGCGCAGGAATTCGAGCGGGCGGCGGTCCACCGCGACCGGCTGAAAGCGATCCGCTCGCTGTTCGAGCGCCAGCGGGTCGCCGGCGCGACGATCGGGACCGCCGACCTGATCGGGGTCGCGGTCGAGGGGCCCGACGCCAACGCCCAGGTCTTCCAGGTCCGCGACGGGATCCTCGCCGAGCGCCAGAGCTTCTACCTCGAAAACCAGGCCGAACGCGAGCAGGCCGAGGTCGCCGAGGAGTTCATCTCCCAGTACTACGCGGCCTCGCCGGCGATGCCGCGGACGATCATCGTCGGCCCATACCTGCGCGACCGGGCCAAGCTCCTCGCCGAGGCGCTGGGCGAGCGCCGCGGTGCCCCGGTCGAGGTCCGCGCCGCCGAGCGCGGCGACAAACGGCGGCTGCGGGAGCTGGCCGAGCGCAACGCCAAGCTCGCCCTCGACCAGGACAAACTGCGGCGCGAGCACCGCCGCACCCGCCGGGTTGAGTCGCTGACCGCGCTGGCGGAGGTGCTGGGGATGGAAGAGCTGCCGGTGCGAATTGAGGGCTTCGACATCTCGACGATCGGCGGCGAGCACACCGTCGCCTCGATGGTCGTCTTCGAGGGCGGGGCCACGAAGAAGTCCGACTACCGCCGCTTCAAAGTCCGCGGCGATCTGCGCGAGGACGGCGTCGGCAACGGTGGCCCCGACGACTTCGCCTCAATGGAGGAGGTGCTCTCGCGGCGGATGGCCCGCTACCTCGAGGAGGACGACCTCTCTCCGCACGACCGCAAGCGCGACGCCAGTTTCGCCGCGCTGCCTTCGTTGATCCTGATCGACGGCGGCAAAGGGCAGCTGGCGGCGGGCGTACGGGCGCTGCAGCCGTTCACCGAGCGCGGCGTCACCGTTGTCAGCCTCGCCAAGCGATTGGAGGAGGTCTATGTTCCTGGCCGCGCCGAGCCACTCGACCTCGCCGCCGACTCCGAGGCCTCGCGCCTGCTGCAGCGGGTCCGCGACGAGGCGCATCGGTTTGCGATCGATCACCACCGCGGTCGCCGCGACCGCGGCATGCTGGCCGGCTCGGTCCTCGATGACCTGCCCGGCGTTGGGCCGGCGCGGAAGCGGGCGCTGCTGCAACACTTCGGGACGCCGGAGCGGTTTCTCGCTGCCACCCGCGAGGAGCTCGAGGCGGTGCCCGGCTTGCCTGGCAAAGTAGGCCGCGAGATACACGAGCAGTTGAACCGAACCAACTGAGGAATTTATGGCGGAGCGGGTGGAGACGGAGCTGGGCGGCACGGGCGGTAAGTCCGCCAAACAGGTCACCCTTGTCGTTATCACCGGCCACTCCGGGGCCGGTAAGTCGGAGGCGATCGCCGCCTTCGAGGACGGTGGCTACTTCTGCGTCGACAATTTGCCGCCGCGGATGATCGCCGGGCTCGGCGAGCTGTTCCGCCACGAAGGCAGCGGCGTTGAGCGCGCTGCGGTGGTCTCCGACGTCCGCGGCGGCGAATACTTCGCCGACCTGTTGCAGGTGCTGGACGACCTCGAGACCGAAGGTCTGCGGCCGATGGTCCTCTTCCTCGAGGCCGACGAGGAGATCCTGCTCGACCGCTACAAGGAGACCCGCCGCCGTCACCCGCTGGCGCCGGAGGGGCGGATCGTCGAGGGGATCCGGGCCGAGCGCGAGTTGCTGGCGCCGCTGCGTGAGCGCGCCGACAAGGTGATGAACACCAGCGAACTGACCGGGGCCGAGCTGCGCCGCCAGATCACCGAAGAGCTGCTGGGGCAGGAGGAGAGCGGCAAGCTCGCCCTCACCCTGCTCACCTTCGGATTCAAGAACGGGCCGCCGCGGGATGCGGATCTGACCCTCGACGTCCGCTTCCTGCCCAACCCCCACTACGACGAGCGGCTGCGGCCGATGACCGGCCTCGACGAGGAGGTGCAGGCCTACGTCGAGCAGGGGACCCAAGCGGGCGAGTTCTACGGCCGTCTCTTGCCGCTGCTCGAGTTCCTCGTCCCCGCCTACGTCGCCGAGGGCAAGAGCCATCTGACGATCGCGGTCGGCTGCACCGGCGGCCGCCACCGCTCGATCACCGTCGCCAACCGAATCCGGCGGGACCTGGCGAGCCGCGAGGATGTGATCGTCCGGGTCAAGCACCGGGACGTCGAGCTGGGCGGTTGAGGGGCGGGCCGGGGGAGTCTCGGCGGACAACA
>DATDLJ010000062.1:0-12220 GCA_036519395.1 Solirubrobacterales bacterium | reverse complement strand
CGACCCGGGACCGGCTCGCAGACGGCGCCGTCGCCTTGGACCCCGATGCCCGCCGCGAGGTCTCCGAATCGCACGGGGGCGAGCTGCCCGAGCTCTCGGTGATGGCCTCGGGCTGCCTCGGCCTGATCAGCTTTCCGCGTCAGCCGGGGCGGGTCAGTCGCGAGCGGATCGAGGCCCTTTACCCGCGGCTGCTGCCGACGCTGCTCGATCACCCTGGGGTCGGCTTCATCCTCGTCCGCTCCGAGAGCGATGGGCCGGTTGCGATTGGGGCGGGAGGAACTCGATTCCTCGACTCCGACCGGGTTGAGGGCGAGGACCCGCTGGCGCCCTTTGGTCCCAACGCTGCCGACCACCTGCGGCGGACCGATGGCTTCGCCCACTGCCCCGACCTGATGATCAACAGCACCTACTGGACGAAATTCGGCGAGGTCGCCGCCTTCGAGGAGCTGGTCGGATCTCACGGGGGGATGGGTGGGACCCAGAGCTTCCCCTTTGTGCTCCATCCCAGCGAGCTGGAGTGGCCAACTGCCGAGGTGATCGGTGCCGAACAGGTCCACCGGATCTTCCGTGGCTGGCTCGCCCAGCTCGGCCAGAGCGCTTACGCGAGCGAGGTCGACTCGCCGGGGGAGAGCACGCGGGCCTCGACCTGAGGGGCTAGATCCCGAACCGCGGCGGCGAAGCTCTCGGGCGGGCGGCGTAGGGGCCCCTCGCGGAGTCGACGGAGCCCGAAGGGGTAGAGGGTGCCCCAGTGGATCGGCACCGCGAGGCGCGGCGAGAGGGCCGCGGCCGCTCGTGCCGCTCCCTCGGGGTTGAGGTGGCCGACCCCGATGTTCGGTCCCCAGCCCCAAATCGGCAGTAGGGCTAGGTCGAGGTTGGCGTCGAGTTCACTCATCCCGGCAAAGAAATCGGTGTCGCCGGCGAAGTAGACGCGGCGCTGGCCGGTGACGAGGAAGCCGATCGCGGTCGGTTCCTTCGCGAACCGGCGCTTGCCGCCGTCGTGGCTCGCCTGGACCGCCGTCACCACCAGCTCGCCGACCTGGCTCGACTCTCCCGGAGCCAGCTCGGTCAAGTCGCGGAAGCCGTGGTGCGCGAAGAAGGCGCGTGAGCCCGGGGGCACGATCAACCGCGTCTCGCGGTGAAGCTGGCGCAGCGAGGCGAGGTCGGCGTGGTCGTGATGCAGGTGGGAGACGAGGACCGCGTCGAGCGCCTCTGTCGTCGCCGGCGCCGGGGTGGCGCCGTGTCGCACCAACGGCCCGACCCGCTTGCGCAGGACTGGATCGGTAAGAAGACGCGTCCCGTCCATCTCGAGGAGGACGGTTGCGTGTCCGACGTAGGTGGCACTGTCCGCGCCGTTCATGCGTCGAGTATGGAAGCGATCCGCCAAAGACGAAGTCATCGAAGTCGATCCGGGCGCGCTCAGTGGGCTCTTTGCGGCACCCCAGTGGCTGCGGGACCTGGGCTTCTCGGCCTGGCTTCTGGTCGGCGCCTTCGTCGCTCTGGTCGGGGCGATCTGGCTGCTCTCGCTGACCGAGACGATCGTGCTCCCGTTGATCACGGCCGGGATCATCGCCTCGGTGGCCGGGCCGATCGTCGCCTGGCTCCAGGGTCACCGGGTCCCGCGGGGGATCGGGGCAGCCTTGGTGATGGTCCTGATCGTCCTCATTGCGCTGGGCGTCGGTTTGCTTGTCCTCACCGGGATCGCCAGCGAGGCTGGAAGTCTCTCCGCCCGGCTTCAAGAAGGTGCCAGTCAAATCGAGTCCTGGGTGAAGGATCTCGGGGTCAAGGCCCCGACCGCCGCTGACGCCAACTCGAGCGCCAGCGCATCGATCAGCGACGCCTTCCAGGCCCTGACTCAGGGTCTCCTCGGCGGCGTCGACCGGCTGGCATCGCTGGCCGTGTTCCTCTCGTTCACCGCGTTGAGCCTCTTCTTTCTGCTCAAGGACGCACCGACGATCGGCGCCTTCATTGAGCGCCACCTGGGCGTGCCTCCTGCGGTCGCACACTCGGTCCTCGGCCGGGTCGCCGGCAGCATGCGCGGCTACTTCCTCGGCGTCACCATCGTCTCCGTCTGGAGCTCACTGATCGTCGGCGCCGGCGCCCTGATCCTCGGTGTCCCGCTGGCGGGAACGATCGCGGTCGTCACCTTCCTCGGCGGCTACGTCCCCTACCTCGGCGCCTGGGTAGCGGGGGCCTTCGCGGTTCTGATCGCGCTCGGTGGCGAGGGCCCGGAGGCTGCCGCCGCGATCGCGGTGCTCGTCCTCCTCGCCAACGGGGTGCTGCAGCAGCTGGTCCAACCGATCGCCTATGGAGCGGCGCTCGGCCTGCATCCCCTGGCGGTGCTGATCGCGACGATCGCCGGTGGTTGCCTATTCGGCACCATCGGGCTGGTTTTGGCGGCGCCGCTGCTCTCGGCCGCGGTAAAGATCTCAGCTGACCTCACCGCGGCCGAGGAGCCGGAGGGGAGAGACCCTCCGGCTCAGGGCGCTGCGGCTATTCCTCCCAGCGGGCCGTGAGCTGGTAGATGATCGTCACGTCGAGGATGATCATCAGGAAGGCCCACAGCGGGGCGGCGGGGAACCAGACGATCTGAGCCACCGCGTTGATCGCGACGAAGAAGATCGCGGCCATGCGAGCCCATTCGGTACCGGCGAAGAGGCCGAGGCCGGTAATGGCGACGAGCGAGCCGAGGATGAGGTGGATCCAGCCCCAGGTCGTGACGTCGGCGATGAGGACTCCCTGACCGCCGACGAAGACGACATCGTCGTTGAGGACGGCGGCCAAGCCCCAAAGCGCGTCGAGCGAGCCGACGATCAACATCACGGCCCCCGCGAACACCGTCCACCCGGTCGGTTGCCTTTCTTCGACCCTGCGCCGGTTTGAGGCGCTGCTGCTCTCCATGTGTGTCTCCTGTTCCTCTATCTGGACATTGATCTGTGCAGACAGCGCCCCTACCGACAACACGCTGAGTGCGTTTAGAACATAGAACCTGTCTGTTCCCAAAGCAACGATTCGGTTGGTCAAAGGTGCCGGTAGGGCAAGCTAGGAAGGACCTCCCTACCTGATGACCTTCCAATGAAGCGGATCCTGATTTGCCTAGTTGCCGTCGTGGCTGGCGCCAGCGTGCTCGTTGCGGCGGCTGGGTGCGGCGGGCAAGTCGATCGGGAGACTCGTGAGTCGGCTGCAATTCCGCCCCAGCCGATGAGCCTGCCAGCGGACTTCCCAGCGACGCGGTTTGAATCCCTGCGACCGACCACTGCCGGCCTCTTTGTGGTCACCTTCTCGGCGCCGGGGGATGGTCGGCCGTGGGTGATCGTCTTCGACAACAAAGGGGTGCCGCGTTGGTGGTTCAACCCCGATACCAAAACGCTCTGGGGTCAGGTCCTGAGCGACGGCAACTTCGTTTGGGCGCGGTCTTTCGGCGATGGCTACGGCCTCGATCCGCGGATGGCCCACGAGGTTCGGTCGGAGTCAGGGAAGCTCGTGCGCCTGGTCAGGACCGAGGGCTCGATTGTCGACGGTCACGAGTACCGCGAACTCGCCAACGGCAACGTCTTGCTCGACACCTACGTTCCGGAAACGGCCGACCTGCGTCGCTTCGGCGGACCGCGACGGGCGGCAGTCGTCTCGGCCGAAGTCCAGGAAGTCGATCCGGCCGGCAGGGTCCTCTGGCGCTGGAATTCGCGCGGGCACATCTCGCTCCGCGAGACGGGGCGCTGGTGGCGAAACGTGCTCAGCAATCCCCGCCGACGCCTGCGCCGCGAGATCTTCGATCCGGTCCACATCAACTCGATCGAGCCCCGCGGCCAAGGAGAAGTAGTGATCTCGACCCGGCACACCGATGCTGTCTACGGAATCGACCGCTCGAGCGGGGAGATCAGGTGGAAGTTGGGAGGAACCCGTACCGGTCAGTCGCTGCAGGTGACGGGCGACCCGGCCACCAAGCTGCTTGGCGGTCAGCATGACGCGCGGATCGACCGCCGTGGACGGCTGACGATCTTCGACAACGGCAAGGACCGCCCGCGGCGCCCGCGCGTCGTCTTCTACCGCCTTGACCTGAACCAGGGCAGAGCCCTGTACCGGGGTCAGCTCAACGATCCCGAGGTGAGCCGCAGCCATTGCTGCGGTTCGGCCCGCGAAACGAGCGATGGCGGCTGGCTGGTCAGTTGGGGGGACAACCCGCTGGTGACCGGCTTCGACCCGGAGGGAAGGATCGCCTTTCGCCTTCACCTTCCTGCCTCCACCTTCCGCGCCGTCCCGGTGCCGCCAGGGGCGACCACCGCTGCCCGGTTGAGCAGGGGCATGGCCGCGATGCAGGCCAGTCGCTGAGCGTGGGGTTGAGGCCTTAGCCCAGGGCTGGTTGAGCTGCCGCGAGGCGATATCCGGGCTCTCGCGGAGGGGGCAGCAACAGCGCCGAGGCGCAGATCAAGGCAAACGCGGTCACCTGCAGGGCGATCCCCAGGGACCCGGTCGCGAGAGGGTCGCCGAAAACGACGACCCCGCTGACGATTTGCATGCCACTTGCAACCAGGCCCATCAATCCGATCGTCTCGACCGCGCCGCCGCGCTGAAGGGCGGCCACGGCCGAGTACTGAGCGAGGACGCCGCAGATGACGACCGAGCCGATCCACGGCGCGAGGATGAGGACGGGGAGGTTGCCCTCCCCGGTCAGGGCCTTGATCGCCACCCCGGCGAAGGCGAAAAGAACGCCGGCGATGACGGCCAAAAGGGCGCCGCTGTGGGCGATGACTGGCAAGCGCTGGTAGCCGAGGGCGAGGCCCAGGGCCAGCAGCCCGAGTCCGCCCTCGAAGCCGATGATCGCGGTGACGGCGAATTGGGAGTGGCTGCCGTCGATACTCGGCAAGGTCAGGGCGAGCAGGGCCAGGCCGGATCCGCCAAGCAGCAATGCCAGCCACTGGCGAGGCTCGACCCGGTGCCCGAACAAGCGTTGCGAGAGGACGGCGAGGCTGACGGCGCCACCGGCGAGAACGGCCTGCACCAGCGAGATCGGCGCCATCGAGAGGGCCGCCACGTGGATTAACCAGGCCGCCGCGGCGATGCCCCATCCCGCCGCGAACCAGCGCGAGCCGGCAAGCCGACGAGCGCTGCGCAGCGGTTCACGGATCTTCACCAGCGGCACCTGCTGGCAGCCGCGGTGCTTCAGCAGCGAAGCGAGGTTCGCCATCACCGCCGCGACCAGGGCCAAGCCGATGCCGATTTCGACCGAGTGCACGGTTATGCCCGACTCCTCTGCTTGCGGCCGTTCCGGGGTCGCCGCTGCGCCGGCCGTGAGCCGGACTGCTTTTGGCGGACGCCGTGGGCCAGCTCGAACTCGCGGACCAACCCGAGGTCTCCGGCCATGCGCCGGACGTCGTCCGCCTGGTCGGCGAGGACAAAGCTGACGCCTGTACCGGAGCGGCCCGCTCTGCCGGTGCGGCCGATCCGGTGGACGTAGGTGTCGCGGTCTTCCGGGGCGTCGTAATTGACGACGTGGGTGATCCCTTCGACGTCAATTCCTCGTGCGGCGACGTCGGTGGCGACGAGGGCTTCGACCTCGCCGTCCTCGAAGCGAGCCAGGGCGCGTTCGCGCTGGCGCTGGCTCTTGTCGCCATGCATGGCGACAGCCTCGATCCTGCGGCTGCGCAGGCGCTTGACCAGCCTGTCGGCCCCTCGCTTGGTGCGGACGAAGACGAGGGTCGGGCCACACTCTCCGTCCTCCAGGTGGGCGACCAGGTGGTCGATCTTCTCTCCCTGGGTCTCGACCGGAAGGAACCGATGCTCGATGTCGGCTTTGGCCGCTTTCGGCGCGTGGGTGTGGCGGCGGGCGTTGCGGGTGTAGGCGGCGGCGACCTTGTCGGTCGCACCCTCCAGCGTCGCCGAGAAGAACAGCGTCTGGCGCTGGTCCGGGGTCTGGGAGACGATCCGGTCGACGGCGGGCTTGAAGCCCATGTCGAGCATCCGGTCGGCCTCGTCGAGGACGAGGATGCGGACTTTGTTGAGGGAGACGACGCCGCGATCGATCAGGTCCTCGAGTCGGCCCGGGGTGGCGACGAGAATGTCGGCTTTCCTAGCGGCCTTGCTCTGGGGACCGAACCCGACGCCGCCGTAGACGGCGGCGATCTTCAGGTTGCGGGTGTCGGCGAGGGGGCGTAGCTCGTCGACGATCTGGCCGGCGAGCTCGCGGGTGGGGGCCAGAACCAGGGCGCTTGCCTGGCCCTGTCCGGGCGAGAGGCGCTCGAGGACGGGAATTCCGAAGGCGAGCGTCTTGCCGGAGCCAGTTGGAGACTCGACGAGTAGGTCATGGCCGGCGAGTGCGTCGCGGACGACCAGCTGTTGGACGGGGAAGGGGTGGGTGATCCCACGGCGCGCGAGCGCATGGATCACCGGCTGTGAGATGCCGAGATCGGCAAACGAAATTATGGAAGTGCTCCTGTCTTATGACTAAGGGGAGATCCTGCGGCCCTTAGGCACCAATAGGCACGGGGAGGGAAACGGAACCTCTCGGGTGGCGAATTCGGCCAAACCCGACTCCATCACCGTAGCAGCCGCTCTCCGCTCTGCGGCTGGCAAAAGAGGGCTGGGGCGATCACGGCCGCCTGCCGGTCCCAGCTCCGACCTATGGTGCGCAGTGCCTATGGCGCGCCCTCGCACAGGAATCCTTGCCGTGAAAGCTGTCCTCGTCGCCTCGGCCCTGCTTCTGCTCGGCTCCGTCTTCAGTCACGAGTCCGACGGCGCCGAATGGGAAGAGCTGCCCGTTACCCCGGCTTTTGGCCCCGTCGTCACCAATCATCTCGAGACGATTGCAGGCCGCGGAGAGCGCCTCGGCAACCGACCCGGGGTCTTCGCCAAGGTCGGCGACAGCATCACCGCCTCGCCATCGTTCCTCCAGGCGCTGGCCTGCCGGTCACCTCGTCTGGGCGCTTGGGGCGAGCTGCGCGAAACGCTGGAATTCTTCGCCACGACCGCGGTGCCGCCGGGCTCCGAGGAAGCTCAGTGCCCGGTCGGCAACAGCTATTCGCGCCTCGGCATCGCCGCGGTGGGCGGGTGGAGGGCGGTCGATGCTCTAGCGCCACGCGAATCGTTTCCCGAGTGCCAGGGCCAGCCCGCCGTCAGCTGCGAGCTGCGGCTAATCCGCCCGTCGGTTGCCTTGATCATGTTTGGGACCAACGATCTGGAGGACTTCACCGCGATCCAGTTCCGCCGCGATCTCGCCCGCCTGGCCCGTCTCGTGTCCAGCGCCGGGACCATCCCGGTGATCAGCACGATCCCGCCCCGGGCGAGGTGGCCGTTTTCGCGGCGGGTGGCGCGGTTCAACGCCGAGATTGCCGCCCTTGCCGAGAACCGGGCGCTGCCGCTCTGGAACTTCTGGCGCCAGATGGTCGAGCCGGGTGTTCCGCGCCTGGGCCTGAGCGCCGACGGTGTCCATCCGAGCGTTCTTTGCCCACCGTGCACCGCGATCGATTTCCGGCCCGCCGGACTCCGACAGGGATACGCCCTGAGGAACCTCGGGGCGTTGCGCGTTCTCGATCGCCTGCGCCGTCAGCTCCCGCTTGGGGATGGTCGCTAGGGCCAAGTTGACTAGCCGGGTGCGTGGCGAGCGCGGGTGACCCTCACCAGCCTGCGCGTGCCACGGATCAAGGCGTAGGTCCCGAGGGCCAGCGCCAGGGTTCCGGTCACGGCCAGTCCCCAGCGGATTGGGGTCGCCAGGTCGGTGGTGGAGAGCGAGCTCTGTAGGGCGACGAGGAACGGGATGTGGACGAGGTAGATCCAAAAGCTCGCGTCCGACAGGTAGCGCAGCACCCGCGACTCCCGGCGGACGTATCGCGCCAATACTCCCCAGATGCCGAACAGGGTGAGCCAGCAGACGAGGCCGACGGTAAACAGCCCGTAGAGGCGCAGCTCGCCGATTTCGGCCAGCACGCCAGGCGTGCCGACGTTGCCGGTGAAGTCGCCGTTGTCGTAGAAGAGAAGAAAGGCGGGGACGGCGATCAGCGCCCCGGCGCCGAGGCGCAGCCAGGCTCCGCGCTTCAGCTCTTCGATCAGCTCGCTCTGGCCGCTGAGCAGCCAACCGAAGAGAAAGAAGAAGCTGTAGTAGGCGAAGAGGGTCGGGGCGGGGATCAGCGAGTTGGACGCCTCTCCTCCCGCCACCCAGCCGGTCTTGGTGATCAGGATCGCGGCGCTGATCGCGGCGAGGGCTGGAACCGCCCACCACGACCGCATCAGTTGTCCGAAGCTGCGGCCGATGGTCGCCCTCAGCCCGGGTGCCCGCTGGATGGCCAGCCAGATCCCAATTGCGACCAAGGAGATCATCAGCAGGTAGGCGATGAACCAG
Organism: Solirubrobacterales bacterium; assembly: GCA_036519395.1. GTDB lineage: Bacteria > Actinomycetota > Thermoleophilia > Solirubrobacterales > 70-9 > VAYN01. The sequence continues at coordinate 3,891 of DATDLJ010000062.1, read as the reverse complement.
AGGTGCCGCGGCGTCAAACTGAAGACGTTGGCGAGGTCGAGTTCGCGCTTCGGCGGAAGCGGCCCCTTGCGCGGCGCCAGGGCCGCCGCCCCGATGACGAAGAAATTTGCCAGGGGCACGACGGTCAGCATCCCGACGACTAGCGGCAGTCCGAGCCGGCGAAAGCGGGCGCGCAGCTGCCGGGCGGCGGTGGATCGCCGCAGCGCACTGGCGGCCAGGAAGCCGGAGATGGCGAAGAACAGGGGCATGTGCCAGGTATGGACGAACCAGACAGCGGCATCGACGATCCTGGGGTCGCCGTCGCCCTTCTGGATATAACGAGCGGCGTGGTAGGGGATTAGGAGGAGGATCGCCGAGACACGAATGGCGTCCAGGTGATGGCGACGCTGGCTCCCGTTCTCCGCGGTCAAGTCACCACACCCATCTGCTTACGCAGCTTCTCCAGCCCCAGCCGCATTCGGCCCTTGACGGCCCCCGGGGGAAGGTTGAGTTGGGTTGCGATCTCAGTGTGGCTCAGCTCGCCGAAGTAGGCCAACGCGATCACCTCGGCCTGTGCCTCGGGCAGCTTGCGCAGGGAGCCGAGCATCCCGTCGGTCTGATCGCACGCCACCTGACCCCGCGAGTCGATCGCTCGGTTCCTGATGATCCTCATCGACCAAGCCTTGAAGGAGCCGTTCGCGGGGTTGAACTGCGCCCGGCAGCGCCAGATCGCCAAGAAGGCCTCTTGCAAGGCATCTTCGGCGCGACCGGTGTCGTGGCAGATGGCCTCGGCAACCCGGAAGGCGCGGCCGGCGTGGCGGTCGTAGAGCTCGGCGAAGGCGGCGGTGTCCCCGTCCTGAGCGCCGGCCATCAGCGCCTCGTCGCTCAGTGCCGAGCCATTGAAAGATGACGACATGGCCCTAGCTCGCCGCCGGGGGAGCCTCGAGGAAAAACAACTCGCAGGCGATTCCGGGGGTCGTCTGGTTGGCGCTTAGAAAGGCCGTAACCGTGCGGCCGGTCAGGCGCTCGATCGCTCCCGTGAACTCATCCTGGGCCCCTTCTTGAAACGCGATCCGTCCGTCGATTACCTCCTTGCCGGCACCGCCGGCAACCTGACGCGACTCGCTGTTGCTGAGGATGTCCTCGAGGACGCAGACGACAACGTTGTCGTTGATGTAGGTGGTCGCGGTGGTGCGATCGTGGGCGTAGAACTCGGCATAGAGCTCCACGACCGCCGCCGAAATTGCCTCGGTCAACGCCCTCCCCGCAAGCGGTAGCCCGTTGCTCTCCGTCACTCGGGACTCCAGGGATGCGCACGCATGGGATCTCCTTGGGTGGCTGGTCTCCACAAGGAAGTCAGGCGGCGCTGCCCTATCCCAATACCAACGCTGAGACGGGACCTCGGAGCTATGCCCTCCGCGAATTACCTACCCCCGCGAGGCGCCTTTTCACACCAACGTCGAATGTCTAAATGGCCGGTCCCTCGCTTGGGAAAACGGTAACCCGCAGCAGGGGGTAGCGGTCAGACGAATCACAAGGGGTCGACGGCCGGGGCGAACCGAGTTACTCTGCTTAGAGGAGGGCATCACTGAGGTCGGCTTCAGCCGGCAGCACGCTCTGACTTCCGGACCATCGTCCACGAGGAGCCTGCGATGACCAACTCTCCCGCTTCACCTCCGTCTTTCCATCGACCCGGCCTGCGGCCGTCTCCGTTGTTTTCCTGCACGCGTAGGGCCGAGAGCGGCGGCTCGATCCGGCTCGTCCTCGCCGGCGAGCTCGACCTCAGCGTCTGTGCGCAATTCGAGCAGGCCCTAAGCGACGCGCAGGCTGACGCGATGCGCGTGGTGCTCGATCTCCGGGCGCTGACGCTTATCGACTGCGCATCACTCTCAATCATCTTCGATGCCGCGGTGGAGACTCGTCGTACGGGCTCCGTGCTCATCCTGCTCGACCCCCGTGGGCAGGTCCGGCGCGTCCTCGACCTGACCGGTGCGCCAAACGGGGTCGCGGTGCTCGAGCGGAGCGACGCCGAACCGTCAGTTGCCAGCCCTGGCTGACATCAGTTCTCCTCAAACAGAAAACGCCCCGCCGGGGGAGGCGGGGCGCTTCTGGGGTTACTACAGGGAGGAGAGAACTGGAGGAGGGGAGAGGGCAAGTCGGATCTGGCTTGCTAATGCGGAGGCGTCTCCGGCTATTGCCGGTTGGCTCCGGTGGTCCAGGTCGCGGACTGGCGCATCACTGGCGCATCGCGGGGTTCTCCAACTAAGCGAAAGGCTTGCCCTTCGATCAATTGGTTGGACCCATTCCGCTTGCCGGACTCGATCATCAGCAACTGACTCGCCGACCCTGAAGGCGGAATGAATGGGAGCTATTTTCCTCCCAGTTCGCCTCGCTAACGGGCTCGCTCCCCCGGATGGCCCGACTCCCAGCGCCAACACCATAAGAGAAAGAGTGCCAAGGCGAGGCCAAAAATGGCATCCCGGAATTCTCCCTGAATCAACGACCAGCCGGCCAGAGCTAAACACATGACGGCGACCAACACCAATATTTTCTGGAACACGCTCATAAATGCTACCTACCGGCCTGCCTGGTTTGACCTCTGTACGCCAGCCGCATTAGCATACTCCAGTCTTTGATGCGCCATAGAAGACCCCGGCGGCGATTCCTGACACTGCTCCCAGTTTTATGAGCAAACCGCCGACCGCCGCCGCCACGGGGCCACCCCCTGCCAGGAGAACTCCCGCTCCTGCTGCGGTTCCTCCCGCGTAGGCAAAATGATCCGCCGCTTCCCCGCATGACATGTTGAGTACGCCCTTGACAGCCTCTTCGACCTTGTTCAGCGCCTTTCCGGCCTCCTTTTCCCACGGAAGCCTGATGTCTATCGGTCCGACATCCCCCCTATTGCGACGACCTCCTGCGCGTTTTTCCCGAGCCTCTTGCATTCTCTCTCTAATTCGATCCACCCTGTTCTGCACTTTGGACCGTTTCTCCCGGCGCACTGCCCTACATCCTTTTTTGGTCGAGCAGGTCCCGGCGAGATCGAAGGCATTGACTGGGTCCTGGTCTGCGTAGTCATACGGGTTCGCAGACCCTCCAAATACCGGGTCCGGGGTCAGGAACCGGCCGAGCGCGGGCACATAACTCCTGACCCCCATCTGAATCACTCCTGACGGAAGTTCGGTCCGGCGCTGCTTTCCCCCAAGCCAGCCGAAGCGGCCGATGCTGCCTCCTGCGGTTGGATTGCCGAACTCGTCATAGCTAAAGGTGGCTTTGAGTTTGGTTGCGAATCCAGCAGCGGCCGTCGCAACGACATCGCCATGAAGGTCAGTCAGTTGGAACTCAACTTCTTTGCCGCTCTCCTTGACGGCGGCGACTTCGCCACCGATGCCGACGATGGACCTGGTCCATGCTGATCCACGTTCGGTCCATGCCGGGGCATCGCCGGGACCGGCGTAGTGGAAGACTTCGGTCCCTTCGAGCCCACCGGCCTGTAGCCGCTGGCGATGGCGGAGCAGTGCATCGAGCTGGTAGGTGTTGGAGACTCCGTTCTGGCTCTGGGTGGCCACCATGTCATTGCCGAAGTAGGTCGTCGCCAGCGCTTTGCCACCCGCGTACTGGCCCGGGAGGTTGGTGATCCGGCCGAGGCCGTCATAGGTCAAGCCAGATCCAAGGAGGCGATCGGCTTCGTCGTATTCGTATTCCTGCGTCGTTCCGCCGGACGTGGAGCAGGCAGAGCCGATCCCGGCGCTGGTCTGCATTTTGGTCCGGTTGGAGTCTTTGTCGTAGGTGTAGCCACGGGTGACGCAGGTGCCACCAGTCGGCGTTTCACTGGCGGAGACCAGGCGACCGAGCTTGTCGTAGGAGTATTCGTCCTTGCCGAGCGTGCCGTCTTCAAGGACGATCTGTCCTTGA
>DATDLJ010000061.1:0-33575 GCA_036519395.1 Solirubrobacterales bacterium | reverse complement strand
CGGCGTCCTGATTTTCGCACTAGCTACTCGGCGAGAGATGGGTAGTTCACGGCGAAAATCCCAGGTGGGTCAGGGGACACCCGTCCCTCCCTACCGAAAGCGGCCCCGCCCTACTCCCACTCGATCGTCGCCGGCGGCTTTGAGGAGATGTCGAGGGCGACGCGGTTTACGTCGCGGATCTCGTTGATGATCCGGTTCGAGACCCGCTCCAGCAGGTCGTAGGGAAGCCGTGCCCAGTCGGCGGTCATCGCGTCGTCGGAGGTGACGGCGCGGATCACGATCGGATAGGCGTAGGTGCGGCCGTCGCCCTGGACGCCCACCGAGCGGACGACTGGGAGGACGCAGAAGGACTGCCAGAGCTGGCGGTAGAGCTCGGCGGCGCGAATCTCCTCCTGGAGGATCGCGTCGGCGGCGCGGAGGATGTCCAAGCGCTCTTTGTTGACCTCGCCGCCGACGATGCGGATCCCGAGGCCCGGCCCCGGGAACGGCTGCCGCCAGACCATCCGCTCCGGCAGGCCGAGCTCGGCCCCGACCGCGCGGACCTCGTCCTTGAACAACATCCGCAGCGGCTCGACCAGCTCGAACTCGAGATCGTCAGGGAGGCCACCGACGTTGTGGTGCGACTTGATCGTCGCCGCGTGGTCGGAGCCGCCAGACTCGATCACGTCCGAGTAAAGGGTGCCCTGGACCAGGTAGCTGACGTCCTCGAGCTTCGCCGCCTCCTCCTCGAAAACGCGGATGAACTCGGTGCCGATGATCTTGCGCTTCTCCTCCGGGTCGTCTTTGCCCGCCAGCTTGGCGAGGAAGCGCTCTTCGGCGTCGACGTGGACCAGTGGGATCCCGAACTGGCCGAAGGCCTCTACGACCTGCTCGGCCTCGTTCATCCGCATCAGGCCGTGATCGACGAAGACGCAGGTGAGGCGGTCGCCAACCGCCCTGTGGACAAGCAGCGCCGCGACGGAGGAATCGACCCCGCCGGAAAGGCCGCAGATGACCTTGCCCTCGCCGACCTGGGCGCGGACCTTCTCGACCTGTTCGGAGATCACCGACTGCGGCGACCACTGCTCGGTACAGCCGGCAACGTCGCGCAGGAAGCGGGTGAGGATCTCGGTCCCGTAGGGAGTGTGGACGACCTCGGGATGGAACTGGATCCCGTAGAGGCCGCGGTCGGGGAACTCGCAGGCGGCCACCGGCGAGCTCGGGCTCGAGGCGAGGGCGGTGAACCCTTCCGGGGCCTCGAAGACGGCGTCGCGGTGGCTCATCCAGCAGCTCTGCTCCTCCGGCAGGCCGCCGAGCAGACGCCCGCCACCATCGCGGAGGACGAGATCGGTGCGGCCGAACTCTCCCGTCTCAGCCGACTCGACCTTGCCGCCAAGGGCGAGGACCATCGCCTGCATGCCGTAACAAATGCCCAGCATCGGGATCTCCAGGTCGAGCAGCTGAGTCGGGAACTTAGGCGCCCCAGGCTCGTAGACGGACGCCGGGCCGCCGGACAGAACCAACCCTTTCGGCTTCCGCTCCCGAATCTTCTCCACAGCGGTGTTTGCCGGCAGCAACTCAGCAAAGACCCCGCATTCCCGGATCCGCCGGGCGATCAGCTGCGAATACTGGCCTCCGAAATCAAGGACGAGGACCTCCTCGACGGCTCTTTCGGTGGGTGGCACGGTAGGGGGGACCTCCCCCTGCCGTGCAGGGGGAGGTGGGTCCCCTGCCGTGACAGGACCCGCCGATCGAGCGGCCTCGAGCCCCTCAGTCATCCGATACGGCGACCCCAGTCGACACCGCGGCCCGACCGTTCGAGCCCATGCCGACGTGCTGCTCGTTCTGGAGCTTCTTGCCCTCGCTCATCAGCGCCGGCGCAACCATCACCTCGGCCCGCTGGAAGGAACGAATGTCCTCGTAGCCACAGGTGGCCATCGAGGTTTTCAGCGCTCCCATCAGGTTGAAAGTGCCGTCGTTCTCCTTGGCCGGCCCGAGGAGGATCTCCTCCAACGTCCCGTCCTGCTTGGTGGTGACGCGGGTGCCGCGTGGCAGCGAAGGATGGAAGGTCGCCATCCCCCAGTGGAAGCCGCGGCCCGGTGCCTCCTTGGCCCGCGCCAGCGGCGAGCCGATCATCACCGAGTCGGCGCCGGTGGCGATCGCCTTGGAGACGTCCCCGCCGGTCCGCATGCCACCGTCGGCGATCACGTTCACGTACTCACCGGTCTCCAGCATGTGCTGGGCGCGGGCGGCGGCAACGTCGGCGATCGCGGTCGCCTGCGGGACGCCGATCCCGAGCACGCCGCGGGTGGTGCAGGCGGCGCCGGGACCGACCCCGACGAGGACGCCCACCGCCCCGGTCCGCATCAGGTGCAGCCCGGTCGAGTAGGAGGCGCAGCCGCCGACCACAGTCGGGACCGGGACCTCGGAGATGAACTCCTTCAGGTTGAGCGGCTCAACCGTGGTCGAGACGTGTTCGGCCGAGATCACCGTGCCTTGAATAACGAGGATGTCGAGGCCAGCCTCAACAGCGACCTCGTAGTACTCGCGCACTTTCTGCGGCGTCAACGAGCCGCAGGCAACGGCGCCGCGGGACTTGATTTCCTCGACCCGCTTGGCGATCAGCTCGGCCTTGACCGGCTCGGTGTAGATCTCCTGCATCAGCCGCGTCGCTTCGTGCTTCGGCGCGGCGGCGATCGCCTCCAATTTCTCCTCAGCGTTCTCGAAGCGAGACCAGATCCCCTCCAAGTTGAGCACCCCGAGGCCACCTAGCTCGTTGACTAGAACGGCGGTGTCGGGACTGACCACCCCGTCCATCGCCGAGGCCACCAGGGGCAGTTCGAAGCGGTAGGGACCGAGGGTCCAGCTGATGTCGATGTCGTCGGGGTCGCGCGTCCGGCGGGAAGGAACGATCGCGATGTCGTCGAATCCGTAAGCGCGGCGGCCCTTCTTGCCGCGGCCGATTTCGATTTCCAAGTTAGTCCTCCAAGGCGTGGCGTTGAATAAGCCAGCCTACACTTCCGCGGGGACCTCCAAATCGTGGACGGAGACCTCGCCGAGCAGACGCTCGACTTGGTTGCGGTCGACGGTGCCGGCGCCGAAGTGCTGGGTCGACTCGGCTCCACAGGCAACCCCGTAGGCAAGACAGTCCTCTGCTGAGCGGCCTTCGTAGCGAGCGGCGACGTAGCCGGCGACAAAGGCATCGCCCGATCCGACCGTGGAAACCGGCTCCAGCGGCTCGGTGTGGACCTCGAGCAGACGCCGCGAGCTCCCCTCGCCGACGGCGGCGACGCAGCCATCGGGGCGGGTGATCGCTGCCTCGCTCGCCCCCAGGCGCACCAGCTCCAGCAGGCCTTGGGCGAGGTCGCCTTTGTCGGCGAACTCCTGCCCGACCAGCTCCTCGGCCTCGGCCTCGTTCGGGGTCACCATCGAGGCACCGGCGCGGACCCCGGCCAGCATCGCCTCGCCCTCGGCGTCGAGGACCACCGGCACGCCGCGGCGCGAGAGGTCGTCGACCAGGCGCGCGTAGAGGTCGTCCCCCGCCCCCGGGGGCACGGAACCGGCGAGGACGCAGATCTTGGCGCCGCTGGCGAGATAGCCGATCCGGTCGAAGAGCCGCTTCACCTCCTCGGCGCTGACCGCCGGCCCGCGCTCGTTGATCTCGCTCTGTTCCCCCGAAGTGGGGTCGATCACGGCCAGGTTGATCCTGGTCTCAGAGGCGATCCGGGTGAAATCGGTCAGCACCGATTCTTCCTGAAGCTGTTCCAACACCCGGGTCCCAGTCGGCCCGCCAACGAAGCCGGAGGCGATCACCGGCCGTCCCAGCAGGCTCAGCGCGCGGGCGACGTTGATCCCCTTGCCGCCGGCCACGGTGCGGCTCTCGACCGCACGGTGGCGTCGTCCGAGCCGGAAATTGGGAACCGCGACGGTGCGGTCAATCGCCGCGTTCAAGGTCACCGTGAGGATCACTTGGCCTTCACCCCGATTCCACTCCCTGGTCGTTTCTGCGGGCCAGCCAGCGCAACAGCAATACCCCGACCATGAGTATCACGAACACGGCGATCGCGATAGGGATTGGATTGTCGGCGACCGTGCTGCGGACCCGATCGAAGAGGCTCGCCTCGGAGACCGAACGGGTGGCGGCAAGGGGCACGGTTCCAACCCGGCGGCCCTCGACGAAGACGGTTGCGCGGCCGAGCTTGGCGCCGCGAGTGATCGGCCCCGCGACCTCCTGCGGGGCCTGCACGCGCAGGTCGAGCCGCTGGCCGCGGCGGACGCCGACCGCCAACGAGCGTTCGGCCCGCAGCGGCAAGTGGCCGCCGGAGTAACGGATCTCCGGTTCGGCGAGATCCTGGCCCCGGCGGATAGGCAGTCGCCGCAGGTACTGGGAGAAGCCGAATTCGAGCAGGGTCAAGTTGTCGGTGAAGCGGGTTTCTTCGGTCGGGGCGCCGATCGCCACCGAGACCAGGCTGACGCCCTTCTTCTCCCCCGAGCCGACCAGTACATAGCCGGCGTCGAAGGTGTGGCCGGTCTTCACCCCCGTCGCCCAGGGCGCCATGTACAGCAGGTCATTGAGGGTGTCGATCCGCCGCGGTGGTCGCAGACTGCGAAGGAGCGCCGTGCGCGAGTCGGCGATCTTGGCGAAGGCCGGGTCGCGCAGCAGCCGCCGGGTCAGCGTCGCCAGGTCGGCGGCGCTCGAGTAGTTGCCAACCTGGTCGAGGCCGATCGGGTTCGCGTAGTTGGTGTCGGCGAGGCCGAGCGCGGCCGCGTAGCGGTTCATCTGCCCCACGAAGCTCGCTTCGGAGCCGGCCGCCGCGACCGCGAGCGTGTGCGCGGCGTCGTTGCCGCTGACCAAGATCAGCCCGTAGAGGAGGTCGCGAACGCTGACCCGCTCCCCCGTTCGCAGCCCCATCAGCGACTCGCCGTAGATCGGCGAGTAGGGCGCCGCACGGACAACCTTCTCCAACGGCAGCTCCTTCAAAGCCACGTAGGCGGTCATCAACTTCGTGGTGCTGGCGATCGGCAGGCGCCGTTGGGCGGCGTGGGAAGCGAGGACGTCGCCGCTGCGACCGTCGACGACGGTCCAGGACTTGGCTTCAATCCCCTCCGGCCCCTGGGCTGGCGCGGCCACCGCGTTCGGGACCAGCCACAACGCCAGCACCGAGAGCAGCGCCAGCAGGCCGGCGCCGTGGCGCCCGTTCCTCATCGCAGTTTCAGCGTCTGACCGGCGATCAGGATCTGGGGATCGACTTCGGGATTCAGAGCCAAGATCTCGGCGACGGGGACCCCGGTCTTGTGGGCGATCGCGGTCAGGGTGTCACCCGATTCGACCGTGTAAGCCTTGGCTTTGGTCCGCTCCTTCGTTTCCTTCTGGGACTGGTTCTGCCCGCGGTGCTGAGGCGAAGAAGAGTCGTCGCTCATCGCCCCCGCAACGACCACGACCACGACCAGAGCTCCAACCACGAGGGCGAGAGCGGCGACGAGGCGGGCGGCGGCGCTAGTGCGTTTTTCCATTGGATGGGGAGGGGCGAATCAGTTGGGGCGGCTGATCGTAATCGCGTTCGGCCTCGCTAGGCGGTCGATATCGCCCAAACCGCATCTCGCAGGCGCTCGGCCGCGGCGGCGGGATCGGGGTCGGCGGCGATCCCGCGCGAGGCGGCAACCAGCCCGGCGGCTCGGCCAGCGGAAAAGGCCGCGCCGAGCAGCTCAGGGCGGCCGCCCTGAGCGCCGACGCCTGGAATGAGAAAGATCGCCCGCGGCATCAGCTCTCGCATGCGGCTGAAATGGCGCGGCTCGGTTGCACCGACAACGGCCCCCATGCCGCTCAACCCCGACTCCGCTGGCAGACGCTCGGCGAGCTCGTCGACCAGTCCAGCCAGACGCTCGTGCAGCGGCGCCTCGGGGGCCGGCAGATCCTGGATGTCGGCCGCACCAGGGTTGCTGGTGCGAACCAAGGCGAAGATTCCGGCTCCCTTCTCAGCCGCGGCGGTAACCAACGGCTCGAGGGCATCGCGACCGAGCAGCGGGTTGGCGGTGAAGGCGTCGGCGCCAAGGCCCTGGACGGGACCCCAGGGGGTCGGCGTCTCCCCGACCAACGCTTGGGCGTAGGCGGCAGCGGTGACTGGGACGTCACCCCGCTTGCCGTCGGCGACGACCAGCAGTCCCGCCTCGCGCGCCGCGGTGCAGGTTTCTTCCAACGCCCGCCAGCCGGGAGCGCCGAGGCGCTCGAAGCAAGCGAGTTGCGGCTTCACCGCGACACAAGCGGGGCCGGCCCGCTCGATCAGGGCGCGGCAGTGATCGGCGACCGCAGTGGCAGCCAGCTCCGCGGCCGGTGCCTGGGGATCAGCCTCCGCCTCGCCCGACCAGGCCAGTTTGGCCGGGTCGGGGTCGAGGCCGAGGCAGATCTGGCTGCGGCGCTCCTCAACGAGCGCCGCGAGCCGATCAGCAAAGGGACTCAGCGAATCAGCCGCCCTTGACCTTGGTCTTCAGGGCCGAGCCGGCGGAGAAGCGGGGAACTTTGCCGCCCGGGATGGTGATTCTTTCGCCCGTGCGGGGGTTGACTCCCTGACGCGGGCCGCGCTCGGCGACGTGGAATTTGCCGAAGCCGGTGAAAGCAACCTCCTCGCCCTTGCTCAGGGCACCGGTGATCGCATCGAGAACAGCGTCGACGGCGTCGCTGGCAGCTTTTTTGCTGCCCAGCCGGTCGTCGCCTGCAAGTTGGTCCAGAAACTCAGCCTTGGTCACGTCGGAAATCCTCCTCGGGGTTTGAAGACGGCCGCAATCTAACAGCGGCCTCGGCGTAAGAACTTGCGCTCTGGAGCCAAATGTCACGAACCGCTGATCGCCATCTCGGCGACCAGCAGTGGCGGCGTGCTGACGGAACCTCCAAAAGGAACCCAGCGCGACTCCGCTCCGGCGGCGCTGACGGCACCCAGCATCGCCACCAACTCACCCGCAATCGTGAACTCGCGCACCGGCTCGGCGAGCTGACCGTCGCGGATCATCCGACCCGACGCACCGACCGAGAAAACCCCGGTGACTGGGTTGACGCCCGAGTGCAGACCGGCGACGTCGGTGACGAAAACCCCCTCCCCCGCTTGCGCCAACAGCTGCTCCAACGAGTGCGAGCCGGAGGCGACAATCAGGTTCGAGGTCGAGACCGAGGGCAAGGACCGGTAGCCCTGCCGTGAGGCGGAGCCGGTCGAGCCGGTGCCCTCGCGGTTGGCGGTGTAGGTGTCGTAGAGGTAGGACCGCAGCCTGCCGCCCTCGATCAAGGCGGTGCGGCGCCGCGGCACCCCCTCTCCATCAAAGGGCGCCGAAGCGGGGCCCTGGGGGTCGCGGCCGTCGTCGTAGAGCACGAAGGCCTCGCTCGCGACCTCCTGATCGAGGCGGCCGGCAAAGGGCGAGCGGCCACGCTGGACGGCTTTGGCGCTGAGGGCACCGCCGATCAGGCCGGCAAAGCTGGCGGCAACGGTCTCGTCGAGGACCACGGGGCAAGCGCGGGACTGGGGCTTTCCGGCGCCGATCATCGCCAGCGCCCGCTCCGCCCCCTCGCGCCCGATCGCCTCCGGGTCGAGGCCATGGGGGCCGCGGGCGAGGCCGAAGCCGAGACCGGTCTCCCGCGCCCCCTCTCCTTCGGCCAGGGCTTGCAGGTAGGCGTAGCAACTCGAGACCTCGTACTCACCAGCGACACCGGCCGAGGAGGCAATCGCCACCCGCTCATCGGAATCGGCGTAGACAGCCGTCTCGACGCCGACCAAGCGCGGATCGGAGGCGAGCGCGGTGCGCTCGACCGTCAGCGCCAGCTCCGCCACCCGACCCGTCTCCCATTCGGCGACCGACGGATCGCCAAGACCAGCCAGCGCCTCGAGCTCAGAGGGCTGCGGCGGCGCCGCGAACTCATCCTCGTCGGCGACCGCCGCGGCTTCAGCGGCGCGGCTGGCGATCGCCGTCACCCCGGCGTCAGAGAGATCCGTCCCGTAGGAGTAGCCGACCCGGTGCCCAACCCAGGCCCGGATCCCGATCCCGGTCTGCGTAGCGGCGGTGAGACTCTCGACCTCACCGCCGTGGACCCGAACCTCGCGCCCGCCCTCACGCGAGACGTAGGCCTCGGCGTCGCTGGCACCAGCGGTGGTGGCGGCCTCGACCCCGCGCCGGGCAGCCGCGCTCAGCTCGGTCACCGCTCCGTGCCCCCGACCGTCATCGCCCGCACCCGAACGTGCCCCTGGCCGGTCCCGACCGGCACTTTCTGGCCGCCCTTGCCGCAGATCCCGGTCTTCATGAAGAAGTCATCGCCGACCGCATCGATCGCCGCCAGCGCCTCGAGGCAGTTACCGATCAAGGTGGCGCCGCGGCAGGGGCTGGTCACCTTGCCGCCCTCGATCAGGTAGCCCTCCGAGACGCCAAAGACGAAATCGCCGGTTGCGGGGTCGACCTGACCGCCGCCGAAGGAGACGGCGTAGAAGCCCTGCTCAACCTCGGCGATCATCGCCTCCGGGGTGGCGTCACCGGGAGCGATGTAGGTGTTGGTCATGCGCGGGATCGGCAGGTGGCGGAAGCTCTCGCGGCGGCCGTTGCCGGTCGACTCGACCCCGCCGCGCTCGGCGGTGAGGCGGTCGTAGAGGTAAGAGGTGAGGCGCCCGGCCTCGATCACCTGCGTCTTCTGGGTTGGCTGGCCCTCGTCGTCGATCGCGTCGCTGCCCCACTCTCCCGGCAGGCGGCCGTCGTCGTAGGCGTTGAGCAGAGTCTCGGCCACCTGCTCGCCGAGTTTGTCGATGTAGACGCTGGCGCCCTTCTGGATGTGGTCGGCCTCGAGCCCGTGGCCGGTCATCTCGTGGAAGAGGACGCCGCCAAAGCCACCGCCGACGACCACCGGCATCGAGCCGGAGGGGGCGGGAACGGCGTCGAGCAGGGTCAGCGCCTTGGCCGCCGCCTGCTCGGCGATCTGACCCGGGTCGTCTTCGAGCAACTCGAAACCGCGGTGGGCGCCGAGCGTCTCGGCCCCGGTCTCGACCGTGCCATTGCGGCGGGCGACCGCCTGGGCACCGATGCGGACGCGGGTGCGGTCGTCGCCGCTGAAGAGACCATCAGAGTTGGCGACGGTGACCTGGCGCCGCGCCTCGGCGTAAGAAGCCGTGAACTGGGCGATCTCCCCACCCTTGGCACGGGCCCGCTCATCGAGCTCGCGCAGCATCTCCGCCTTGCGCTGCGCCGTGACCTCTTCCGGCCGGTGCTCGATCGGCAGCGGGGTGACCTGGCGCGCCTGCAGCGGCGTCGGCTCGGTGCGCTCGGCTCGCAGGGCCGCCGCCGCCTCGTCGGCAGCGCGTTCGAGGTCGGCTGGCTCGAGGCCATCGACGTGGGCAAAGTAGGTGGTGGCGCCGTCGACGACGCGCACGCCGGCGCCCTCCTCGGCGCCGGACTGCACCGACTCGATCCGCGACTCATCGATTGCCAGGGTCTGGCCGCGGCGTCGTTCGACGAAGAGCTCGGCGAAGCGGCCACCGTTGGCAAGCGCCCGTGCGATCACGCGCTCGGCGACACCCTGGTCGATCAACTCGCTCATCCCTTCTTCTTCCCGGCGACCTCGATCAGCCGCCCGGCGGCGACGAAGAGCTCGGCGCCGCTGCTCGAATCCTCGGCGTGGTCAGCACTACGGCCGTGGGGGTAATAGAGGCGGGCGAAGGGGCGGCGGGCAACTCGGCGGCGGCGCATGAAGGCGGCGGCTTCGTCGGCGTAGACGGAGACGCGGTCCATCAGAACCCGGTGTGGCTTTGGTGGCATCAGTCGCCGCCTTCGGCGGACTCGGCCAGCTCCCGCAGCATCGAGCGCATGTCGAAGAGCAACAGCGAAGCGAGGGCAAAGCGGTCGGTGACGGCGATCGCCGCCAGCCCGGCGTTGCGGATCGCGAAGACTTCGCCCTGCTCGGTGGCGATGTGGAGCTGCTCCACCGGCGCGCTCTCGGCGGCGTCGGCGGCGCCGAACAGCGCTGCCGCGTCCTCGCGCCAGCGCTCCGGCTCCTCCCCCGTCGCGGCCAACACCTCGCCCTCCGACCCGAGGATTGCGGCACCCCGCAGGTCCGGCGACATCTCGGCGAGAAAGGCGAGCGCCGCCTCCGCGGACTCCCGGTCGGGGGCGGTGGCTGCGGCAGCGTCGGGCATCTGCGTGAAAATACCGACCGTGCCCCTTGCCCGAGCCTCATGGATCATCACCGTCGTCATCTGCGCGATCGCCGCGGTCCTCTTTGCCTTCAGCGGCTACACCGGTTACGCGATCACTTTGGTCGCGATCGGGCTGGCGGCGAGCGTCAACTTGCTGCCGCCTGCTTAGCCCGAGCGGTAGGGCCCGTTTTCGCCTTCTCGGTAGGAGGTCTCCGGCTCGACGTGGATCAAGACCTCGGCCTGGGGGATCTCGGCCTCGATCCGGCCGCGCATCTGGTGGGCGAGTTCGTGGGCGCGCTCGAGCGAGGTCCCGGAGCGGTACTGGACGTGGAAGTCGATGTGGCGGCGGCGGCCGGCACGGCGGCCGCGGAGCTTGTGGTACCCAGCCACCTCGGGGGTGCGGGCGGCGGCGATCGCCGCCTCGATCTGATCCATCTCCGGATCCGGCAGTACCTCGTCGACGAGGACCCCGGAGGAGCGACGGATGATCTTGATCCCGGCCCAAACGATCGCCGCGGCGACGGCCAGGGCGGTGATCGAGTCGAATGCGGCGGCGCCGGTGATCTCGACCAGGGCGAGGCCGACTAGAACGCCGGCCGAGGTGAGGGCATCGGTGCGGAGGTGGGCGGCGTCGCCCTCCAGCGCCGGCGATTCGTGGATCCGGGCCTGGCGGTAGAGGTTCGCCGAGACGAGGAGGTTGGCGACGACCGAGAAGCCCATCACGGCGATGCCGACGCCGAGCGATTCGACCGAGGAGCCGGCAACCAGGCGGTGGGTCGCCTCGTAGACGATCACCGCCGCGCCAACCAGGATCAGGATCCCCTCGATGTTGGCCGCCAGGTTCTCGACCTTCTCGTGGCCGTAGGGGTGCTCCTCGTCGGCGGGCTCGTCGGCTTTGCGAACCGAGATGAAGGCGATCACGGAGGCGACGAGGTCGATCAGCGAGTGGATCGCCTCGGTGATGATCGCGATCGAGCCGGTGATCGCACCGGCGGCCAGCTTCAGCGCGATCAGGATCGCGTTGGAGGCGATCGAGAGCGCAGCGGCGCCGCTTTTGGTGCGGATCATGGCGCTGCGCCTGCCTCCAGGCCGAGGTGTCGAACCAGCATCCGCACCGCCTTGCCGCGGTGGCTGATCACGTTCTTCTCTTCCGGGCTCAACTCGGAGAAGGTGCGGTCGTCGTTGTGACCGGTCTCATCGGGGACAAAGGCGGGGTCGTAGCCGAAGCCACCGTCGCCGCGCCCCTCCCGCAGCAACGTCCCCTCACAACGGGCCTCGAATACGTACTCGTGGCCGGCCTCGTCAATCAGGGCGATCACACAGACGTAGGCGGCGCGGCGGTTTCCACCGACGGCATCGACTTCGCGCAGTAGCTTCTCGAGGTTGGCCTCGTCGCTCGCTCCTTCGCCGGCGTAGCGGGCGGAATAGATCCCCGGGGCGCCGCCGAGGTCGGCGGCTTCGATCCCCGAGTCGTCGGCGATCGTCACCTCGCCGGTAGCCTCACGCGCAGCGCGGGCCTTGATCAAGGCATTGGCCTCGAAGCTGTCCCCCGTCTCCGGCGGTAGCTCCACCGCGTCCGGGAGCGGCTTCAGGTCCACCCCCGGCAACAGCTCGGCCATCTCCCGCACCTTGTGCTGATTGCGGGTGGCCAGGATCATGCGGCGCGCTCCTGCACCTCCCGCAGGCGCCCTATCCCCAGCTCCGCGAGACCCAGCAACTCATCGAGGGAGGCGCGCGAGAGCGGCGTCCGCTCCGCCGTCGCCTGCACCTCGACCAGACCGCCGTCGCCGGTCATCACCACGTTGGCGTCGACTTCAGCATTTGAGTCCTCGCCGTAGTCGAGGTCGCAGAGAGCGCGGCCGTTGACCATGCCGACGCTGACCGCCGCGACGCTGCCGGTCAGCGGCAGCGCATCGAGCGCTTTCTTGTCAACCAGCTTCTGGAAGGCCTGGCGCAGAGCGACGTAGCCGCCGGTGATCGCCGCGCAGCGGGTGCCGCCGTCGGCTTCGAGCACGTCGCAGTCGACGTAGACGCTGCGCTCACCCATCGCCCGGAAGTCGACGACCACCCGCAGCGAGCGGCCGATCAGACGTTGGATCTCAACCCCGCGCCCGTCCTGTTTGCCCTTCGAGATGTCGCGCTGCTTGCGGTCGCCGGTCGAGGCGGGCAGCATCGCGTACTCGGCGGTGACCCAGCCTTTCCCCTTGCCCGTCATCCAGCGCGGCACTTGCTCCTGGATCGAGGCGGTGCAGATCACCCGCGTGCGGCCGATCGAGATCAGCGCCGACCCGTCAGCGCTTTCGACAAACCCGGCGTCAATGGTCACCGGCCGGATATCAGCCGGCGCCCGGTCGTAACTGCGTGAAGCTGGCATCGCGCGAGTCTCTCATGCGAAGGCAAGCGGCGGCGGGCGGCGCTTTTGTGACCGCATGGGCCACAAAAGCGCCACGGTCCCTATTTGAAGGCGACCTTGTCGACTGCCTCCTTGATCTTGTCGACGATCACGTCGGCGAGCTCGGTGCCTTGTTTGCCGTTGAAGCCCTTCATGGCGGCGACCATGCCGACCATCAGCAGGGAAACGAGCAGGATCAAGCCGACGTACTCGACCGTCCCCTGTCCCCTCTCCTCGGCAAGTCGTCGGATCCCTTGCAGCCGTCGGAAGACCGCGGCGTGTAGGTAACCGATCAGCGCGTAGATCATCGAGAACCTCCTTTGTCGAATGGAGGCGTCGATGCTGGGTGGACCGAGCGCACCAAACAAGACGCGAGAGCCCCGAAAGCGCACCATCTGTGGGCCATCTCAGTGACTTGGCGCGCCTCCCTGGCTGGGGGGATCTCTAGGCGGTCTGAATCTCCTCCCGCTCCAGCGCCTTCACCACTGCCTCGGTCCGCGTCCTCGCCTCCAGCTTGCCCATCGCGTTGCGGACGTGGGTGCGAACGGTCTCCGGGGAGAGGACGAGGCGCTGGGCGATCTCCTCGCCGGTCAGCCCCTGCGCGAGCAAGCCCAGGATCTCCGCCTCGCGGGCGCTCAATGCTTTCGCCCCGCTTCTCTCCTCCTTCAGCGAGAAGCGGGGATCGAAATAACGGCCGCCGCGGCAGACCTTCTTCAGCGCCTCAACCAGATCTGCGAGCCCGGCTGGCTTTGCGACCAACCCGCGGGCGCCGCTTCTGAACGCCGCCTCGAGCAGGTCGGGCCCGGACAGGCCCGTGTAAATGACGAATTTGGTCCCGTTCGTCTTCCCGTGGAGCCGCCTGATCAGCTCCGTCCCCCGTTCATCCGGCAGGTCGACGCCGACCACCGCGACATCGGGGTGCAGCTCACCGATCGCCTCTTCGCCACGGGCGGCGGTGGTCGCACAGGCGAGGACCGAGAAGCCGCGCCGCTCGAGCAGCAGCGCAAGGCCGTCGCGCAGGGCCTCGTGCTGCTCGACCAGAACCAGAGATGGGCTGCCGCTCGCCTCCTCCATTCCCCCTCCTCGTGGGTGTCTCAGCGAACGATCAAATACCCACGAAGCAATGAAGGAAACCCGGGACTAAATTAAGCCCGAGCGGGGCGCTAGCGAAAGGCTTGGATCCCGGTCACGGCGCCGCCGATCACCAGCGCGTGGACGTCGGCGGTTCCCTCGTAGGTGACCACCGACTCGAGGTTGTTCATGTGTCGGATCACCGGATACTCGAGGGTGACGCCGTTGGCGCCGAGGACCTGCCGGGCGCTGCGCGCCACCTCCATCGCGCCGTTGACGTTGCCGAGCTTGCCCAGGCTGACGTGCTCGGGCCGCAAGGTGCCCGCGTCCTTCATCCGCCCCAGGTGGATCGCGACCAGCGTTGCCCGGTTCACCTCCAGCACCATCTCCGCCAGCTTCTGCTGCTGAATCTGGAAGGAGGCGATCGGGCGGTCGAACTGGACCCGCTCGGTCGCGTAGGAAAGCGCCGCTTCGTAGCAAGCTCGGCCGGCGCCGGCGGCGCCCCAGACGATCCCGTAGCGGGCCTCGTTGAGGCACGAGAGGGGGCCTTTCAGCGAGCTCACCTCGGGCAGGACCGCATCGGCGGGTAGCCGCACATCGTCGAGCAGCAACTCGGAGGTGATCGAAGCGCGCAACGAGAGCTTCTTATGGATGTCCTGGGTGGTGAAGCCCTTAACTCCCTTCGGGACGAGGAAGCCGCGAACCCCCTCGTCGGTCTGCGCCCAGACCACCGCGACCTCGGAGACCGAGCCGTTGGTGATCCACATCTTCTGCCCGTGCAGGATCCAATCGGAGCCGTCGCGGCGAGCGCGGGTCCGCATCGAACCGGGGTCGGAGCCAGCGTCCGGCTCGGTCAGCCCGAAGCAGCCGATCGCCTCCCCTGCGGCCATCCGCGGCAACCACGCTTGTTTCTGCTCCTCCGAGCCCCAGCGCCAGATCGCGTACATCGCCAGCGACCCTTGGACCGAAACGAGGCTGCGGATGCCGCTGTCGCCGGCCTCCAGCTCCATACAAGCGAGGCCGTAGGCGGTGCCGCTGGCGCCGGCGCAGCCGTAACCCTCAAGGTGCATTCCCAGCACCCCGAGCTTGCCCAGTTCAGGAGCCAGCTCAGCGATCGGCACCGTCGCCTCCTCGAACCAATCGCCGACGTTCGGCACCACCTGGTCGCGGACGAAGGCGCGGACCGTGTCGCGAATGTCGCGCTCCTCGTCGGAGAGCAGGGCGTCGAGGGCGAGGTAGTCCTGCGGGCGGATCGGCGGCGCGGCGGTGGTGGTCGATGACATGGCGTCCTTGGCGTCGGTTGCGGGTCCCTAGGATCGTGACTCAATGGCCGACTCGGCGCTAGGGCGACTGCGGATCCTCGACTTCTCCCGGGTCCTCGCTGGGCCGCTGGCGACGATGACGCTCGCCGACCTCGGCGCCGAGGTGACCAAGGTCGAGCGACCCGGCAGCGGCGACGACACCCGCTCCTGGGGACCACCACACGACGCTGAAGGTGAGGCCACCTACTTCCAGGCGGTCAACCGCAACAAGCGCAGCCTCGCCCTCGACCTCGCCGACCCCGGCGACCGCGCCGAGGCGCGGCGGCTGGCGCTGGCGAGCGATGTCGTCGTCGAGAACTTCCGCCCGGGGGTGATGGCGAAGCTCGACCTCGACTACGAGGCTCTCGCGAGCGAGAACCCCGGCCTCGTCTACTGCTCGATCACCGGCTTCGGCGGCAGCGGCCCCGGTGCTGAGCTGCCGGGGTACGACCTCCTCGTCCAGGCCCTCGGCGGCCTGATGAGCATCACCGGCGAGCCCGACGGCGAGCCGCTCAAGGTCGGAGTCGCCCTCGTCGACGTAATCGCCGGCCTCTTCGCTGCGGTCGGCATCCTCGCCGCGCTCGAGCACCGCCGCGAGAGCGGCGAAGGGCAACTGGTCGAGGTCGACCTGCTCTCGGCCCTCCTGGCGGGCCTGGTGAATCAGAGCTCAGCCTTCACCGTCGCCGGGGTTACGCCGGGGCGGATGGGCAACCGCCACCCCAGCATCGCCCCCTACGAACTACTGCGCTGCGGCGGCGGCGAGATCGTCCTCGCGGTCGGCAACGACCGCCAGTTCCGCGACCTCTGCGCGGTGCTCGGCGTCGATCTCGCAGATGAGGAGCGCTTCGCGACCAACCCGGCACGGGTCGAGAACCGCGACGAGCTGCGCCCGTACCTGGAGCAGGCACTCGCCGCTCGCCCAGCCGCGGAGTGGGTCGAGCTCCTCGGCCGCCGTCGCGTCCCCGCCGGGGTGGTCAACGACGTCGGCGCCGCGTTCGAGTTCGCCGACCGCCTCGGCCTCGACCCGATCGTCGAGATCCCCCACGAGGACGGCGGCGCGGTCCGCCTCCCCCGCAGCCCGATCCGGCTCTCAAAGACGCCAGCGAGCTACCGGTTGCCGCCGCCGCGGCTACCCTGACGCCGGTGCGGGTCCTCGTCGTCACCAACTTCATGCCCGACGCCGCGGCTCCGCAGCGAGGGCAGTGGGTCCGGGACCAAGTCGACGAGGTGCGCCGACACGGGATCGAGGTCGACCTCTTCGTCTTCCCGCCGGGTCGCGGCGAGTACATCCCGGCGACCCGCCGCCTGCGGGCGCTGCTGCGCAAGCAGCGCTTCGACCTCGTCCACGCCCACTACGGACTCGCCGGGTGGGTGGCGAAGCTGGCCGGAGCAGCGCCGCTGATCGTCACCTTCCACGGCACCGACGTCCGTCACCACCTCGTCGGCCACCTCTCCCGGCGGCTCGCCTGGCGGCTCGATCTGGTCGCCGGCACCTCGCGAGCGCTGTTCGAGCCCGAGGACGAACGCCCGGGGCTGCCGGCGGTCCCCGGCTCGGCGGTCCTCCCCTGCGGCCCCGACCTGCGCCGATTCGAGCCGCTCTCCCGCGCACAGGCGCGCCGGCAGCTCGGCCTCGACCCCGAGCGCAGCTACCTCTTCTTCCCCGCCAACCCGAACCGGCCCGAGAAGCGCCACGACCGAGCTACCGAGGTCGCCGCGGCCTGCGGCGCCGACCTCCTCACCGGCGGCGCGATCGAGCCGGAGCAGATGCCGCTGTGGATGAACGCCGCCAACGCCGTCCTCGTCACCTCTGATTACGAGGGGTTCGGGATGGCGGCGATCGAGGCGCTGGCCTGCGAGGTTCCGGTCCTCTCCACCCCAGTCGGAATCGCCCCTTACGCCCTGCGGGGAATCGATGGCTGCCTCTGCGCCCCCTTTGACACCGCCGCCTGGGCGGCGATCGCCCAACGTCACCTGGAGGTCGCCGACCCGCGCGTCGCCGGCTCCTCGCGGGCGGCGACGCTCTCGGCGGCGGGGATGGCGGAGCGGGTGATCGAGGCGTATCGCGCGGTGGTTGCCGGAGCGGTGCCGACGCAGCTACCGGAGCGGTAATAGATTGGGATGCGATGAGCGCTGAAACCGGTGGCGGCGAGAGCCTCGAGAGCCAGATCCGCGAGGCGGAGCGTCGGCTCGAGGAGGCGGCAAAGCTCGCCGCCGAGGCCGAGAAGCGGGCCGAAGAGGAGATCAAGGCCCTGGAAGCCGACCTCGAGCGCGAGCGCGAGGAGAAGGAGAAGGCGCTGGCGGCGGCAGAGGAACGCTTGAGCGACATCGAGGCCCAGGTGGAGACCGCCGAGAAACGGGTCGAAGCCGCCGAGCAGCGGGCCAGCGTCGCCGAGGAGACGGTCGCCGACGAGCTAGCCCGGGCCCGCGACTCAGCTGCCAACTGGCTGCAGGGGCAACTGGACTCGCTGCGTCGAGAGGCTGAGGGGCGATAACCGCAGTCGGCGAGTTCGACGTCGCCGTGGTCGGCGGCGGCGCCGCCGGTCTTTGGAGTGCGCTGCGAGCCGCTGAGCTCGGCGCCCGCGTCTGCCTCGTCTCCCGCACCCCGCTCTCCCAGAGCGCCAGCTACTGGGCCCAGGGCGGCCTGGCGGCGGCGCTCGAACCCGACGACTCACCCGAGCGCCACGCCGCCGACACGATCGCCGCCGGCCGCGGCCTCTGCCGATCCTCGGCGGTGCGGGCGTTGGTCGAGGAGGCACCGGCGACGGTCCGCGACCTGGTCCGCCGCGGCGTCGTCTTCGACCTCGACCACGAGGGGCGGCTCGCGCTGGGCCTCGAGGGCGGCCACGCGCATCGCCGAATCGTCCACGCCGGCGGCAGCCAGACCGGGCGCGAGCTGACCTCAAAGCTGGCGATGATGGTCGCCGCGCAGGAGCGGATCGTGGCGATGGAGCGAACCTCGGCGCTGACGCTGTGGAGCGACGGCGAGCGCTGCCATGGCGTGGTCACGGGCGAGGGCCTGGTGGCAGCGCCGGCGACGATCCTCGCCACCGGTGGCGCCGCGGCGCTATGGCGGCGGACGACCAACCCTCGCGGGGCGATCGGGGCTGGGCCGGTGCTTGCCTCGCTTGCCGGGGCGGACCTCGCCGACCTCGAGTTCTGCCAGTTCCATCCAACCGCGCTGGCGCTGCCGGGAACCCCCGACGACGGCGTCCTCATCACCGAGGCGATCCGCGGCGAGGGGGCACGGCTGCTCGGCGCCAACGGTGAGCGGTTCACCGACGAGCTCGCCCCCCGCGACGCGGTAACGGCGGCGATCCTCGAGCAGATGCGGGTCGACGGCAAGCCCTCGGTCGACCTTGACCTGCGCGAGATCGACCCGGCCCGGTTCCCCAACGTCTTTGCATCGCTCGCCAAAGCCGGGCTCGACCCGCACGCGCGTCCCGTCCCTGTCTCCCCCGCCGCCCACTACATGATGGGCGGCATCGCGGTTGACATCGACGGTCGCTCTTCGCTCCCTGGCCTCTACGCCGTCGGCGAGTGCTCCTGCACCGGCCTGCACGGGGCCAACCGGCTCGCCTCCAACTCGCTCAGCGAGTGCTTCGTCTTCGGCAACCGCGCCGCCGCGGCGGCGATCGCCGAAGAGCGGGTGGGCGACCGGCCCGAGCCGCCGCAGTGGCGCTTCGACCCGCCGAACGACGAGACCCGCGACTCGGTCTGGCGCTACGCCGGGCCAATGCGCAACCCCGATGACCTTGCCCGTCTGATTCGCAATCCATATCCGCTGGCGCGGGCAATCGGTGCCAGCGCCCTCGGCCGCCGCGAGTCGCGCGGCGGACACCTGCGCCGCGACTACCCGGAGACCGATCCGCGCCTCGATGGCATCCACATCGTCGTCTCCCCTAACGGCAGCATCCGCGAAGAGGAGTGGCATTAGGGATGTTGCTCGGGGTCGACGTCGGCGGGACCTTCACCGACGCCGTCCTGCTCGACGGCGGTGCCGTGCACAGCGCCAAGGTGCCGACCACCCCCCGCGAGGAGTTCCGCGGGGTGATGCAAGCGGTGGAGGCGGTGCTGGCGCGGGCCGGCGCAGATGCCGCGGCCATCGACATTTTCGCCCACGGGATGACCGTCGGCACCAACGCCTTGCTGGAGGAGCGGGGGGCGCGAACGGCGCTGATCACCACCGGCGGTTTCGCCGATCTGCTCGAGATCGGCCGCCAGGACCGGCCCCATCTCTACCGGCTCTGCGCGCCGAAGCCGACGCCGCTGGTCGAGCCGGAGCTGCGCTTTGAGGCGGCGGAGCGGGTCGGACCCGGGGGGATCATCGAGCCGCTCGCCGAAGGCGAGGCGAAGCGGCTGGCGAAGGCGGTTGAGGCCAGTGGGGCCGAGGCGGTCGCGGTCTGCCTCCTCTTCTCCTACCTCGATCCCAGCCACGAGCAGGAGATCGCCGAGCTCCTCCGCCGCCAGCTCCCAGGCGTCCACGTCTCGGCCTCGCACGAGGTGCTGCCGCGCTTCCGCGAGTACGAACGCTGCTCGACCACGGTGATCGACGCTTACCTCAGCCCCCTGCTCGGGCGCTACCTCGGGCAGCTGGGCGAGGCGGCCGCCGAAGCCGGCCTGCCGCCACCGTTGGTGATGCGCTCCTCCGGCGGCGTCGCCCCGGCCGCTGAGGCGGCGCGGGCGGGGGCCTGGAGCGTCCTCTCCGGGCCCGCGGGCGGCGCCGTCGGCGCCAGCCTGCTGGCCGAGCTGAGCGGGGACGGCAACGCTCTCGGCTTCGACATGGGCGGGACCTCCTGCGACGTCTGCGTCATCGAGGGTGGCGAGGTGCGCCGGACCGACTCGCGCGAGATCGACGGCCGGCCGATCCAGCTGCCGATGGTCGACGTCCACACCGTCGGCGCCGGCGGTGGCTCAATTGGGTGGCGCGACGGCGGCGGAGCACTGCGGGTTGGGCCGCACTCCGCCGGGGCCGACCCCGGCCCCGCTTGCTACGGCCGCGGCGGCACCGAGCCAACTGTTACCGATGCCAACCTCCTGCTCGGCCACTTGGCCGGCGACTCCCAGCTGGCGGGCGGCGTCGACCTCGATGCGGAAGCCGCCGAGCGAGCGGTTGCCGCACTGGCTGACTCACTCGACCTCGAAACCCTGGAGACCGCGGCGGGCCTCCTCCGCGTGGCCAATCAGGAGATGGTGCGGGCGCTGCGGGTCGTCACCGTCGAGCGCGGGATCGACCCCCGCGGCTTCGCTCTCCTTCCCTTTGGCGGCGCCGGACCGATGCACGCGGCGGCGATCGCCACCGAGTTGGGGATCAAGACGATCATCTGCCCCCGCGCCGGCGGCGTCCTCTCCGCCCTCGGGCTCTGCGCCTCGGAGCGGCGCCGCGACACCGCGCGCACGCTGATGTTGAGCGGCAGTGAGCTCAGCGCCGAGCGAGTCGCGGCCGAGGTGGCGGCGATGGTCGCGGCGACCGGGGTCGGACTCGAGGACGACGCCGAGACCAACGTCGTCTACAAGCTGCGCTACGCCGGTCAGGCCTTCGAGCTGCCGGTGCCAGGTCCGGTCGACCCCGATCCGGCAGCGCTGATCGAGGGGTTCGAGCGCGCCCACGAAGAGCGCTACGGACACCGCGATCCCGAGGGCGAGGTGGTGCTGGTCGACGTCGAACTGGCGCTGGTCATCCCCGGGCCGGCGCCGCGCCCGATCGCGGCGGAGGGAGGCGACTGCGAGCGGGGTTCCCGGTCCGTCTATTTCGACGGCGAGTGGATCGAGACCCCCGTCCTGCGCGGCGAGCCGGCGGCGGGAACCGAGATCAAGGGACCGGCCGTCTTCGAGCTCCCCGAGGCCACCTTCGTCGTCCCTCCCGGCTGGACCACCCGCGTCGACAACCACGGCACCATCATCGCGCGGTTCCTTTCGGTCGATACGCGTCCGAAAGGAACCACGCGATGACGTCGCTGGACCCGATTGCGCTCCAAGTCCTGGTTGGCGGCTTGCGCGCCACCTGCGACGAGATGGGTGCGACCCTGATCCGCTCCGCCTACTCGGCCAACATCAAGGAGCGGCACGACTGCTCGACCGCGCTCTTCGACCCCAACGGCGAGCTGGTGATGCAGGCCGAGCACATCCCCGTCCACCTCGGCTCGATGCCCGACGCCGTCGCCGCCGCCCTCGATGAGGAGCAGCGACCCGACCAGAGCTGGATCCTCAATGACCCCTACCGCGGCGGCACCCACCTGCCCGACATCACCTTGATCACCCCGGTCTTCGCCGCCGAGGAGTTGGTCGGTTTCGCCGCCAGCCGCGCCCACCACGCCGACGTCGGCGGTCCGACCCCGGGGTCGATGCCTGCCTTCTCCCGCAAGCTCGAAGAGGAGGGCGTGGTGATTCCACCGACCGTCGCTGACTCCGAGACGCTGTCGCAGCTCGCGGCGCAGATGCGCGCCCCGCATCAGCGCTTGGCCGACCTGCGCGCCCAGCAGGCCGCCAACCGAATCGGCTCCACCCGCCTGCTCGAGCTGCACGAGCGCCTCGGCGGCACCGGCTTGGGGGACGGCATGGCGGCGATCCTCGCCTACAGCGAGCGCCGGACCCGCGCCGCGCTCTCCCGGCTCCCCGACGGCACCTACGCAGCTGAAGACGTGCTCGAAGCCGACTGGAACGGCGAGGAGCGCGACCTCGCCCTGCGGCTCGAGGCGACGATCGCCGGCGACTCACTTCGGCTCGATTTCAGCGGCAGCGCCGAGCAGGTCGACGGCAACCTCAACTGCCCGCTCTCGGTGACCAAATCGGCCGCCTTTTTCGCCGTCCGCGTCCTCACCGACCCCGAGGCACCGCCCTCCGCCGGCGGCCACCGCCCGATCGCGGTCGTGGCTCCGCCGGGCTGCCTGCTCAACGCCCGCCACCCCGCCGCCGTCGTCGCCGGCAACGTCGAGACCTCAAGCCGCGTCGCCGACCTCGTCCTCGCCGCGCTCTCGCAAGCGCGTCCCGGACCCGCCCAAGGCCAGGGGACGATGAACAACCTCACCCTCGCCAACGACGACTTCACCTACTACGAGACCCTCGGCGGCGGCCAGGGCGCCTGCCCCGACGCCGACGGACCAAGCGCTATCCACGTCGCGATGTCCAACACCCTCAATACCCCGACCGAGGCGCTGGAGACCGAGTTCCCCCTCCGCGTGCGCGAGCTTTCTCTGCGCCAGAACAGCGGCGGGGCGGGGACCCATCGCGGAGGCGAGGGGCTCGCCCGCGAAATAGAGGCGCTGGCGCCAATGCGCTTCAGTTTGATCACCGAGCGCCGCCGTCATCCCCCGCGCGGACACGGCAGCGGCGCCGACGGTGCGCCCGGAATCAACCTCCTAAATGGCTCTGCGCTGCCAAGTAAGGCTGCGGGAGAGCTCGCCCCCGGAGACCGTCTTCGGCTCGAAACGCCGGGCGGCGGCGGGTGGAGTTAGATCACATTTCGCAAATTTCGCGGTTTTTTAGTTGAGATTTCGCTGCACTCCTCTAGAATGCGCGCCTCTGGCGGGCCTGAAACTGCCTTGGCAGGCTTGTGGCAACGGCCCCGCCCACTTGCTTGGAACTACGAACTTTCTTCCCTGGATTAATTCAATGCCGATCGCTCTCAAGGAATGGGCAGTAACTGTCCGCGCTCTCGCCGAGGGCGAGCAACTATTGACCCTGCGTAAGGGCGGCATCCGCGAGGAGAACAAGCACTTCGAGCTCGAGCACGAGCGGTTCTTCCTCTACCCAACCTTCGACCACCAGCGGAACAACCTGGTCCGCGAGTCCCACCATCCAGAGCTGCGCCGCGCGCTCGAGGAGGGTGTCTGGCCCGACGAGGAGCCGCCGCCGAAAGCGCTGCTCCAGGACGGCGGCATCCCCCAGCCCGACCGTGTCCGCCTGCGCGCCTGGGCCGAGGTCGTCGACCATGTCACGATCAACGACCGCCGCAGCCTCGACGCTCTTTCGCCGTATTACATCTGGACCCCGGATTACGCGGAAAAGCGGCTCGCTTGGAAGCGCCGCCACCCGCTCCACGTCCTTCTGCTGCGGGTCCACCGGATCCCGCGCCCGGTCACGGTCCGCGTCCGCGACGAGTACCACGGCTGCCGCTCTTGGGTCGAGATCGATCGCGAACTGCCCTTCGAGGGTACGCCGGTCATGGCCGACGAAGAGTTCGACCGCGCTCAGGAAGAGATTCGCGAGCGTTGCGGCGCCTCTGAGCCTGCGCTCGTCTGATCTGCGCCCCCCGGCATCCTCGGTCAGTCGACCGCAGGGCCTAATCTCGCAGCATGTCGTGGATTGAAACCGAGTCGCTGAGCTTCACCGCCCGGCACGACTCCGACGACGTTGCCTTCGCCGAGCGAACTCTGGATCGGCTCGAGCACCTGCGCCTGCGGCTCGAAGACCGCTTCGAGCGGGTACCGGAGGAGGTGACGGTCGTCGTCCACACCAACCCGCTGTGGCTGACGGCAGCTCACCCGTTCCTCCCCGCCGCCCGCTGGTCGGCCGCCCCAGCTGGACGCCGCTACCTCGCCGGCTGGCCGATGTCGACCGAGTTGCACGTCCTCAACGACCCCCACATGGAACGGCGCGCCGCCGGCGACGACTCCTACGAAGCCCTGCGCGGCACCGCCGAGCGCCTCTACGCACAGATGGTGATCGCCACCAACAACACCGCCCTCCCGCCCTCCTGGACCCCGCGCCGCTTCGGCCGCTACCTGCGCTGGGCCTGGCTGGTCGAAGGCGGCGCCCAGTACTTCTCCCGCCAGGTCGGCCTCTACCGGGCGGCGACGATCCGCCGCCTGCGCGAGAGCTCCAGCCCGTCCTTCCCTCCCTCCCGCCGCGACGCGGTCATCCTCGGCGGCACGATCTTCGACCTGCTCGAGAACGAACGCGGCCCCGAGGCCTGCGAGCGCCTTGTCGCCAAACTCCTCCCCCAAGGACCCGAGGTCCAACTCGAAGACGCCTTCGACGCCCGTTTCCGCGAGATCGAGGACGCCTGGCGCGACTACCTGCGCGAGACGATCCGCGGGCCCGTCGCGGCCTAGGCAGCCGAGTCGGGCTCAGGCGGGAGCTCATCCAAGGGCTGAGCTTCATCCAGAATGGCGCGGGCTTCCTCGGCTCGGTGGGCATGGACCATCACCCGGCGCGGACCGGTGCCGAGCCCCACGAACAAAAATCCGAGCTTCGATCCGTCTGGCGCTGCCTGCTGCTGCAGGCTCGGGATCTCGTGTTGCTCGAGCAGCGCTTGGATCATCGCCGCCTGAATCTCGTCGCCGACGAAGGCAACCTCGACCAGATCGCTCACCCTGACCTCCTACGTCAGTTGGTAGAGGAACCAGAGAAGCAGGAAGCCGCCGAGGGCAGCGACGACGATCCAGAAGGCGAGCCGTGCCGGAGAGGTGACGTCGCCTTCTCCCCGCGCCAGCCGCCGTTCGCCTTCCAGCTCGGCGATCTCGTCGGCCTCACCCTCGATCGTCACCTCGGCGAGAACCTCCCGCGCCCGCTTGGCATGCGCCTGGGAGACGTAGATGTCCCGCGGCCCGTTGGGCAGGAACTCCGGGTTATCGAATCCTCCGCTCCGTTTCAGCATCGAGGGGATGCCTTCCTCCGAAAGCAGACCCTGCAGCATCTCGGCCTCGGGTTGGGTTCGGGCAAAGGCGACCTTGACGAGCTTGCCGCCACCGCCGCCTCCCCCACCGCCGCCGCCTTCGTCGCCGCCAGAGTGATCCCCACCGCCGTGGGCGCCGCGCTGGTGGCCGCCCGGCCGCTTATGCGAGGTCGAGCTCGACATCGGCGATCTTCAGGTCTGCTAGGTCAAAGGCCTTCACGTCCGGTGCCCCATCGTTCTCCAAAGAGACGATCACATAGACCTGTTCGGGCCAGGCGACGGCCTGGTTGACGTCGGTCTGCGAGGGATAGGCAGCGCTGCGGGTGTGGGAGTGGTAGATCCCAAGCAGCTCTTCGCCGGCGGCTTCGATCGCTTTCAGGGCGTCGAACTGTCCCTGCGGGTCCATCTCGTAGCGCAGCGGGCTGGCGGCGCTGTTCTCGACCCGCACGACGCTGGACGCCTCCCCATCGCGGCCGCCGATCATCCCGCAGCACTCGTTCGGCAGATCCTCACGCGCGTGCGCGACCATCTCGTCGATCAGGGCCTGCGAGATCTTCATCGGGCTAGAGCCTAGAGCCGGACTACCACCAGACGGTGGAGTCGAGGTTCTCAATCTCCTCAATCGGCTTGGTGTAGACGCCAGAGGAGAGGTACTTCCAACCGTCATCGGGGATCAGGAAGACGACGTTGCCGGACTCGAGCTCGCCGCCAATGCGATGGGCGATCGCGGCGATCGCGCCGCCGGAGACGCCGGCGAAGACGCCCTCCTCATTGAGCAGCTTCTTGGTCCAGATGATCGCGTCGCGATTGGAAACCATGATCTTGCGGTCGAAGAGGGAGATATCGATGATCGGCGGGATAAAGCCGTCGTCGAGCGAGCGCAGTCCCTGAACTAGCTCGCCCTGCATCGGCTCGGCGGCGACAATCAGCGTCTCTGGGTTCGCCTCCTTGAGCCGGCGGCCGTTGCCCATCAGGGTGCCGCCCGTGCCGAGGCCACCGACGAAGGCGGTCACCTCGCCCAGCTCTTCAAGGATCTCGACCGCGGTGCCGTTGTAGTGGGCGAGCGGGTTGGCCTCGTTGCCGTACTGGTAGGGCATGTAATAGCCCGGCTCCTGTGACATCTCCAGCGCCACCTCGACGGCACCGTTGGAGCCCTTCGCCCCCTCCGAGTAGACGATCTCCGCCCCGTACATGCGCAGCAGCTGGGTGCGCTCCTCGGTGACGTTGTCGGGCATCACCACCTTCAGCGGGTAGCCCTTGCGGCGGCAAATCATCGCCAGGGCAATGCCGGTGTTGCCGGAAGTCGGTTCGAGGATCGTGTGTCCGGGCTCGATCGCACCCTCGGCCTCGGCCGCCTCGATCATCGATTTGGCGACCCGGTCCTTGACCGAGCCGGTCGGGTTATGGCCCTCGAGCTTGGCGAAGATACGGACGTCCGGCTTCGGCGCGAGCCGCGGCAGCTCGACCAGCGGCGTGTTGCCGATCGACTCGACGACGTTGCCGAAGCGGCCGCCGCAGGGTTTGTTGAGAAGTTGCTCGTCCGCCATTTCGCCGCCCGTTACTTCAGAAAGTGTAGCGAGGGTATCGAGCGACGGCAGGCGGTTTGAAAACGTTGCCCATTGGAGAGGTAAGGCGCAAGAGGTATACCTATTTGGAGTCTGTCCAAATCTCGAACGGAGGAATCGATGAGATCGACCCGGCTGACTGCATTGCTTGCGGTCTTCCTTCTGGCAATCGCGTCACTGGTTGTGGCGGGCTGCGGCAGCAGCGACGACGACACCACCAGCGGCGGTGGCGGTGGAGGCGGCGAGCCCCTGACCGTCGGCTCCGACATCCCCTATCCCCCCTTCGAGCAGGGAAAACCCGGCGAATACACCGGTTTTGACATCGAACTGATGGAAGCGATTGGGGAAAAGATCGGCCGTACGCCGGAATTCCAGGACACCTCGTTCGAAACGATCTTCCGCGATCTCGCCCAAGGCAAGTTCGATGCGGTGATCTCGGCAGCGACGATCACCGAAGAACGCGAGAAGGCCGTCGACTTCTCCAACCCGTATTACCTCTCCGAACAAGCGGTGCTGGTCAATGAAGGCAGCGAGATCAAATCGCTTGAAGACCTGGAAGGCAAAACCGTCGCCGCCCAGCAGGGAACGACCGGGCTCGAACTCGCCAAGGAAGAACTCGGCGGCAGCGAAATCCGGCCCTTCCCCGAAGGCCCCGACGCCGTCAACGCGCTCAAAGCAGGGACCGTCGAAGGCGTGATCATCGACGCCCCGGTCGCCCAGAACGCGGTCGAAGAAAGTGGCGGCATCGAAATCGCCGAAAAAGTCCCGACTGAAGAAGAGTATGGAATCGCCGTCGCCCAAGGCGAAAGTGACCTGCTCGAAGAAATCAACCAGGGTCTCGAAGAAGTGATGGACGACGGGACCTACAAAACGATCTACGAAAAGTGGTTCAAGCTGGAACCGCCGGAGGCGATCTTCTCGGCTACGCACGAAGCGGAATAGCCGGGCGATCCAAGTTGAGAGGATTCTGGGGGCGCCTTCGCGGCGCCCCCTTTTCTTTCCAACGGCGGTGAGATGGTCATCAGGAGCGAGCGATGAACGAATTCTTCAATCAGTACTTCGACTTCACGGTCATGTTCGACCACTTCGACGAAGTCCTCGACGGCTTTCTCAAAAACCTGATGGTCTTCGTCGTCGCCGCAGTGCTGGCGCTGATCTGGGGGCTGATCCTCGCTTTGACGCGGCAACTCCCGGGGAAGAAATTCATGCCGCTGCGCGGCGTGACGATCGCCTACATCGACGTCTTCCGGGCGGTCCCGATCCTGATCGTGATCCTGTTGATCTCGGGCAGCTTGCCGTTCCTCGATTTCCTCCCGAAATCGATCCGAATCCCGCAGTGGTTCGGCCAGCCGGACCCATACTGGTATGGAGTCATGGCGCTGACCTTGGTCTACGGCGCCTACATGGCCGAGGTTTACCGAGCCGGGATCGAAGCGGTGCCGGAGGGGCAGGTTGAGGCCGCCCGCTCGCTGGGAATGAGCCACGGGCAGGCAATGCGCCACGTCGTCGTGCCACAGGCGGTGACCAAGATCCCGGCGCCGATGCTGAACGAATTGATCTCGCTGCTGAAGGACACGACCCTGGTCGGGGTCATCGCCCTCGGCGAGGCAGTCCTGATCGGCCGCGAAATCCAGTCCGAAACCTTCAACAGCTCCGCCTACATCCTCGCCGGGGTGATGTTCCTCGTCATCACCCTGCCGATGGCGCGGCTGGTCGACTACTTGATCAAGCGCAACCGCGGCAAGATCACCCGCGGCTCCCACATCGAGGTCGCCTGATGGCAGAGCCGATGGTCAGGCTGCAGGGGATCTGCAAGCGCTTCGGCGAGCTCGAGGTGCTGAAAGGCGTCGACGTCGACATCGCCAAAGGCGAAGTCGTCTGCATCCTCGGGCCGAGCGGCTCCGGCAAGAGCACCTTGCTGCGCTGCGTCAACCTGCTTGAGCCCCCGGAGCAGGGGGAGATCTACATCGAGGGCAGGGACATCTGCAAGGGCCCGGGGTCGGGCACCGGCGAGCAGAGCTGGGAGCTCGACTTCGTCCGCCAGCGGGTCGGGATCGTCTTCCAGCAGTTCAACCTCTTCCCGCATAAGACTGCGCTGGAGAACGTCACCCTGGCCCAGGAAACGGTGCTGGGCCGCTCGAAGCAGGAGGCCCGCGCCAAGGCAACCGAGCTGCTGGAGCGGGTAGGCCTCGGCGATCGTCTGAACCAGTATCCGGAAACGCTCTCCGGCGGCCAGCAACAACGGGTCGCGATCGCCCGGGCGCTGGCGATGGACCCCCACGTGATGCTCTTCGACGAGGTCACCAGCGCCCTCGATCCCGAGCTGGTCAAGGAAGTGCTCGACGTGATGCGCGAGCTGGCCGAAGAAGGGATGACGATGATCGTCGTCACCCACGAGATCGGCTTCGCCCGGGAGGTAGCCGACCGCGTCGTCTTCATGGACGGCGGCGTGATCGTCGAGCAGGGCCCTCCGGCCGAGGTTCTAGAAAGCCCGCGCGAGGAGCGGACGCAGAAATTCTTAGGCCTAGTGCTGGACCACTAGGCGCTAAACCGCGCCGCCGGCCATTGCCGGCAGGATGACCACGGTGTCGCCGGCCTTGACCGCGGTCTCGAGCCCTTGCAGGACCCGGACGTCCTCGTCGTTGAGGTAGACGTTGACGTAGCGGTTGAGCTCGCCGTCCTCGCCGAACAGCTGCGACTCGGTGTCGGGGAACTCGCCGGTCAACGAGCGCAGGACCTCGCCGACGTTAGAGCCGGCCGCCTCGACCTCGGGCTGCCCACCCGTTTTCGGGCGCAGAACAGGGGGAATGCGAACAGTCGCCATAAGGGCGGTGATCCTAACCTAGGAGGCCAGCGTCTGGCGGTCGCCGCCGGCGCCGGCGCAGAACTCGTCGTAGTCGGGGAACTTGCCCATCTCCGACTCCGGAATCTCCTCGGCGTTCTCGCCGCAGATCGGGCACTCGGGGTCACGGCGGACCTTGAGCTCGGTGAAGCTGGTGCCGAGCGCCTCGTAAAGAAGCAGGCGGCCAACCAGCGGATTGCCTTTGCCGAGCACGAGCTTGATCACCTCGTTGGCCTGCAGGGTTCCCATCGTCCCGGCCATCACCCCGAGCACCCCGTTGGCGGAGCAGCTCGGCGCCAACTCAGCCGGCGGCGGGGTCGGGTAGAGGCAGCGGTAGCACGGTCCCTCATAAGGGACAAAGGTCGAGATCTGCCCGTCGAAGCCGAGGATCGAGGCGGAGACGACCGGCTTGCGCAGCCGCACCGAAGCGTCGTTCAGCAGGTAGCGGGTGGGGAAGTTGTCGGCACCGTCGACGATGATGTCGTAGTCCTTGATCACGTCGAGGATGTTGCTGGCATCGAGGCGGCCGTTGTGCTCGACGACCTTGACGTCGGGGTTCAGACCTTCGATGAAGATCCGCGCCGAGGTGGTCTTCGGCATCCCGATCCGCTCGGTGTTGTGAATCACCTGGCGCTGCAGGTTGGAAGCGTCGACCACGTCGTCGTCGACGAGGCCGATCGTGCCGACCCCAGCGGCGGCGAGGTAGAGCGCGGTGGGGGCACCGAGCCCACCGGCGCCGAGCAGCAGCACCTTGGAGTTGAGCAGTTTCACCTGGCCGTCAACGCCAACCTCGGGGAGGAGCGTGTGACGGGAGTAGCGCTCGCGCTGCTCCGCGGTCATCCCGTGCGCGGCGACAACCGGCAGCCCCTGCTCCTGCCACTCGAGGATGCCACCGCTCATCGAGGCGACGTTTTCGTAACCGAGCCGCTGCAGCTGTGCCGCAGCGATCGCCGAGCGATTGCCAGAGCGGCAGTAGAGGATGGTGCGGGCCGCTTTGTCAGGAGCGGCGGTCCCGATTTCATCGGCGAGCAGGCCCGGGGGCACCAGTTTGCCGCCCTCGAGGTGGGCCTCCTGGTACTCGTGCGGCTCGCGCGTATCGACCAGGACGACGTTGCCGCCGTTGATCTCCTCGGCAGCCTCAAAAGGTTCGATCTCCTCGATCGTCTGAACGCGCTCGGTGTCGATGGCCATGAAGTAAATCCCCTAATCCGGATCAGCTTTTACTTCAAAAGTATAGCGAGCCTCGCAGGGGGTAGTGGGTCAGTTTGAAATGAAGCCCATCGGGGGCTGATTCCGCGCTACCGTCGCCGCCGTCAACTGAGAAAAGTGGCCGGGCGACTGCCGAAACAGCCCCCGGCCGTGACAAAGGAGCGTGAACTCCCTTGCACGACCAGATTACGTCAGCCCGGGGCGGCCAAGAACACGATCACCAAACTGCTGGCCGACCTCGGCGAAGCCTGCGCCGAGTATCAGGATGGCGCCTTCCAGCAGCTCCCCTGCAAGGTGGTGGAGGCCGATGAGATTTGGGCTTATTGCTACGCAAAGCAGCGCAACGTCCCGGAGCAGTTCAAGGGGACGCCGGGCTATGGAGACGTGTGGACCTTCACGGCCGTGTGCGCGGACACGAAGCTGGTCCCGTCATGGCTGGTCGGCGAGCGCACCAAATACGACGCGGCCGTCTTCCTCGAAGACCTGGCGAGCCGGATGGCCGGGCGCATCCAGCTCTCGACGGACGGGCACTCGATGTATGAATCGTCGGTGCGACAGGCGTTCGGCGTCGATGTGGATTGGGCGCAGATCCAGAAGACCTACGCCGCCGACACGAATCAGGGCGGCAAATACAGCCCGCCTGTCTGCACCGGGACCAAGCGGCGTGTCCTCAAGGGCAATCCGGACCCCGGCCGGATCTCGACCAGCTACGTCGAGAGGCAGAACTTAACCATGAGAATGGGCATGCGTCGTTTTACGAGGCTGACCAATGGATTCAGCCGCAAGGTCGAGAACTTGGCCCATGCAGTCAGCCTGCACTTCATGCACTACAACTTCGCCCGGCCTCACAGGACGTTGAGGGAGCGCTACCCGCGCACCCCGGCAATGGCGGCTGGGGTCGCAGATCACATCTGGTCTCTGGAAGAGATCGCGGCGCTCCTGGATTAGCAGGGAGAATGTCGCCATGAGCTTTGCTCGCGCTGTTGTCGAGTGGCCCCAAGTCGTTACCGCGGTGATCGCCGTCGCTGCTTTCGGACTTTCGGTTCTCTCGCTCCTCCTACAGCGGAAACGGCCCTATCTGGAGGGACAGTTCTTGCTGGTGCGCCTCCACCCCGCAGTGACCATTCGAAACAGCGGCAACCAGACTGCCCGAGCGCCCTGGGCCATGTTCGCAACGACGGAGGGGGAGACGTCCTTTTGCAGTCACGCGGGTCCAGGGTTTCTTGCCCCCGAGCGCGGCCGACTGCTGATAGCTGACGCCGTCTCTTTTGAGGCTCCACGAGCGGTGGGGGTGGTCGGATATATAGACCGAAACGGAAGACATGTCGTTCGAACCTTCGGCACTTCGATCAAGCCTAGGTCCAGGCGCTTCAAGCCTGGAATGTCCTTTGAAGAAATCTTTCGACACTTCTATCCAGAGCAGGAGTTGGGCGAGCATGCAGGCAAGCAGTCAGACGAAGCGATTGATTAGCCCGCCGCTTCAAACTGACCAACTACCTCGCAAGGGCGGAGCGATGCGGGACCTGCCCTACCGGTTCAAGCGATGCGGCCGGCACAAGGCCGGCCGCAGATCGGTTCCTAGGAGTCCACCGAAAGCCCTGTCGGGCTGGTGAATTTGTATTTGCCTGTGAGTTCTGCGGAGGAGCCGCAGAGGAAGGTGCCTGATTTGACTGGAATTGGCGATGAATTGATATCCCAGGTAGCGTGACTAGAGCTACTGGCCGCACCTGTGATCGCGCCGACGTCCGTTTCGTTTACTCCGAACGTGCATTCGACATTTCCGAAAATCGTTGTGAATTCCACCCTCATTTCCATAAGCGACCAGCGAGCCGTTCCATTGCCGCCGCTGGTCGCATGAAATCGAAATTCGCTTGTCGATTTCACAATCGATACGTGCTGATTGCATTCGGTCATCGTGAAGCTGCTCATATGCCAGATCACTGTGACCCCTGAGCCCTGCTGGCTGAGACTGCCGCTGAGACTCGATTTCTGGCAAGTCACGTCCACAACTCCGTGAAGAGTCAGGGCGCCTTCGTTAGATGCCGTAATAGAGCCTGAGTAGGCAGTCCCGGCTGGGGCTGTGGCAGTGGTTGCCGAAGCGGTACTCGCGAACATCAACAAAAAGCCCGCCACGGCCACCGCCGGCCAGAAACTTCTTGGATATTTCATTTTTTGGTCCCTTCGACACAGCGCAAAGGGCGCTGCTTGTTGGAGCCATTCGTACAACCTCCAATCGGTGTAGTCAAGAACATCCGAGTATTTAGCCTAGTGATCGCTTCGGGGCCGGCGATGCCCTTGCCCGAGAAGGGCTTGACGATGGTAGAGGGGCCTCGACCGCCTAGTTGACCACTGGCGCGAGATCCAGAGCTGGATGATGCTCGCCGCGATCGGGGCTAACAGCACTATCGGATCACCGATAGGACAAGCGTGACGCTCCCTAGGCGACGCCACGCTTCTCCACGGATCGACTGGAATGCCTCAGTCCACGTCCAGGTAATGCGGGTTCGTGAATTTGTAGGTGCCTGTCCATTCCACTGCACTCGGACAGAGGACGCTTGTCGGATCCGGAACCGTCGGAGCGGGCACTTCCGCTGTGGTTTTGCCGGGCGTGTTGATGCTGCCTGTCACTGTGCCCAAGGTGACGCTGCCTTCCATGATGCAGTGGATGTTGCCGAAGAT
This sequence comes from Solirubrobacterales bacterium, assembly GCA_036519395.1. Taxonomy (GTDB): domain Bacteria; phylum Actinomycetota; class Thermoleophilia; order Solirubrobacterales; family 70-9; genus VAYN01. Next base: position 767 of record DATDLJ010000061.1, on the reverse strand, counting down.
CGATGTGATCTGGTATGTGATCTGAACTCCGGTCAATGTGGCTATGCCGTTGCCGTTTGCAGCGCCGGTGTCTGTGTGGAATTCCAACACGCCCCGTTTCAGGACAAACACGTCTACGGTGCTGCATTCGGTAAGAGCGAAGTTGGTAACTTGGCCAGTGGTTGTCGTCGATGCACCGTGCTGTTCCACTTTGGCTTCAACAACTGATTTTGTGCACGTGGCAGAAACAAGATTGGTATGCAGCACGATTGGCGTGCTGTTTTCCGCTTTTACGCTGCCTGTATAGACCGTGCCAGCCGGCGATGTGAGTTGGGTGGCTGAGGCGCTAGCGGCGACAGCCATCAGAGCCGCCGCGGCCAGGATGAGCAACCCCAGCGTCTTCAAATACTTCATCTTCTCGTCTCCCTTGAACAGGCGCAGAGCGCCGTTGCAGTCCTGCCTTCTTACCGCCAGAGAAGACTTTAGTCAAGAATTATTGAGCACCAGCAGGCAGCGGGCTCGCTTTTACCGGCGGGTGGTCGAGAAGAGACCGGGGATGCCCTTCCCCGAGAAGGACTAGAAGATGCAAAGGGATTCGGCCGCCTTGTTGACCTGCATCGGGATCGCCGCCGCGTCCTGCTCGCGGACTCAGCGCTATTTCTTCTTCCCGCAACTCGTAGCGATCCGCGGCTGCGAGTTGAGGGTGAGCCCGTTTTGGGCGGTGAAGGAGAGGCGGGCCTTGCGGTCGGTCTTGCAGAGGTTGCGGCTGTTTTCGAGCAAGCCGCGTT
>DATDLJ010000060.1:0-30013 GCA_036519395.1 Solirubrobacterales bacterium | reverse complement strand
GCTGCACGGCAGACAGCTCTAGACGATGCTCATGGTGTCGGCCACGGTCGGGGTCAGGATGTAGCTGCCAATCCATTCCACAGAAGAGCCGCATAGGAAGTTCCCTTCCACTACGGGCAGGGCGGTTATGTTCCAGTCAAGTGTTGCTGTGCCGAATACGTTGGTATCGATCGTGCCCAGATGCGTACCGGAGGACCCATAGTCGCATTCCACGTTGATGCCGAATGGGGTTGTGTGCAGTACAAGAATTCTGCCGTTTGACCATGTGACTGTGCCGTCGCCGCTTCCAAGCGCATGAATTTCTAGCGACCCGCGAGTCTGTACCGTCACATCACCTCCACTACATTCGCTAAAGGCAAGGCTGGTTAGTTTTCCGCTAGCTGTTACGCCAGGTCCCGAGTTTTCGATGTTCATCGAGAATGATGACGATGCACATGAGACATTAGTGCTCCCGTATAGCGTTACCGCTTCCTCGGATTCGCCTTTGATCCCCGTTACGGGGGAGACCACGCTGGTCGCGGAGGCGTTGCCAGCCAGCGACAGCATGGTGGCCATCATTGCCCCTGACAGGGCAAGCAGTTTCAGATACTTCATCTCAGTTCCTCCTTTTGCGGGCCAAAAGGCCACACTGGTTAGTGCGTCCTTCCTATCTGCCCAGAGGGCATCCGGTCAAGGAGGACTGAGGAACCGCGACGTTGGGCTAGACGCGAACTTTGGCTGCTCGTTTTGCCTTGTTGTTCTTCAGGTTCGGGTCTGGGGTTCCGGAACGGACCCTGGCGCGGACTCGGAGCTTGCCTGGGTATTCGGGCCGGATTAGGACGCGTAGCTTCTTCGCTTTACCGGGGGCGATGGCTCCTAGGCGGCAGGTCAGCTTGCGCTTGCCTTTCTTCGCTTTCGCCAACTTGCAGGGCCGTTTGCCGTTGACTTTCGGGCCAGTGGCTTTGTGAGCCAGGGCGGGGACGGTGCCCTTGACGACTACTCCGGTTGCCGGGCTCGGGCCGACGTTCCTGACGGTCAGCACGAAGGCGAGCCTGCCGCCCACCGTGGGCCGTTTGGGCTTCGGCTTGATCTTCAGCCTCAGGTCGGCGCTTGGCGTCGCTGCCGGCGGCGCTGCCGCTAGCTCGAAGGCGCCGACGTCGCAGGTCGCGCCCTGCGGTCGGCTTACCCCGCGCTGATCGGCCGGCGGGCAACCGGCATTGGTGCCGGCGTCGATCGCCGGGCTGCCGGCCTGGAGGGCCAGGGTGTCGGTCGGGCCGCCGTTGTTCTGCAGCGCGCCTAGCTGCGGGTTCGTGCTCTGCTTGCTGCCGGCATCGGTGAACATGCAGCTGGCGTCGCTGGAGATGTTGTGGTCGGAGGTCAGCATCGCCACCGCGGCGCAATCGCTGGGACCGCCGGGCCCGGTGTTGGCGGCGACGATCGTGTTCCTCACCATCAGGGTCGCGCTGCCGCCGACGGTCGGTTCCGGGTTGTAGACACTGAGGCCGCCGCCGAGGCCGGCGGTGCCGACGCTGTTGCCGGCGATCGTCGAGTTGACGATCGTCCCTTCGCTGCCTTCGGCGCTCGCCGGGTCGATCGCCAGGAGGACGCCGCCGCCCTGCACGATGGGGCCGAGCGACTCGGCGGTGTTGCCGGTGACGGTTGAGTTGACCAGCGAGAGTTTGCCGAGAACGTAGATGCCGCCGCCGAGCCCCTCGATCGCGCCGCCCGTGACCTGATTGTTGGCGATCGTGCTGTTGGCGATCGTCACCGCGGTGCGATTAACACCCTCGGGTGGAGCGGAGACGCCAGCGCCGTTCTGACTGGCGACGTTGCCGGTGACAGTGACGCCCTGCAGAACCGCTTCTTCGCTTTCGTAGGCGAGAATGCCGGCGCCATCACCCGGTACCTCGCCGCCAAGCATCGGGTTGGTAACGCCCCCGGTTACCGTCAGCCCTTCCACCACGCTCCTGTCCGCTTCGAGGTTGAACACGCGGGAAGTCTGGTGGGCGTCGATCACGGTGTTGCGGGCGCCAGCACCGCGAATCGTCACCGTGCCGGCGCCGAAGACGCTGAGCTCACCGTTGGAGACCGAGTAGTTGCCAGCGGGGACGACGACCGTGTCCTCCGTGTCCGCCGATTCGCCAGCCCGCGAGATCGCGTCCCGCAGCGAGCAGGCGGGGTCGGTGGTGCAGCCACCGGCGACGGTGGTGTCAGCGGTGGTGTTGACGGTGAAGGTCGCCGCCAGCGCGGGGGCCGGCGCGATCAGTGCCAACGCAGCAAACACGCAGGCAACAGCAATTGACTTCGGACGCATTTCCCCTACCTCGTAATCGATTTTTGGTAGAGGCCAGGTACCCTCGTCGCCCACCACCAAACGGCCAGGCCCACAGCGAATAGGCTGAGGCATGCCCAGCTTCCGGGTGCGCTTCAAAGGGATGCTCAACAAGAGCGAGGGGGAACGGCTCAGCGCGGCGGGGATTGTCCTCGAGGGCAGCGAGCGCTCAGAACTGGCCGGCATCGTCGGCGTCGGCCGTCCCGTCTACACCGTCAGCCTCGAGGCCAGCTCAGCCGAGGAGGCGATGGCCCGTGTGCGCGAAGCCCTTGACCCGGACACCGGCAACTTCTCCGATTGGGGATCGGAGCCGGCGTAGCGACTTTCTCAAAGGCGCTCATCTTTGATGACACAGTTGTGACTTTGCGCGCACCACGTATGCGCTTGGTCCCCCTAGCGTCGAGCAGATGGGATGGCCACCGCAGGTTGGAGAGCTGCTGCCGAGAGTCGGTGAAGCAACCGGGATTCGCGAGAAGCTGATCGGCTACTCCTTGAATCCGGATCACCGTGAAGGAGGGGCAAAGGCTCATGGCTTTTTCCTAATGCTGGGGATAGACCGGGCCTCGGTGGATCATCTGGAATCGGAGATCAGGAGGGGAATCGGTCGCGCCCCAATCGCCTCCTTCTCGGTGACGGCATTCGGCTACCGCTGTGTTGTTGAGTTCTTCGTTCAAGGCGTTGGTCATCGCGCAGGCAGACTCGTTCGGCTGCGAACCGTCTGGCAACTCGCCTCCCCGCACGCACCGCCGCGGCTTTTGACCGCATTCCTCAAGCCCTAGACTGGAGAAGGCATGGCTACCGTTGACCAGAACATCGGCGAGATCGACGTTGTCTCCTTCAAGGAGCAAGTCGGAAGGTGGCCTGCTGGCACCACCGGGACGGTGGTCATGGACTTCGGCAACCAGAAGATGGTCGAGGTCTCGAATCCACTGGGGGAAGCGCTTGACCTTCCCATCGTGGCGGCGACGAATCTGGATCTCGTTGAGAAGCACAGGCCTTCTCGGGCATAAATAGACCAGTTCGTTTCATTGCATTGAGCGGGCTCATTATGTAGTGGATTCTTGTGATCTGCACCAGATTGGTTGTTATGCTCACGCCGCAGTGGACGGGGACGGGGATCTGCGTTTTGCTTGCAAGGCGCTGGTGGCGAAAGCCGAGGCGGGGGACTGGTCGCATGCTGACCTTTCGCGGATCCTGCGCTCCCTTGCCGGGGCGCTGGAGAGCAAGGAGCCGGAGCCGCCGCATAACCTTGAGCGGCGGCGGCTGCTGATCATCCAGCGGTTACTCGCCGGCGAGCGGCTCGACGCGAGCCTGCTCAACTACAACCTCGAGAACCACCACGCCAGCATCGTGGTCAGCGGCCCGGACCCCACGCGGCCCTTTCGTGACCTCCGCGGCAAGCTCGACTGCCGGCTTCTCCTGCTCCAAGTCGACGATCGCACCGCGTGGGCCTGGCTCGGTGGCAGCCGCCAGCTGGTGAGTTCCGACCTGGGAGCGATCCGCACTTGGGCTTGGGAGCCTGGGACCGTGGTTGCCTGCGGCGCACCGGCCCAGGGACTTGACGGCTGGCGGCTGACGCACCGGCAGGCGACAGCGGCGCTGCCGGTCGCCCGCGAAGGGACGACAACGGTGATCCACTACCCCGACGTGGCCCTTCTCGCCACCGCGCTCCATGACGACCTGCTCGCCTCCTCCCTGCGGCAGACCTACCTGGATCCGCTCGAGGAGGACCGGGACGGCGGCCTGGCGGCCAAAAACACGCTGCGGGCCTATTTCAAAGCGGCCAGAAACGCTTCCTCCGCCGCCGCCGAGCTCGGCGTCAACCGCTCCACGATCCGCAACCGCCTGGCCGCAATCGAGGATCGGCTCGGCCGCTCACCCGACGCGGTTTCGGCCGAGCTAGAAGTAGCCCTGCGCCTCGATTCGGTCGTGGGAGCGAACTAAGCAGGTTGGTGAGCGCCTGAGAACGCCTCACCACACAATGGTGAGGCGGACTCGGTAAGTACCAGTAGAGACTTCCACTCGTCAACGTTCTCCACGTAAAGGAGGTTGTATGAGTGATACCACCGTTACGGCCGGCGATCAACGTCGGCTCGGACTGATTTGCGCGGCCATTGTGGCCCTCATTCTTTTTCTTGGCATAACCGCGGGGCCTGTCGATAAGGCCCAAGCCATCACGCCAGGAACCCACGGCTTCTGCACCAACTGGTGGCTAAAACCATTTGGGCAGAGTGGGGACCGGTGCGCTGCGGGTCATGATGGATGGGGCAAGATCGGCTGGGTGCTGATTACTACCCACGAACGTGCCGGCTGCGTGAACTACGAGGGATGGTACGGCGAGCTATACAGCAACTGGGCTTGCTTTCCGAAAGGGACCAGCGGCTACAAGATGGTGCCGAATGACGGAGGGTCTTACGACGGCATCATTCGCAATAACAATCAAAGTTCCGGCGGGTATTTTGACGGTTCATATTGGTGCTGCTACGGCTTGTAGTTCCGCCGAAGACTCGCTCCGAATGAGTAAGGCGCAGCGGTTAGGTCGTGTGTTTGTGGCCGCCGCTGCGCTACTCGTCGTTCTGGGCTTTGCTTCGTTTGTCAGTACGCGAGATCCGGGTTCTCCACAAGCCGGGGTCATCGACTTCCCTGTATTTGAGGCTCCCCCCACGGGACTTCCAGTGTCAGTCGCTACCCAGCTAATCAATGCGCCTTCCGGAAATAACTGGCATGCAGCCCGGCCAGTGTCGCCCAGGCGAAGCAAGAGCTGGGCAGTGCCTGGCCACGAAAGGATTTGTCTTTTACAGCAGGAGCGGGACTCGACTCTGAATGTTGTTTGTGCGAGTCATTCTCAAGCACTTTCTCATGGCTTATTCATCGTCTCCTTGAAGGATCCATCCATGCACGTATCGGGACCGCGCCGGGAGATCGTTGGCCTCGCTCCCGACGGAATCGCTGCCGTCCAAATATTCACCCCCAACCACAAGAGCGTCAGGGTCAAGGTGCGCCAAGGAGTCTTCGTCCGACGGGACAACATCCCCGCCTCACCTCAGTCGGTGACGCTGCTGCCCTAGGTTGGGCCGGACTTCCACTCCGAGAAGTTGCCGGTATCCGGATCGAGCGCCTCGCGGACGAGAGTCAGCGCCTCCTCCGCGGAAGACGCCTCGACCCGGACCCTGTAGACCGGGCGACCGGCGCCAGGGATTCCGCCTAGTTCCGACGACTCCCTGCCATCGAGCACAATGCCCGCGGCGTCGAGCCGTTCGCTCTCGCTCTTGTTGAGCATGCCTTTGAAGCGAACGTGGAAGCTAGGCATGCTCGAAGCCGTTAAGGACTGGGCTGTTCGAACGTGTGCTGGTACTGCGTCGCGGGCCCGCTGCCGTAGATCGGCTGGAAGGGCTCCTGCTGGACACAACCGGGAGCGGCGATCGACGAGGTGCTGCTCTGGGTAGCAAAGGCGTACTGCTTGATCCGTTCAAAGAGAAGTTTGGCGTTTTCCTCGCGAGTCCGTTTGACTTTCGTCGGGTCTTCGAAGTCTTTGGTCTCGGTGGCCCGTTCCTGGAAGGCTGGATCTTCAGCGGTATCGGGGTCGAGCGAAGCCGTAATCCCCGTCGTGCATTGACGGGTGTCGAAGCCCGGCAGAGGGCCGGAAGCGAGGCCCGCAGCCCACTTCGGTGGGCTGTAAGCACTGTTGCGATTGATCGCCAAGCGCTGCGGATAAGTCGAAAGAGTTTCTGGGTTGAGCGGCCCCATGATCCTCAGGTAGTGAGGCTGTGGTGCGCCTTCTTCTTCACCTTCGTTAAGGGGCAATTCGCCGTTGAGCGAAGCGGCGAGGTTGCCGAAGAACGAGGCCAAATCAACCCGATAGAGCTTCAAGCCAGTCAGGATCGGGTTGAGGTTGCGGAGGAACGGATCGACCGCCCGCAGCAGCGGTGGGAACTCGTCGCGGAAGAGCTTGCGGGTCGCGGCAAACCCGGCCGGGGCGCGTTTGATCACCGGGCCGAGGCCTTCGAAGAAGGCTTTCGATTCAGGGGCAAGTTTGGCGATCGCGATCAGGGTCGGCGAGAGCTCTTCGGCCGCCGGGACCAGCTGGCGCATCAGCGGGTCGGCGTTGAGCGAGAAGTCCTTGAGGCGCTTGACCGTGACCCGCGACTCGTCAAGGAAGGTGGGGAAAGCTCGGAAGAGCGCTTCGATATCGCGGTTGCGGCGGGCGGTCGTCGAGAAGACCGCGTTCGAGCTCTGGACCAGGTCGGCAAGCTCGCCCTGGCGGCCGCGGAGGGCGCGGAAGGTGGTAGCGCCGTTGCTGAACAGCTGACCAACCGCCAGCCGCTGGCTGTCGAGGACGCGGAAGAGCTTGTCGAACTCGGTGAAGGTCGGTTCGAGACCGCCGATGCCATAGGAGAGGTTCTGACCCTGGCCGTTGATCGCGACCGCGGCTTCCTGCATCCATTCCTGGAAGGCGGCGCGGGTCCGGGCGTTGAAGGTGCGGAAGATCTCATCGAGCTGGACCGATTCGGCGATGTTCGCCTCTGGCAGGGTGCCGCCGTCGGCAAGCTCGGGCACCTGGCGCGAGCCCGGGGTGAGTTCGATGTAGGTCTCGCCGAGGAGGGTTTTGGTGCGGAGGATCGCCCGGGTTGACTCCGGGATCGGCGCGTACTGGGCGTCGATCGCGACCGTCGCCAGCGCCTGCCTGCCGTTCGGGGCGAGGTCGATCCTTTGGACTTTGCCGACGTTGACGCCAGAGATGCGGACGTCTGACTGTTCGGCCAACTGGGTCGCCTCGTTGAAGGGGACCTTGACCTCATAGGTCTTGGCCCGGAAGGGCGTTGGACCGCCGAAGGTGACCCAGAGGAAAAGCAGGATCCCGAAGCAGGACAGCGCGAAGCCGGTGATAACCAGGAGTTGCGTGGTGCTGGGGGCTCGCTTGCTCATTCGGTCTTTTCGATGTATTCGCAGGTGTTGCCGGGTTCCTCGGTTTTGAAAGGAACTGGGATTTGTTGTTTCCGAGGAATTTGGAGAACTTCCAAGAGCGTCTGCAAATACGGTTCGTTCTTTACAGAGTTTCCTTCTGCGAGCTGGTATCCAAGATCGGCTCCGGTGCAGGAGATGACCACCAAGCCGCGGAGGATCGGGCCGCCCGCGTCCTCGAGATTGAAGGCGGCGTTGAAGTTGTGGTTGAGCCAGGGCAGGTAGAAGAGGTAGCTCTGGCGTGAATCATCTGGCTTGTAGCTGAGCTCGTTGAGGAAGGAGTTGAAGCCGCCAAGCGCGTTGCCGAAGCTGCGCACGGTCTTTTTGAACGGCGGCGCCGCTTCGGCCGAGGCACTCAGCACCGGCCGGATTTCCCGGGTGAAGGGGCGGATCTGGTCGCGGATCGGGGTCGTCGTCTGCTCGAAGAGCTTCTCGGTCGCCTCGAAGGCCGGGCCGAGCGCCTGGGCCTGCGGGATCAGCTTGATCAGCGCCGGAGTCGCGGCCTGGGAGAAGCGGTTGGAGCTGGCGAGACCGGCCTTCGCCGCCTGCAAGGAGGAGGGGAATTCCTCAAACGCGGTCTGGACTGATTCCTGCTGGTTGGCGAAGTTGCCGAGGGCGTCTTTGGAGGAGGTGACGAAGCGCTTGACCGCGGTGTCGTGGCGGGCGAGTTCGTTGGTCACGAGACCGAAGTTGTGGATCACCCGGGCGAGCTCAACATGGCGGGCCGCCACCGCTTTGTTGAGTTTGGCGACGTAGTGGACAAAGGGCTGGAAGCGGCGGAAGGCGTTGGAGACCTGTTTGCCGCGGCCGCCGATTCCCTGGGCGCCACCGGCGACAAGCAGCTGGATGTACTGCCGGGTGTCGGCGTCGAGGGTGGCAAGGAAGGCGTCGAGGTTGGTGTTCGGTTCGGTCTGGGCCAGGGTGAAGTGGGCGCCGTCCTCGACCTCACCCTTCTCGTCGCCTGGTTCGACCTCGACGATCATGTCGTTGAGGCCGGTTTTCGGCCGCAGGAGGAAGCTGGCGTCGGGGTGGATCAGCTCCATGTATTTGGGCTCGATGTCCATACCGACGACGGCGTGGCCGTTTTCGAGGTCGACGGAGGCGACCTTGCCGACCTGGATGCCGGCGATGTCCACCGACTGACCCTGCCCGGCGGTGACTGCTTGGGCGGTCGAGAACTCGGCGGTGATGTGGTCGAATTCTTCGCCGACCAGTGGCAGCCAGGCCGGCAGCGAGGCTTTTTGTTGGGTGAAGATCCCGAGCGTCATCACGATGCCAGCGATCGCGAGGACGACGATCGCGATCGTGTCCGTGCGGCGTCCGCGCACCTGCCTCGAGAGCCAGGCACTGAAGTGCGTCCAGCGGCTCACCCCGGGCTCGCGACCGCCGCTCATGGGTTCACCCCCGCTACGGACGGGGAGGCCGGGCCGACCTGGCCCTGGGGACCGTTGATGTCAGGGACGGGGTTGGTGTAGCAGCGGACGTCGGGCTTCAGCGGCGGCCGTTTGCTCAGTTGCGGCTGGGTCCCGAGCGGGTCTTCGATCGTGTGCGCGTAGTTGCGCTGGTCGCTGAGGGTGGCGGGGTTGCCGAACGGGTTCGGTTCGCCAACGAGGACCGGACCGCCGCCCGCCTGGGCCCGGGCGTATGGACCGTTGCCGTCGAAGTTCTGCGCCATGCCGGCGAAGTTGGTGAAGGTGTAGAGGAACTCGCGGTAGTTGGGCTGGCCGGTGCTGAAGCGGTCGTTGATCACCTGGTTGGCGGTCGGGACCATCACCTTCGAGGTGCAGAGGCTGAGCCGGTTCAGCTGCGGCAGGGTCACCTGCTTGCCGGCCTGGGCGGCGCCGGCGAGGCCTGGGGTCGCCTTAACCAGGAGCTTGGCGACGCCGCCGGCCTCTTTGCCGGAGAGCAGCGGCCGCACCTGGGCAAGGAACGGTTTCGAGGCGGCGATCAAGCCCGGCAGCTTGGCCACGGCGGGACGCAGCTCGATCGCGTAGGTGCGGAGCGGCGGCAGCGAGCGGTTGAGGCTGACCAGCGAGGTCTTGGTGATCTTCAGGGTCGGCGCCAGCAAGCGGATCGTGGTCGAGAGGTTGGTCGCCTGGTTGGCGAGGGCGCCGGTGAAGACGTCGAAGTTGACGATCAGGCCCTGCAGGTCCTCCTGGCGGCTGGCAAAGGCGCCGAAGGCGCGGCCGGCGCTGGAGACCAGGCGCGAGAGGTCGCGCTGCTGGGTGCCGAGGAAGGCGTTGGTGACCTGGGCGCTGTAGCGACCAGCGTCGCCGCCGTACTGGAAGACGCCGTTGAGCGCTTCGGCTCCGGTTTTGCCTTTGACCTCGGGCAGCTGGGTCAGGTCTTCCTCGGCGGTCGGCTTGTGGGTGAGGGCGAGGCCGTAGCTCTCGAGCAAGCGGCTGAGGTCGGCGCGGACCGGCGACTGCAGGGCGGAGAGGACCTCGTCGATCTGGACCGCGGTGGAGGTGCGGCTGACCGGGATCGTCGTGCCGCTGTCCATCTCCGGCGCGCTGGGGCTGCCGGGGTCGAGGTCGATGAAGAAGTTGCCCTCGAGGAAGATCCGCGGCCGGATCGCGGCGAAGGCATCGTCGTGGATCGGCCGCCCGGTGTCATCAACGGTGAAGGTGACCTCGGTGTTGTCGCCGTCGCGCTTGGTCTCGATCACTTTGCCGACGTCTACGCCGGCGATCCGGATCGGCGAGTTAAGGGCGATGTTGGCCGAGTTCGAGAAGGTGGCGTTGAGTTCGTAGCCGTAACCGGTGAACGGCACGTGTTTGGTGAAGGCCAGGTAGGGACCCAAGGTGAAGATGAGGATGAAGATGATCGCGATCGTGACGTTGCTGGGCCGCCACTTGATGCGGCCGGTCCCGGCCTCCGCCGCGCGCCTATCTCGCTCTGGTAGCCGGCTCATTCTCCTGACCCTTCTCGGGTGGTGGTTCCCCAGAGCTCGGCGGCGTTTCCAATCACAGTTTGACCCTTGGCGTACTTCTCGTTACCGGCTTCGCAAACGTTGCCCTGGCCAGGTGCCGCGGTTTTCGGGTTCGGATTGAAGTGGAGGTAGCTTTTCAGCCGTTTCGGGTTCGCCGGATCTCCATTTGCCGGGGCGCTGGCGAAAGTGCTCTCGCTGTTCGGGCCTTCCGGTGGGGCGAAGGAGATGAACTGGAGCCAGTTGCCGTCGCCGTTTCCTTGGCTGTTCGCGTTGGCGAGATATTTGAAGGTGAGCGACCAATAGCTACAGACGGTCTCGCTGGGGGTGATGTAGGCAAGCGAAGGCTTCAGCACTTCATTGGTGTCGATTAGAAGGTCGAGCCCATTGAAGACGCCGGGTGCTTCCTGGAAGTCGACCAGCGCTTCCGCGGTCGGTTGCAGCTCGTTGTTGAGGACCGGGGAGGCGTTGAGGACGGGGATCCCCGCGTGCAGCGAGTCGGCGATGACCGGGGAGGTTTCGGCCAGCGCTTTCACCCCCGGTCGGAGGGCGGTGAAGAAGCGGGCGGAGCTGCGCAGGAACGGCCGCACCTGGGGCAGGTCAGCGTTGACCTCATCCAGGGTCGGCGGGCTTTTTTCGATCGTTTCCTGGATGTAGGGGCGGGCGACGCGGGCGAAGGCGGCGAAGGTGCGGTCGAGGGCGACGAACATCGACGCCTGCGTCTCGGCGACCGGGGCGAGGGTGGCGTTGAGGGCCTCGAGCGCTTCCCAAAAGCCGGCGAAGTTGGTGCTCGGTTCGACGATCTTGCGGAGGATCGGCTGGCCGTTTTCGACCGCGCGGCGGATGGCGCCGATCGCTTCGTTCAGCTGCGGGCCGCGGCCGGCGAGGGCGTTGCCGAAGCCGGCCTGGGTTTGGCGGATCGCGTCGCGGGTCGGCTCATCGAACATGTTGAAGAACTCGTCGATGTCGACCGGTTCCGGCTTGGCCTGGCTGACCGGGATCGTTTCGCCGGCCTTGAAGCCCTTGGCCGAGTCGCCAGGGGTGACCTGGAGGAACTTGAGGCCGAGGGCCGATTTCGGGCGGATCGTGATCGTCGAGTCGACCGGCAGCGGTTCGACGTTCTTGTCGAGCTTCAGCAACAGTTCGGCGGCGACCTCGCCATCGCCGAGCTGAACCGGGACCACCGAGCGGACGGTGCCGACGCGGACGCCGCCGATCCGGACCTCGTTGCCTTTGACCAGGGCGTCGGCGTTGGGAACCTGCGCCTTGAGGTTGTAGGTGGAGACGAAGGGGAGGCCGTTGTTGGCGTTGTAGGCGAGGAAGACGGCGACGATGACGACGAGCACGGTGACCGCCCCGACGAGGACCGGGCTGCTGGCGACGCCGCTAATTCCGCTGCGATTCCTCATGGGCCCAGGAGGTAGTCGAGGAGGGGTTCAGTCCCTTCCGTTTTCGAGGACTGGGCGACGCCGGCTTTACCGCCAGAGCTAGAAGCCTGTCCGGTGCTGTCGCCCTGGCCCACGCCAATCGTCGGGCCGGACTCAAAGAGGGTGCCGCCATTTAGCTCGGCGCTGCGTTCCTGGATCAATTGGTAAATCGCCGCGGCACTGGCATTGGCGGTGCTGCCGCCCGCTTCGGTCGCGTTCGGTCCATTGAATCGTGCGACGCATCCTGATTCGCCAGCCGGGAGAGGGACGTATTCGAAGCAGGTCGACAAGGTCACGCGGGTGCGGCCGAAGTGGCCGTATTTGTCGAAGCCGTTGAGTGAGGCAGCCGAGCCGTAAATCAGTTCGGTCAGCCCATCCCAGCCACCAGCCTGCTTCAGATGAACGAACAACTTCGCCAGGTTTTCGGTTGGGCTGACGCCGGTCTTGGCGAGTTGACCCGCCTTGCGCACGACCGGCTCGGCTTCGGCGAAGATCGGGCCGGAGGCTTCGCCGGCGTTGCCGAGGCTCTTGAGGGCGACGGTCAGCGCCTCCGAGAACGGGGTCAGGGTTTCGGTCGCGTCGGTCAGCGACGGGGCGGCGGTGCCGAAGTCTTCGAACAGCGGCGTGCCGGCGTCGGAGAAGGTCTTCAGGTCCCGCATCGTTTCCCGGAACTCGGCCAGGAAGACGGGGAATTTGCGCAGCGACTCTTCCAGTTCGGGACCCTTTTCGGCGCTCGCTTCGGCGGCTGCGCCAGAGTTGGAGAAGAAGCCGGCGAGGGCGCGGCGCTCACGCGCGAGTGGGCCGAGGATCGCGTCCGAGTCGGCCGTCAGCTGGGCCAACTGCTTGCGCTGGGCGGAGAGGATCCCGAACAGCCGATCGACGTCGCGCAGGACCGGGTTGGCGCGCTTGACCAGCTCCTCGATGTCTTCCCCGCGCCCGGCCAGACCGGCGCCGAGTTCGTTGAAGATGAGGCGGAAGCGTTGCGCGTAGGGCAGCGACTGGATGTCGTTGATGAGGTCGGGGTCGACGCTGGTCCCGTTGCTGCCGAGGGGCAGCAGGTACTGGCCCGCGCCCGGCTCGCCATCGGGAATCTGTTTCAGCGCCGGCGCCGGCTCGGTCCCCGGCGCTCGCGGCAGGGTCGTGCGGCAGTCGATGAACTTCTCGCCGATCAGTGACTGCGGGCGGATCTGGCAGGTCGCGTCTTCGCGGAAGTCCTGGAAGCCGGCGTCGGTGATGTCCAGGACGATGATCGCCTTGCCGGGCTTGGGGACACCTTTGCCGTTTTCGTAGGCGACGACCTCGTCGGGCATCGAGACGTCAACCGACTCGATCTCACCGACGGTGGCGCCGGCGACGCGAACTTCCTCGCCGGTGACCATGAAGCCGCCGTTGTCGAAGACCGCCCGCACCTTGTAACCGTCGGCGGAATCGTCGCCGCCGGAGGCCAGCAGGACGACCACGACGATCGCCACCACCACACCTACCGCGAGTATCAGTCGTTTGCTCATGGTCCGGGGGGCACGTCGCTGGGGTCACATTGGGAGGAGTCAACGCCGCTGCCGCCGCCGACCCACGGGTTGGAGCCGTCGGCCGCGGGCTGGGTCGCGCCACCCGGGCAACGCCGGTTCACTTCGGTCGAGCCGAAGGGCTCGTACTGCTGGCTTTTGCTGATCGGTTCCAGTTCGCCGTTGGAGCCGTTGTATTGGAAGAGGTTTTGGCCAGCGGTGGCGGCGCGCACGTAGTGGCCGTTGCCGTCGTAGTAACCGGCGACCGCGCCCAGCTTGGAGAGGCCGTTGAAGAGGTCCGGCGTGTAGGCGCGGATGAAGTTGAGGTTCGGCTGGAAGTCGGAGGACGCCTGTTCGGCGTGCGGGAAGGCGTTGGAGGCGAGTTCCTCGACCTTCGGCATCGTCGCCAGCAGGTCGGCAGTGTCGTTGCCCTTGCCGGGTCGGTGAACGACCAGTTTCAGGTTGCGCGTGAACGGGACCAGTTTCTGGAAGATCGGCCGCAGTTCTTGCAGGAAGGGGGCCAGGTCCTTGGTCGCCGGCTTCGCCGTGTTGATCAGCGGTTCGATGTCGTCCAGCGCCGCGCGGAGGTTGACGAAGGTCGTGTTCGACTGCCGCATCACCGGCGGCAGGCGGCGCAGGGTCGCGTCGAAGGCGGCGGTCTCATCGGCGATCGCGTCGAAGGCGGTGTTGGCATTGCCGATCGCGCTCGAGAGCTGCTCGCCGCGGCCAGCGACGGCGGTAGTCAGCTGCGCCGTGCTGACGATGAACTTGGAGAGCAGCCGCTGGTCCCTGTTCAGTTCGCTGACGAAGGCATCGGTGCGGTTGAGGGCGGTGCCGAAGTACTTGTAGGAGTCGTTGGCGTTTTTGCCCTGGCCGGAGTAGATCGCCGCGTTGCCGCGGATGAAATCGCTGAGCCCCTTGCGGGTCTTGGGCGGGAAGGTGTTGAAGAACTGATCGATGTCGATCGGGGTCGTGGTCGAGGAAAGCCCGAGCTCGGCGCCGTCGTCAAGCGGTGGGTTGCTGTTCGGGCCGGGGCTGATCGAGACGTAGTGGTTGGCGACACCGGAGAGCGAGGTGGCGCGGATTACTGCGGTCGTTCCCTCGTGGAGCTCTTGCTCGACTTCGATGTGGACCTCGGCGAGGTTGTCGTCGGTGAGGCCGAGGCTTTCGACCGTGCCCGCGGGCGAGCCGCCGATCAGGACCTGGTTGTCGGGCACCAGCTGGCCGGCGTTCTGGAAGATCAGCGTGTACTTGTGGCCGCCGTTGCCGCCAAAGAAAATGACGGCCAGCACGACCACCGCCACCGCAAGGGCAGCGATCGTCGCAATTCGCGCTGGGGTGGTCCCCCGGCTTGCCGCCGGACCACTCTCCTCGCCTACTGGTTTGGCAGCCACGGATCGTCGCTTGCTTTCAATGTTCTCCGGCCCCTCCGAACCCGGTAGAACGACCGCAAGATCGTATCCGAGGGGGTCCTCGCTAAGGCTCCAGCAAGCAGGGACTTAACTGGAAATCAACGCTCTCTTTGCAGGCCTCTTCCCGGCCGATGAGGGCAATCCTCTGTCTACCGCGGCGCTCCGCGGTCCCTATTCGAGCAACTGACCGGGCCTGACCTCGACGGCGCGAGCAAGCCGCTCAACCGTCGAGACCCGCGGATCCCGTTTGCCAGCCTCGATCCGACTGACCTCGGTCGCATGCACCCCGCTGCGTTCAGCAACCTGCTCCTGACTCATCCCCAACTTAGTGCGGGCATCCCGCAGATTCGCTCCGAGCTTGCCCACAAAGGGCATCGTTAAGCCTCGGATCAGCAAGATCCATAGGGAAGATCACAAGGTTAGGCATGCTTGTAGATCAGCACGCTCGAGTGCACGCGGCTGGCGTTGGAAGTCGTCATCTCTACGCCCCCTTCTTGATCGCGGCGGCGCAGAGCGTGGAAACAACCCGGGCAGCCGAATCGATCTTCATCCCCTTATCCGTTCTTGTAAATGCGGCAATGCGCCATAACAGGCGCGGACTTGTCGATCGTCATTGGTCAGCTCTCCTTGTATTGCCCTACGCAGGCTTGACAACCATGTGCATCGGGGCGAGACGCCGTGCTACATCGATGGTCATTGCTTCCCTTCCGCCATCAGCAAGCACCTAGCTTGGACATTACGCGAATACTAAAGGTGCCTTAAGTAACTTTGAAAAGGCTCCGGGTCCGCGAGAAGAGTGCCCCTCGGCGGCGCAATCCGCGGCAATCTGTGGATAGTCACTGGAGTTCCCAGCACTTAGTAACTTTCACAATATGCAGTACACGCCTCAGCCGATTAGAGAGGGGCCGGCCGCGCCGAGACTCTCGGCCGACCCCCGACGGAAGGGCTCTAGGCGCCCTTCCAGATCATCTGCGATGCCTGAATCGGCGCCACTTTGGCGATCGTCATCAGCCTCACCCCCTCTCCTGAATCAGCCCGGCGGGTGCCGCCAGGAGGTGGTGGCGATGCTAAGTAATTTTCAGAGCATCTTCTGTTTGATGATCGACGTGCGTTTCGTGTCCAAAAAGGATGTCCCTATGCTCGGGGTCTACTGAGTAGAGAAGGGGAGTGATCAGTTGGAAGCCAAGACGGCGAAGAAGCCGAATCAGCCAAAGGGCATCGAGGAAGTCGTCCAGTACGCCCTTGGTCATAGGACCAGGGTTCAGATCCTCATCGTGCTCAATGAAGGCATCTTCACGGCTGCACAACTCGCGCAAATGATTGGTGAGCCGCTGAACAATGTCTCCAACCACCTACGGAAGATGCTGGATGACGGTTCCATCGAAATCGCCAGGGAAGAACGAAAACACAATGTAGTGCTCTATTGGTACAAGGCGGTTGAAATTCCGTGTTATGACCAAGAGGCGGCCGAAGCCATGACCCCTCTCCAGCAGCAGATGACTGTTGGAGCCATCGTTCAGTCCGGAACTGCAGAGGTGTTGGCGGGTCTATATGCGGGAAAGCTCCGAGATCCGCGATCGGTCCTCTATTGGGATTGGTACAACCTCGACCAACAAGGCCGCGAAGACATGGAGGCAGAGAACGTTCGCTATTTGGAGCGGATCCGGGAGATTGAGGCCGAGTCCACTAATCGGCGCGCCAAATCAGGCGAGGAGAGTACCTCCATGCTTTTGAACCTCGCGGTGTTTGAGCGCGCTCGAAAGGTTGTCGATCTGCCTTCCTCATGAAACGAAAGTCGAGATTCGGTCTGCGATTGACCGAATTGTTGTAATGCATCAGTCTTTTTCCACTTCACTGAAATAGACCGCATCCCACCTGTGGTCGGACGCATTTGAGTGAGTGATTGAGCCATGACCGCCGGTGATGACTGCAACTCCTTCAATTGGGACACCCTAGTCCCACACCTCATTCGCCCTGTAAAGGTCTTCATCATCGAAGCGATGGGGTGGATTGATGAGCCGCTTTCTCCCAGTGAGCTAGATCAGGTCTTTGAGGAGGAGTTTGGTTTGTCGCTGGTCTCTTACCACGTGCGTACGTTGGTGGATGTGGGGGCGCTGGAAAAGGTTGGGCAGCAGGCCGTGAGGGGTGCGATCCAGAACTTCTATGTCCTGTCGGCGAAGGAACCGGCCGACACTGCGCTCCGCTGCCAGTGAGCATCACGATCTCGGCAGTTGAGCGCGACGCGCTCTACGAACAGATCTATGACCGGCTGAGCGGATCGATGGCATCTGGCTGGCCGCGCAGGCCAGGAACTTCGAGGAGGCCGACCGCCTCGCCCGCGAGTTCGGCGACGACCTGCGGCTAATCAGCGATGACCTCGGTTGGGGCGAGGCCGAAAGCGAACTGGTCGAGTTGACAACTCCACCCGACGTCCTTCGCCGCGTGCTGACCCGGGTGCAGAGGCAGGTGGAGACCCTGGACGCCATGGAAGAGGAGGAGCGGGCTGGGTGGCTGGCGCGGGAGGAAGAACGCCAACGCTTGTTAGAGGCTTGTGGGCGGATACTGGGGGAGCTAGCTGACTAAGCGCCGGCAGGCGCGAAGTGCTTCAGTTCTGCCTCGTGCTCAAGGGCAAACGGAATGCCCTCCTCGGCCAGCTGGACGACCTCCGCGTAGCTCTCGCCAGCAGCGGACCAGCCCTCGACATCAGGCGACTCGGCCCACCAGCCGTCGCTTTCGTGGTGATAGATGACGCGAACGATCTCCATGCTAGGTACCCAGATACTCGTCTGATCCTGACCTGACTTGCGAAAGCGACTTGGACTCTGCCTCAACTGCCTCGATCGCGCGAACCCTTTGAGCCGTGAAAACTCCGACCAAGGTCGCGATCTCAGCAACGAGAAGGACGAAGCCGTACAGGGCCCTGTCCAGGAGGATCAGTGCCAAGCCACAGAGGGCCAGAAACAATGCAAGTGCGCCAGCTACCCCTATACGCCGGTTCTGAAAGTTGACGACTTCCCGGGAAAGGCTTGCATCCAACGTCAGCACCTCTTTCTGCATTGCCCGCTGATGGTGTCGCTCCTCAACGAAGTCGTGCAGGATCAACTCGGTGGCGCCTGGATGCAGCCGCTCGACCGCCGTGAACCACTCCACACTGGGCAATGGCCCGCTGTGGCTCCGATAGTGACCGGCGACCACCGTTTCTAGGGTGTCGAGATCCGCTCCCTGAGAATCAGCATTTCCCGCTGCCTCCTGCCTCTCCAGCTCTTTTGCGCTGCGGGGAGTCAGGGGCTTGCTGCTCCCTATCTGGAGTTCGCCTTCAGGGCCGAGGCCCGAAGCTGTCGAAGCGTTTCGAGGCGCCGTTGTTCGTTTGACTGCCGCAGGAGCAGTGCCGATGATTTCGGATGCGTGAACGGTGCAAACGGGTTGAGGAGGTCGGCGGCCCCAGCAAGGAAACCGAATCCGGCGCCCGGCAATTGCAACTGCGCCGCAATCAGCCGCCGACGATCGCTTGCCGGGCTGTAGCTAAAACGTTTCGCCATCGCTAGAGCATAAGGGATGAGGCCGTCCCGTTTCTCCCCCGGCGGGCTGGGCTAAACGCTCAGTTTGGGGATAACTCGGGCCAGGGGCTTGGGGAGCCACCAGACGCGGTCGCCGAGGAGGAGCATTAGGGCGGGGAGGAGGACGATGCGGACGACGGTGGCGTCGAGGATGACGGCGACGGTGAGGCCGATGCCGAGCTGGCTGACGGTGGCGATCGAGGCGCCGGCGAAGACGATGAAGACGGCCATCATGATCGCGGCAGCGCCGGTGATGACACCCGCGGTTTTGGTGAGGCCGAACTCGACCGCGGCGGCGTTATCGCCGTGGGTGTCGTAGTGCTCGCGCATGCGGCTGAGGAGGAAGACCGCATAGTCGATCGAGAGGCCGAAGACGAGGCCGAAAATCATCGTTGCCCCGACCGCGTCGACGTAGTTGTGGCCGCCCAGCGGCCAGCTGTCGGGAATGTGGAAGAGGACGGTGAGCACACCGAAAGCAACGGCAACCGTGAGCAGGTTGAGGAGGACCGCGATCCCCGCCAACAGCACCGCGCGGAGGACGACCATCAGGACCAGGAAGGTGGCGAAGGTGATCGCCGCGACCACCCAGGGAATGCGTTCACGGGTGACGCTGCTGTAGTCGTTGAGCTGGGCGGCGCCGCCGGCGACGCCGGTGGTGAGGTCGGTTTCCTCGGCGAGTTCGGCGGCTTTCTGGTTGAGCTCCTTGTTGAGGCGGATCGAACCCGGGGTGTTGAAGCTGTAGTCGGAGATGACCAGCATCGTCGCCGCCTGGCCGCCGCGGCGGAGGTCGATCGATTCGCTGACTTGCTGGCGCGTTTTCGGCGGCGTGCCGTCGAGTGCGGAGAGGACGAAGTAGCCGGAGTTGAACAGGCCCGGGGTCGCCTCGGCCACCCGCCCGGCCTGGCGGCGGATCCGTTTGCGCCCGTCCAGCACCTGCACGCTCGCTTCTTCGAGACCGCTTTCCAGCGGCTCGCTTTCGGTGACGCCGGTGAGGAGCCCGTTCTGCAATGCCTCGGCCCCATCGGTGAGGCGATCGAGACCGCCGACCAGCGCAAGGGCGCCGCCGCTGAGCTGCGAGAGACCGCCGCCGAGCCTTTCCGCTTCGGTGGCGAGCAGCTCGGCGCCGTCGGCGAGGCGGGTGCCGGCGCGCTGCAGTTTTTCCAGGCCCGTGGTCAGTTTTTCGGCGCCGCCGAGGAGCGCCTCGAGATTGTTTTCGATCGACTCGAGCCAGAAGGTGATCTGCTTGGCCTGCTCGTAGTCTTCGAGCAGGCGGGTGTTGAGAGCGGTCAGTTCGGTTGGCAGGCCCGCGTAGGGCTCGGTCTCGGGGGTCTCCGGGAGCGGGTCGTAGGGGGTGCCCGAGACGGGATCGGTGCCGCTCGCGGCCGCGGTCGCTTTCCGCACCGCCTCCAAGGCCGCCGCGTAGTTGGGGTCGGTTTTGCCGACGGTCATCGACTGCAGCTGCGCCAGCGCCTCTTTCAGCTGTTCTTCGGCGACCTTGGCCGGGGCGATCAACTCCGGCAGCTTGTCGTTGGCCGATTCATTGAGGGACCTTTCGAGGATCCGCGAGCGGCGCAGCGGGTTGAGGCGGAGGTTGGGGAGGATCGAGTCCCGCAACCCAAGCTTGATCTGCAGCGCTCCCAGCGCCGCCGTTTCCTGCGCTTCCGCCAAGCGTTTCGTCCCCTTGGCGAAGCGGTCGAGGGCGTTGACCGCTTCCTCGCTGCCGTCGCTGGCGCGCGCCAGCCCGTTGGCGATCAGCTGCGCTCCCTCGCCGGCCCGTCCCGAACCCAGCGCCAGCAACCCGGCGCCGTCGCTTGCTTCCGAGATCCCGTCGCGCAGTTGGCCAACGCCACCGGCGGCGACGTTAAGGCTGCGGCCGAGGCGGCCGAGCTGTTTGACCGGACCGATGTTGCCTTCGGAAGAGAGCACGGCGTTGCCGAGATCGCGCAGCGGTTCGATCCGTTTGACGGCTTCCCCGGGGCCAATTACCGCCTGCACGCCGGGGGACTTCGCGAGCTTGCGCTGGAAGCGCTCGATCGCGTCGAAGTTGGTGCTGTCGGTGATCGGGCCGTCATCGGAGACGGCGACCACCTGGAAGGGGGCGTCGAAGCCCTGGCCGAAGGCGTCGTCGATCCGTTCCGCGTCTTGGCGCGCGGGTGAGTCCTTGGCGAGCTGCTCGGGGCTCGGGGGGCCCGTCTTCAAGCCGATTGCCGGGGCGGCGAGGACCAGCAGCAGGCCCCCGATCAACAGCGCCGCCATCGCCGGCTTGCGCAGAGCCGCGCCGACCATCGTCATCAGGCGCGTGCGGCCGCCAGGCGGGGTGGTGGCACCGAAGCGCCAGCGGTCGACGTTGGGGCCGAGCAGGGTGAGGATTGCCGGCCCGACGACAATCGCGACCGTGACGCTGAGAATGACCACCATGCAGACGGTCCCGGCGAGGGACGCCAGCAGGGAACCGGGCAGGATGAAGAGGGAGACGATCATCGATAGCAGCAGGGTGCTACCGGCGAAGACCACCGTTCGGCCGGCATGGCGGCGGGTCAGCCGTGCCGCCTCGACCGGCTCCACCCCCTCGGCGAGCTCCTCGCGGAAGCGGGAGACCATCAACAGCGCGTAGTCGACCCCGAGCGCTAAGCCCATCATCGAGCAGACGGTCACGGCGAAGGCATCGATCTCGAACCAGCCGGTGAAGAAGTAGAGGATGCCGCGCGAGGCGACGACGGTGACGGCGCCGAAGGCAAGCGGGATCGCGGCGGCGATCGGCGAGCGGAAGACGAGCAGGAGAATGACCAGGAGGAACGGCAGGGCGAGGAGCTCACCGCGTTTGCTGGCCTCGAGGTTGTCGTCCTGGATCGCCCGCGAGAGGCTGGCGTAGCCGGTTTGGGTAGCGCGAACGGGAGGGTGGACTTCCTCCTCGAGGACGTTGTTGAGGTGCGGCACCGTGTCGTTGACCGCGGTGCGGGTATCGACGTGGAAGTCGGCGATGATCAGCGCCTTGTTCGGGGTCGGGCGCAGGCGGTCGACGGAGCCGGTGTCCCAGGGCGAGAGGGTCGTCACCCGCGGGTCGCGGCGCAGCGCGGCAACCACGTCCGGACCTTGGCGGTCGACCGCTTGGGCGGGGCCCTGGAGGAGGATCACGAACGGGGCCGAGTCGCCGAAGTGTTCGCGGAGGATCTGGTTAGCGCGCGAGGATTCGGTGCCGGGGACGTCGAGCGTGGTCGGGTCGAGGCGCTTGTCGGTGCCGGTGCCGATCACCGCCAGGACGACCAGCAACAAGCCCGCCACCACGAGCACGGCACGCGGATATCGCAGCAACCAAGGCTGCGTTTTTCCTGAGCCCCGCTGGGGGGATCCTTTGGCTCCCCTGCCTATCCGCCTTCCCACGCCTGGTAGTTTGGCGGTAGAGGCGAATGGGAGGGAGTATTTCGTGCGGAAGACTCTGTTAAGAGCGCATGTGCTGGGGGCAATGGTCCTGCTGGTCTTCGTGGTCGGAACCGCGGCGGCGATAACGCTGCGGGCCGCGAACCTGGTGATCACCACCGACGGTGGGTTCACGCCGACGACGCTGCCGAAAAAAGGCTACGCGCCGATCAAGCTGCACGGCTACGGGAAGATCTCGACCGAAGATGGGTCGCCCCCGCCGGTGCTGGACACGCTGACGCTCTGGTTCGACAAGAACGGCGAAGTCGAGACCCGCGGCCTCCCGACCTGCACCCCGGCGAAACTGGCCGCGACCACGACCTCGCAAGCGCGCAAGCTCTGCCCGGGCGCGATCGTGGGCAAGGGCTACGGCAAGGCCGTCGTCATTTTCCCCGAACAGGCGCCGATCCCGGCCGGGTCGCCGATCACCCTGTTTAACGCCAAGCCGAAACACGGCAACCCGGTGGTGCTGGCGCACGCCCACCTGACGGTGCCGGGACCGACGACCTTCGTCGTCCCGGTCGAGATCCAGAGGGTGAACGACGGGCGCTACGGCTTCAAGACCGTGGCGAAAATCCCGAAAATCGCCGGCGGCTCCGGGATTCCGCTCTACGGCCGGCTCTCGGTCGGCCGCGAATGGGAGTTCAAGGGGAAGACGCTGAGCTTCGCCAACGCCGGCTGCCCGGACGGGCGCCTGCAGGCCAAAGTCCAGACCCACTTCAAAGACGGCACCTTTCTCCAGGGTTCGTTGTTTAAACGCTGTACGGGGCGTTGATTGAGACGACGATTCGCCAAACTCGCTGGACTGACCGTCGCGCTGGCAATTGGTGTCGGCGCGACGACCGCGTCTGGGATCGAGGCCTGCATCGGTCCGCTCTGCGTTAGCTCGACGGTGAACATGCAGCCGCGCGAGCTGCCGGCGAAAGGCAACGCCCCGATCACCCTCGAGAGCATCACCCGGATCAGGACCAAGGGCGGGGTCACGCCACCCACGCTTGAATCGATCAAATTCCTGATCGACAAACACGGGACGATCAACAGCAAAGTGTTCCCGGTCTGCAAACCGGCGCAACTGGAAGGGACGACCCCGCAGCAGGCGCGCAAACGGTGCGCCAGCGCCCTGGTCGGAAAAGGCAACGGCAGCGCCCTGGTGACGATGCCGGGCAAAGACCCATTCACGATCAAATCGCCCCTCTCGTTCTTCAACGCGCCGCCGACGGGGGGCAAGCCGACGCTGATCGCCCACGCTTACGAGACGGTGCCGGTCGCGCAGGCGCTGCTGGTCCCGATCGTGATCGAAAAGGTCAGCCGGGGCCGCTACGGATTCCAGGTGCAGGTCGAGATGCCCGAAGTCGCGGGCGGCTACGGAGCGCCGACCCTGGCCGAAGCGACCGTCGGGGCGACGCGTACCAGCAAAGGCAAGAAAACCGGCTTCATCAACGCCCACTGCTCCGGCGGGCGGCTGCAGGTTGAGGGAACGCTGTCCTTCACCAACGGGGATCGCTTCCCGACCACCCTCACCTCGCCATGCCACACCCCCGGCTGAGACGGGCGGCTCTGCTTCTTAGCCTGGCGGTTGCGACTGCCCTTGCCGGCACCGCCAGCGGCGCCCTGGTCGAAGTCGACAACGTGGTCCTGCGGGCCGACGGCGGCTTTCAGCCTCAGTCCCTGCCGGCCCGGCAGTTCGCCCCAATCGATTTCCAGGGATACCTCGACATCGAAGCCAAAGAAGGTCCGCTGCCGTCGCCGCTGCGGCAGGCGCTGATAGACTTCGACCGCGACGGGCGCCTCAGCGTCGGCGGGTTGCCCAGCTGCGCGCCGGGGTCGCTTACGGAAACGGGCGCGCAAGCGGCGCGGCGGATCTGCCGTAGGGCGATGGTCGGCAGCGGCCACATCGAGGTGCTCATCCCAACCCTGGATCAGGGGACCGGAGCTGTCGAAGCGCGGGCGCCGCTGACGATCTTCAACGGGCCGAGGGCCGGGGGGCTGCCGACGGCGGTACTCCACGCCCGGCTCTCGACCGTGACCTACGTGATCACGGTGCCGATCGAAAAGCGGCGCGGCGAGTTCCGCTACCGGGCCCGGCTGGACGTCCCCGAGCTGATCGGCAACGCATCGATCTCGCACGTCGACGTCAAGATCGGTCGGCGCTACAAAGCGGGGGGCCAATCGCGCAGCTACGTCTCCGCCCGCTGCAGCGACAACATCCTCGAGACGCACGGCCGTTTCAGTTTCGAAGACGGCACGATCGTCGACGGCCAGGTCGAAAAATACTGCCACGCCAAGTAGGCGCGGGCGCACTCTGCTCCCGAACTGCCGAGCTTCCTATACTTGCCCGTCCCCGGGCCGTTAGCTCAGTTGGTAGAGCAGGAGACTCTTAATCTCAAGGTCGTTGGTTCGAGCCCAACACGGCCCATCTAGTCCGGGCGAATTCGCCCCGGCTATTCCCCGAATCCGCTGCCGCCCAAGCCGCCCAGCGGGTTTTCTACGCTCGGCGGTGCGCCAGCGCTGCCGCCGCCGCCAGCGTTAGCCGCTTGTTCTTCTTTTTCGGCTTTCGCTTTGTTGTTGAGGTAGGTCTGGGCGTTTTTTTCGTATTCGTCGAGCAGTTTTTCGATCTGTTCTTTTTCGGCTTTGCTGCCGGCAAGTTTCAGCGCTTCCGCGCGCGCTTCTTCACTGGCGGCTTTGTCGTCGGTGAAGGCGACGTAGAAGGCGAGGGTGGTCCAGGAGTTGACCGAGGGTCGCTGTTCGGCGACGATTTTCTGCGCTTCAACCGAGGATGCGATCCGCGTGTCCGCCTGCGCGTAGGTAGTCGAGAGTTCCGCCAGCTGCGAGAGCATTGGCGCCACCACCAGGGCCAAGCTGGGGTTTGGTTCGTCGGTCGCTTTTAGGTATTCGGACCAGGACTGGTAGGCCTTTTGGAATTCCTGAGCCGCATCGGTCGTGACCTGGGGTTCGCCGTTCGGTCCGGCCGTGACCTGGGCGTTGCCGGCGTTGACCTGGGCCCGGGTCAAGGAGAGCAGCAGATCGGGGTTTCCGGGGTCTTTTTGGAGCCGGACTTCGATCCGCTCCGCCTGTTCTTCGTAGGGCTTGGCGGCATCGCCGGTGCCGTTGTCTTCGAAGAGTTCGGCGATGTTGAAGCCGCCGATGACGAGGAAGAGGCTGAGCCCCATCAGCACCGCGAGGGTGGCGTAGACGACTTTGACCAGGTTCCTCCGCCGCCCGCTGCGGAGGTCAAACAGCATGTTGTGCTCTTTATCGCCTGAAGCCACTCTTGGTCTCTCCCTACTCCTGGGGGGACGGGTGCGCCAGTCTCGCACCCTCTTGCGGCCGCCCTAGGACCCGAGCGAGCAGGATACTCAGCTCATACAGAACAAGCAGTGGAACCATCTCAATGAGCATCGTCACCGGGTCGACTCCGGGCAGCGCCGCGGCTAGAACCGCGATCGCCAGATAGGCATAACGGCGGTTTTCGCTGAGCTGCTCGACCCGCACGATTCCGAGCCGGGTGACGGCGATGATCGCCAGCGGCAGCTGGAAGATCAGGCCACAGGCGATCTCCGTCATCGAGAAGAAGCCGTAGTACTCGCGGGCGCGGAGCTGGATGTTGAACTGGTTGTCGTTGAAGTCGAGGAGGAAGTTCAGGGCCGCCGGGATGACGACGAAGTAGGCGAAGGCGAGCCCGGCGATGAAGAGCAGCGGGAAGAGCAGGAGGATCGGCAGGATGACCCGCCGCTCGGTCTGGCTGAAGGCGGGCAGGATGTAGGCGTAGAGCTGCCAGAGAACGATCGGCAGGGAGAGGACGATGGCGCCGTAGGCGGAGACCGTGAGGGTGGTGGTGAAGGGCTCGGTGACGCCGAAGGTGATCAGCTGATCGCGGCCCTCGGGCAGCGGTCCCTGGGCGATCTCCAGCAGCAGGTGGTTCTGCCAGAAGCAGAGGGCGAGGGCAACGCCGAAGACGACGATGCAAACGATCAGCCGGGCGCGCAGCTCATCGAGGTGCTCGACCAGAGTGAGGCGATCCTCGTGGGAGACCGCCTTGACGCGGCGGGGCACCCTTCGCCCTCAGCTGGATTTGTTGCGGACGATCTCCGCGTCGGCGGGATCGCCGTGGACCTTCGCCGACTCGGACTCAAGCCGCGGCTTCTCGTCCTCGTCGTGGTCATTGTCGCCGCCGATCGAGCCTTTGAACTCGCGGATCCCCCGGCCGAGACTGCGGCCGAGCTCCGGGAGCCGTTTCGGGCCGAAGACCAAGAGGGCGATGATGAGGACGATTGCGATCTCGGGAAGTCCGATGTTTCCTGGCATCTTGGCAATGGTAACGGGGTGGGCCCGCGCCCGGATCAGTCTCGGACGTGATTCCGCATCTCCTGTGGGATTTCTGGGTTACAGATGAGGCGAAGTACGGATCACCGACAACCACTCAACCTCGATAGTCCCGACATGGCAGAACCCGCCTCTAACAAGACCGCCGCGCCGCCGCTGCACATCTGCCCCAGCTGCCAGTCCTCGTTGGTCCAGCCGACCGGCTGGGAGCAAGGGTCCGACCGCTCCAGTTGGTGCGTCTGGCGGCGGTGCCCGGAGTGCGAGTGGTTCTGCAAAAGCGTCCACACCGCGGTCGAGATCGACGCTTACGACGAGCAGCTCGACCTCGGTGCCCACGAACTCGCGACCGAGCTGCGCTCGCTCGAACACGCGAACATGAGCGAGATGGCGAGCACCTTCGCCGCCGCCCTCGCCAACGACTTGATCGGCGCCGACGACTTCGCCTAAGCCCAACTGGGTATAGGGCTGTGGTGATTGCCGCGGGCCAGGGACTCGAGAACAGCGTCGCGCTGGTGACCGGCGCCTCCAGCGGGATCGGGCAGGCGACCGCGAGGAACCTGGCGGCGCAGGGCGCAGCGGTGGCCCTGGTCGCCCGGCGCGGAGAACGGCTCGCGGATCTGGCAGCGGAGATCGCCGATGCCGGCGGCACGGCGCTGCCGATCGAGGCCGACATCACTTTGCAGGAAGACGCGGAGACAGCGGTGAGAAACGCCGTCGCCGAGCTGGGCCGGCTCGACGTCCTCGTCAACAACGCCGGGGTGATGCTGCTGGGACCGATCGTCGACGCGCCGGTCAGGGAATGGGAGCAGATGATCGAGGTCAACCTGCTCGGCCTGCTCTATACCGCCCACGCCGCGATGCCGCACCTGCTGCAGGCAGCGGCGGAGGGTCCGCGGCAGGTGGCCGACCTGATCAACATCTCTTCGGTCGCCGGCCGCCAGGCGCGTAAAGGCAGCGGGGTCTACAACGCGACCAAGCACGGGGTCGGCGCTTTCAGCGAGTCGCTGCGACAGGAGGTGACCGGTCGTCACGTCCGCGTCTCCCTGATCGAGCCGGGGGCGGTGGCGACCGAGCTGCAGAGCCACAACCGTCCCGAGGTTCGCGAGCAGATCGAGCGGCGGTTTGTGGACATGGACGTCCTCCAGGCGGAGGACATCGCCGACGCGATCGCTTACGTCGTGACCCGACCGCGGCACGTCGCGGTCAACGAGATCCTGGTGCGGCCGACCGAGCAGGAGCAGTGATCGGCGGGGTTCCCTAGCTGTAGCGCTGGACTACGCCGTCGGCGACGAGGGCGAGGAGTTGCCGCTGTTCGGCCTCGAACTCGGCCTTCTCCAGGGCGCGCTTGGCGACCGCGACCATCTCCAGGGCCCGAGCCCGGACGCGGTCGAGCGCCCCGGTCGCGGCGATGCGATCGCAGAGTGCCTCCGCCGCGGTCGCGTCAAGCGCGTGCAGATCGGCTTCGCGGATGCTCGGGTCACTGGCGGCGGCCTCGATCAGCGGCAGGGTGACGGTGCCGTCAAGGAGGTCCGTGCCGCGCGCCTTCCCGGTTCGCTCCGGGGGCCCGCTGACGTCGAGGACATCGTCGAGCAGCTGAAAGGCGAGCCCGATCTCGGTGCCGAACTCGCGCAGCGCCTCGTCATCGCAACCGAGCAGACAGGCGCACTCGAACAGTCGCGCCGTCTTCAAGCGGCAGCGCCAGAGGTAGCGCTCCTCGTCGATGCCGAGGTTGAAGGCGTCCTGGCGCTGGGCCAGCTCGCCGCGGGCGAGGGCGACCGAGGCGTCGGCGAGGAGAGCCAGCGAGCGCTGATCACCAGCGCCGGCGAGGAGGGCGAAGGCGCGCGAGAAGAGGAGGTCGCCGGTGGCGACGGCGCGGTCGCGGCCGGAGGTGGCGGCGACGGTGGGGAGGCCACGGCGCAACGGGGCCTCGTCGAGGACATCGTCGTGGACCAGGGTCGCCATGTGGACGAGCTCGATCGCGGCGGCGGCGCGGACGGCGGCGGCGCTGCGCTCGGGTCCGGCGCAGAGGAGGACGAGCATCGGCCGCAGTCGCTTACCGCCGGCGTCGAGGGTGGCGCCGGCGTCAGCGGCGAGGGTCTCGCCGTGGTCGGCGATCGCTTCCCGCAGCAGCTCCTCTACCTCACCCAACCGGGTCGGCAGCCAGCGGCTGGAGGCATCCAGGACCGCCGTCACCGGCGGCGGCACCGAAGACGGGCGGGTCACGAGCCGAGCGTGGAACTCACCCGCGGACGCCGCGGTGGATCGCGATGATGCCGCCGGCGAGCACCGTGTAGCGGATCGCCTTGAAGCCGGCGCTGTCCATTCGCTCGGCCAGTCCATGCGGGCTGGGGAAGCTGCGCACCGATTCCGGCAGGTACGAGTAGGCCTCCGGGTTGCTGGAGAGAGCGCCGAGCAGCGGCACGATGCGATCGAACCAGAGCGAGTAGAAGAGTGAGAGGGGCGGGCGAGTCGGCTGGGTGATCTCGAGGATGACGGCGCGGCCGCCGGGCTTTAGCACCCGGGCCATCTCCCGCAGGCCGCGGTCGAGGTCGGCGAGGTTGCGGACGCCGAAGCCAACGGTGACGGCGTCAAAGCGCTCGCCGTCGTAGGGAAGCTCGAGCGCATCGGCCCACTCGAAGCGGACGCCGCTGGCGCTCCGCGCGGCGGCCTTCTCCCGCGCCAGGTCGAGCATCGGCTCGGAGAAGTCGCAGCCGACGACGTGGCCGCCAGGGGTAGCCAGCCGGGAGAGCTCGAGGGCGAGGTCGCCGGTGCCGCAGCAAATGTCGAGCGCCGCGTCGCCGGGACCCAGTTCGGTCTGCGCCGCCGCCCGCTCGCGCCAGCGGTGGTGGAGCCCGGCGGTCATCACCGAGTTGAGCGCGTCGTAGCGGCCCGCGACGCGGTCGAACATGCGGTTGACCTGGCCGGCGAAGTCCGGCGATTGGCGGTTGTCGTTGATCGTGTCCATGGGATTCAGGGCCGCTGCCCCGTCCCGACCGCCTGCCTAATCGAGGGACGAGAGGAAATCGGCGAGCTGTTCGATTTTCTGCGGCGGCAGGTCGCGGAAGGAAGGCATGATGCCCGGCCCGATTTCGACCGAGCGGACGATAGCGGCCCGGGGAATTCGCGCGGCGATGTGGGTCAGATCCGGTCCCGGACCGTGGTTGCCGTTCTCGCCAAGCTTGTGGCAGGCGAGGCAGCCGGCGCCAGCGACGACCTCTTTGCCGGCCTCGTATTTCTTCGAGACCTGCATCTCGACCTCGGTCGGCGAGCCGCCGATCGCGCCGAGGTAAGTGAGGTAGCCCATCGCGATGATCGTCAGGATGCCAGCCGTGGTGGCGATCGGGCGGCGCTCCGGGCGGCGCTCCGGGCCACGGTCGTAGAACGGCAGCAGCAAGAGCAGGACCATGCAGATAGTCGGGATGCCGATCGTCGCGATCGGGACCAGCTCCGGCGGCTTGATCACGCGCAGGACCTCGAAGAGGAAGAAGAAGTACCACTCGGGACGCGGCACGTAGGTGGTCGAGGTCGGGTCCGCCTTCGGGCCCTGCTCGGCGCCGAGGATGAGCGACATCGCGATGATCACGGCGACGACGATGCAGGCCATCACCGAGTCCTTCATCACCGCGTAGGGGAAGAACGGCTTCCCCTTCTTCTTTAGGAGCTCGTACTCCTCAAGGTATGCCTGCTTGTCCTGGGGCTTCATGCCGTTCCGTCCCCCTCACCGTCGACGGGGGCGCCGTTACTGCGGGCACCGTTGACGCGGCCGTTGCCGTTGGCACCGGCGTCAAGCTGAGAGATCGGGGCGGCGACCTTCGGCCGTTCCGCTTTGACCCAGGGCGGGGCGGTGGTGCCGAGCTTGACCACCAGGTACATGTGGGCGCCGATCAGGGCGATGATCGCCCCCGGTACCAGCAGCATGTGGATCGCGTAGAAGCGGGCGAGCGTGGTCGCGCCGAGCTCCGGGCCAGCGCGGAGGAAGTCGCTCAGGTACGGACCCACCACTGGGCCGGTGCCGTTGATGTTGATGCCGACGATCGAGGCCCAGAAGGAGCGCTGGTCGAAGGGCAGCAGGTAGCCGGTGAAGGCCATCGTCATCGTCAGGATCAGCAGCACCACGCCGATCACCCAGTTGAGCTCGCGCGGGTACTTGTAGGCGCCGAAGAAGAAGGT
>DATDLJ010000059.1:0-11068 GCA_036519395.1 Solirubrobacterales bacterium | reverse complement strand
CTTCGAGCGCGGCGAGAAGTGTCTGGGGTGGGGACCCCCTTCGCCTGGCTCCCTCCACTGGCAATCGCCGGTGGAATCTTCTTCTCCTACAGCTTCGCCGGAATCGCCTGGCCGGTGGCGATCCTTGCCCTTTGGATGCTGACCCTGCCGGCGGTCCGCGCGGCCCTGCGCCCGCGGGCACTGCTGCGCTTCCTGCTGCGACCGCTGACCCTGTTGACGCTGGCCGTGCTCGCCGGGTTCGCGGTGCTGGTCACCGTGGTCGGCCCCTTCGGGTTCGCCAGCAGCTTCAACAAAGTCGCCGGCAGCAACACCTACGGCCCGGTCTCGCCGCTGGAGGCGCTGGGGATCTGGCCTGCTTCGAACTACCGTCTCGACGCTGCCGGCGGCGCCCGCCTGCCGGGACTGGCGGGAACGATCTCAATCCTCGCTCTACTGGTCGGCGTCGCCTGGTGGGTGCGCCGACGGGAATTGACGGTCCCAATCGCCCTCGGCGCCGCCTGGCTCCTCTACCTGGTCTCGCTCCCCTCCGCCGGCGACTACTCCCAAGCCAAGGCGCTGATGATCGCCGCCCCGCTGGCGATGCTCGTAATCGTGCGCCCGCTGCTGGAGGAATTCCCGCGACGCGATGGCCCCCTGCCATCGCCCCTGCTGCAAATCGGATGGACTCTGCTGGCAGTGGCGTTCATCGGTGGCGCCGCCTACTCCAGCTTCCTCGCGTTGCGAGATGCGCCGGTGGGGCCACCTGGGCACGGGGCCGAGCTGCAGGCGTTCCTGCCGATCCTCCATGGCGAACCGGTCCTCTACGCGGGGCAGGACCGCTACGCCGCTTACGGACTGATGGGAGCCGACACCCACGTGCCGCTGGTCGAGTTCCCCGACGACGCTGTCTCGCCCAACTCAGAGAAGCCGTTCGACACCGGCGACGCCTACAGCCCGATCGACTTTGACTCCTTCTCACGGGGGACGCTCGACCGCTTCCCCTACGTGATTACCGGCCGCGCCGCCTGGAACAGCCAGGCGCCACCGAACTTCAAACGGATCGCGGTGACCCCCTCCTACGTGCTCTGGAAAAGGACCGGGGACACGCCCGAGAACCGCCACGTGCTGCTGGAGGGGACCGAGGCCGGGGCGCTGGCCGGGTGCGCTGCGCCAGAGGTCCGGATCCTGCTCGCCAACCCCGGCCGCGCTGGCCTCTTCCCCGGCGCCGTGATCGGCCAAAAAGGCGATTGGGAGGAGGGCAGCATCCTCGGCAACGGCGCCGAAACCTCACAGTCGCTACGGCTCCCAGCCGGCAGCTGGAATCTCTCGCTGCAGTACTTCTCCCCCTTCGACCTCACCCTCTCGGCACCGGGCTTCAGCGAACCGCTGAAGGCGGCGCTCGACGGGCAGCGGCCGAACACCATCAGCCTCGGCAACAGCGGCCAGTTCTGGCCCGCCGGACGCTTTGAGAGCGAGGGTGGCCGGGCGCGCTTCACCGTGACCGCGGCCGACGCCAGTGCCCTGCAGAGCCTCAGCGGCTACGACGGCAAGGCGTACCTCGGGGAGCTGGTCGCGGTCCCGGCCGAATCGCACCGCACCGTGCCGCTCTCGGCGGCCTGCGATCAGTGGATCGACTGGTACGAAGCGGCCGAAGCGCCGTAGCTAGGCGGCCTTGGAGGCCATGCGCTCGGGCGAAACTCGCACGACGTCCCAGGCCAAACCAACCTTCTCCAGCCCGTCGATGGTCAGGGCGGAGATGTCCACCTGATACCAGCGCAGACCGTGGGTGGCCGAGGTTGGGAAGGCGTGGTGGCTGTTGTGGAAGGCCTCGCCGAGAGTCGGGATCGCGATCAGCGCCAGGTTGCGCGAGTGGTCGGTGGTCTCGAATTCGCGCCGGCCGAAGGTGTGGCAGAGCGAGTTGATGCTGTAGGTGAAGTGATGGAGGACGAAGACCCGGACCAGGCCACCCCAGAGCAAGCCGGTTAGGCCGGCCACGAGGGTGCCGCCGATGATCCAGCCGAGGAAAAAGGGGAGCAGCAGACCGGCGATCGCCCAGAGCAGGAAGGTGCGGTCGACCCAGCTGATCACCGGGTCCTTGACCAGATCCGGCGCGAAGCGTTCCTTGTTGCCACGCTGGGTGTGAATGAAGATCCAACCCACGTGCGCGTGGAAGAGGCCCTTCATGGCTCCCTTCCAGCCGCCGCCATGGTCGACGTGGGGGCTGTGCGGGTCGCCGTGTTCGTCAGAGAAGGTGTGGTGCTTGCGGTGGTCGGCGACCCAGGAGATCACCGGCCCCTCGATCGCTGCCGACCCCAGAATCCCGAACAGACCACGCAGCCAAGGGTAGGTCTTAAAGGCGCGGTGGGTGAGGAGGCGATGAAACCCGACGGTGATGCCGAGCCCGGTCAGGAAGTACAGCCCGAGGAAGAGGAAGATGTCGGTCCAGTTCAGCGCGCTCCCCCATACCTGCCAGCCGGCGACGATGACGGCGAGGAAGGGGACCACGGTGACTAGACCGGTGATGATCCGGTCCCTGGTCTCGTTCGCGACGGGCTGGATGTCTGAGGGCAGCGGGCCTACGGTGGTCATGGCGGGCGATGATAAGGGGCGGAGCCGAAGGCTCCTTATCTCCAATCTGTAGGCTGCCCCGCCAGTGCCCTTCGCAAACACCGCACCGCTGCGACGGGAGATCGCCGCGCGCCTCCCGGAACGGCCGTTTACGATCGAGTTTTGGGACGGCTCCAGGCTTCCCTCCACCGGCGAGGATGGTCCCGTCTTCAGCGTCCGCTCGCCCCGTGCCATCGCCCACGCGCTGCGAGCCCCGGGCCAGCTTGGGCTGGGGCGCGCCTACGTCAGCGGCGAGCTCGAAGTCGACGACATCGACAAGGTGATCAGGGTGCTCGACGGCTGGCAGCCGCCGGCGCTCGATGGAGCCGATCAGCGGGCGCTGATGCTGGCCGCCGTGCGCGCGATGGGGATCGTCAAGCCGCCGGCCCGGCCGGCGGCCGAGCTGCGGCCGAGCGGCAAGCGGCACAGCAAGGAGCGCGACGCCCGCGCCGTCCGCCACCACTACGACGTCTCCAACGAGTTCTTCGAGCTCTTCCTCGGGCCGACGATGGTCTACAGCTGCGCGATCTGGCGCGATGGCGAGATGAAGACCCTGGAGGAAGCGCAGGAAGAGAAGCTCGACACGGTCGCCCGCAAGCTCCAGATCAAGGAGGGTGAGCGGATCCTCGACGTCGGCTGCGGCTGGGGCGGCTTTCCACTTTGGGCGGCGACCAAGTACGGCGCCAACGTCGTCGGCATCACCCTCTCTCCCCCGCAGGCCGAAAAGGCGCGGCAGCGCGCCGAGGAGGCCGGCGTCGCCGACCGGGTCGAGATCAGGGTGATGGACTACCGCGACCTCACCGGGACCGGCGAGAAGTTCGACGCGATCGCCTCGATCGGGATGGTCGAGCATGTCGGCGCCTCGCAGATCGAGGTTTATGCGGAGACGCTGGCGGGCCTGCTCGACTCTGGCGGCCGCCTGCTAAACCACGGCATCACCCGCCTCCGCCATACCGACGCCGAGGCCGGCGCCTTTTCCGAGCGCTACGTCTTCCCCGATGCCGCCCCGCTGCACCTCTCGCGCAACCTGCTGGCGCTGGAACGGGCGGGTTTCGTCACCCGTCACGTCGAGGACTTCGGGATGGACTACGCGCAGACGCTGAAGCACTGGGCGCAGAACCTCGACGACAAACTCGAGGAGGCGACCCGCCTCGCCGGCCCGGAACGGGTTCGCGTCTGGCGCCTCTACCTTCGCGCCGCCCGCAACGGCTTCGAAAACGGCTTCACCGACATCTACCAGGCGCGCTGCGAGAAAGTCTGACTGTCCTTCAGGCCGGGAAACCGGATTTAACGTCCGCGATCGCCCAGTCCGCTTCGGCAGCCTCGAGCTCGGCGACCGAGTAGTTGCCGGTGGCGACGCCGACGATCTTGATCCCGGCGCCGTGGCAGGCGGTGACGTCGCGGGGGGTGTCACCGACGGCGATCGTCGTCGCCGGGTCAAGCGGCTCTCCCCGCACCTCACCGCCGCGCTCGATTGCCTTTCTCGTCAGCTCGGTGCGATCGCTCGAATCGGAGCCATAGCCGCCGAAGGAGAAGTAGCGGTTGAGGTCGCCGCGGGCGAGCTTGATGTGGGCGGCGGCTTCGATGTTGCCGGTGACGATGCCGAGCAGCAGCCCGCTCTCGGCCAAGCGCGGCAGCAGCTCTTGGATGCCCGGCATCACCCGGTAGCCCTCCGACTCCTCAACCGCCGCCTGCAAGTGGGATAGGTAGCCGGCGATCGCTTCGGCTCGCTCGGCTGCGCTGCCCTCGCGACCGATCACCTCGCGGAAGACGATCGCGGCGATTTCCGGATCGGTCATCCCGGCCTGGGTGTGCTCGTCGATGTCGGCATCGACCCCGTGCATCTCGCGGAAGGCGCGCTGCCAGGCGACCGCGCCAGCGCCGCCGGTGACCAACAGGGTGCCATCAATGTCGAAGAGGACCGCCTCGATCACGCGCGCAGCGTACTCAGTGCTCGCTCTCCAGGATGTCTTTCTGGGCGAGCGTGTAGAGGAGCGCCAACGAGGGCAGGACGAGGATGGCAGCGATGCCGAAGACGATGAGGACGATGGTCAGGGCCGCGTCGGGCGCGGCGGCCTGGTCGATCCGAAGGCTGGTTGGCAGCAAATAGGGGAACTGGGCGACCCCCCAGCCCCAGATCACCGCGACGAAGGCGCCACCGGCGAGAGGGCGCAGCAGCCGGCGACCGCCGCGCACCAGCGCCACCAGCGCCCCAGCGCCACAAAGCAGGGAGAGGATCACCAGCGGCAGGCCTTGGTCGAGGAGGCGGTCGTGGACGTAGCTCGCCTCGGAATCGAGGACGAAGAGTCCAGCGACCGCGAGCGCACCGGCAACGACGGCCGCGCCGAGGGCGCGGCGCTGGAAGTAACGCTCCATCTCGGCGTCTCCCGCCCGCCGCGTGTCACCGACGAGGAAGACGGCCGCCAGGTAGGCGCCGGCGACGACGAAGATGGCGCCGATCAGCAGCGGCAGCGGCTGCAGCCAGGAGGAGAAGGCGTCGCCATTGCCGTCGGCCGGGACGTTGCCGGCGGCGACCGCGCCGACCACCGCCCCCATGAAAAAGGGAGTGAGCAGCGACGAAATCGCGAAGGTGGCGCCAGCGGCGCGGCGACCGGAAAGGCCCTCGATCGACTTGCGGAAGGCAAACCCGGAGCCGCGCAGGATGATCCCGAAGGCGGCGATCATGATCGGCACGTAGAGCGTCGTCATCACCGCGTAGAAGGCCGAGGGGAAGGCGGTCCAGAGGACGACGAGGCAGAAGATCAGCCAGACGTGGTTCGCCTCCCAGACGGGGGTCAGCGAGCGCTGGATCGTCGCCCGCGGCCGCTCGCCGCGCTCGGCGCCACCGGCGACCAG
The DNA here is from genome assembly GCA_036519395.1 of Solirubrobacterales bacterium. Taxonomy (GTDB): domain Bacteria; phylum Actinomycetota; class Thermoleophilia; order Solirubrobacterales; family 70-9; genus VAYN01. The sequence goes on along the minus strand of DATDLJ010000059.1, from coordinate 5,626 downwards.
ATCCCAGAAGCCGCCGCCGAAATCGGCGCCGCCGAAGAGCGCGTAGAAGGTGATCCCAGTCCAGAGGATCGCCGCGGCGGCATCGGCGAGGCTCATGACCCCGCCTCCGTCCGCGGCGCGTAGGGACCGTCGCCTTCCTCCGCGGCGCCGGCCTCGCGCCAGCGCTTCGACATCGCCCGCAGGACGCCGATCGTGATCGCGGTCAGCGCCGCGTAGATCGCCATCACCAGGGCGAAGGTGAACCAGATCCCGTCGGCTTTGGTCACCGCTTCGGAGGTGCGCATGTATTCGTAGACGATCCAGGGCTGGCGGCCGACCTCGGTGACGATCCAGCCGCACCACAGCGCCACGATCGCCCCGACGCCCGAGACTGCGACCGCGCGCAGGAACCAGGGGGTCCGGGGAATATCCCGCCGTTTCCACCAGACGAAGGCGAACCAGAGCGCCAACAGCATCAGCGCCGACCCGATCCCGACCATCGTGTCGAAGGAGAGGTGGAGCAGGGTGTGCGCCGGCGGCTCCTCGTTATCGGGGATGTCGTTCAGCCCGGTGACCTTGGTGTCGAAGCTCCAGCCGACCAGGAAGGAGTCGAGGTCTGGGATCGCAATCCCGTAGTCGACGCCGTCGTCGGTGCAGATGCCGCCGACGTACTCGTCCTGGTGGGTACCGGTTTCCTGGATGCACTCCATCGCCGCGAACTTGGCCGGCTGGTGGTCGGCGACTTCGCGCGCCGCGGTGTCGCCGACGAAGAGCTGGATCGGGGTGGCGATGCAGGCGATCGTCAGCGGGATCAGCAGGCCGAGTCGATGCAGGCGGTCGCGGCGTCCTTTCAGCATCCCGACCGCGTAGATCGAGGCGACGAGGAAGCCGGCGACCATGTAGGCAGCGAGCAGCATGTGGGGTACCTCGTAGCCGGTCGCCGGGTTGAAGAGGACCTTCAGCGGTTCGACGTCGACGACCTTGCCGGCGGCGTCGAGGGTAAACCCCTGCGGCTGGTTCATCCAGGCGTTGGCGGCGACCACGGCGAAGGCACCGCCGATGCCGGTGATCACCATCGGCACCCCGGACCAGAAGTGCGCCCAGGGGCTGAGGCGCTTCCAGCCGTAGATGTAGACGGTCAAGAAGATCGCCTCGAGGAAGAAGAAGATCCCCTCGATCGCGAAGGCAACCCCGAAGGCGGCGCCGAAGCGGTCCATGAACTCGGGCCAGAGCAGCCCGAACTCGAAGCTGAGCAGGGTGCCGCTGACGGCGCCGACGGCGAAGGTGACCGCCATCGCTTTCGACCAGCGCCGGGCCAGCTCCATCGCGTCTTTGTCGCCGCGTTTGATGCCCAGGTAGTTGGCGACCAGGATCGTCGCCGGCAGCGCCACCCCGAGACAGGCGAAGACGATATGGAAGCCGAGCGTCCACGCCATCTGGTTGCGCGCGGCGAGCAAGTTCGACGACTCCGCCAGGGGAAGCGGGTCGAACGGCAGCATGGCGGGGAGGCTAGCGGCGAGGCCGGGCGGCGACAGTGAAGTCGCTCACGCCTAACGGCGGAGGCTGCGGTAGCGCCGGATCAGCGCGTTAGTGGAGCTGTCGTGGCGGAGATTCGGCTCGGACTCAGACTCGAGCTCGGGGATGATCGCCACCGCCAGCACCTTGCCCAGCTCGACCCCCCACTGGTCGAAGGAGTCGATCCCCCAGATCGCTCCCTGGGTGAAGACGCTGTGCTCGTAGAGGGCGATCAGCGACCCCAGGCTCGCCGGCGTCAACTGCTCGGCGAGGATCGTGTTCGAGGGCCGATTTCCCTCCATCACCCGGTGCGGGACGATCGCCTCCGGCGTCCCCTCGGCCCGCACCTGGTCGGGCGTTTTGCCGAAGGCGAGCGCTTCACCCTGGGCAAAGACGTTGGACATCAGCAGGTCGTGGTGGTTACCGAGCGGGTTGAGCGAGTTGGCGAAGCCGATGAAGTCGCAGGGAATCAGCCGCGTCCCCTGGTGGATCAGCTGGTAGAAGCTGTGCTGGCCGTTGGTTCCCGGCTCCCCCCAGTAGATCGCCCCGGTCTCGTAGTCGACCTGGGCGCCGTCGAGGGTGACGTGCTTGCCGTTCGACTCCATCGTCAGTTGCTGCAGGTAAGCCGGGAAGCGATGCAGGTACTGGTCGTAAGGGAGGACGGCGTTGGTTTCGGCGCCAAAGAAGTCGCCGTACCAGACCGCCAACAGCCCATGCAGAAGCGGCAGGTTGGCGCCGGTCGGCGCCTCGCGGAAGTGCTCGTCCATCGCGTGGAAGCCGCCCAGCATCTCCTTGAAGCGCGCCGGGCCGATCGCCAGCATCGTCGAGAGCCCGATCGCCGAGTCCATCGAGTAGCGACCGCCGACCCACTCCCAGAAGCCGAACATGTTGGCGGTGTCGATGCCGAACTTCGAGACCTCCTCGGCGTTGGTCGAGACGGCGACGAAGTGCTTGGCGACCGCGTCCTCGTCGCCGCCGAGGCCGGCCAGCGACCACTCGCGGGCAGTGCGGGCGTTGGTCATCGTCTCCAGGGTGGTGAAGGTCTTCGAGGAGATGACGAAAAGGGTCTCCTCGGGATCGAGGTCGCGGGTCTTCTCGGCGAAGTCGGTGCCGTCGACGTTGGAGACGAAGCGGAAGGTCATCTCGCGGCGGCTGTAGTGCTTGAGCGCCTCGTAGGCCATCACCGGGCCGAGGTCGGAGCCGCCGATGCCGATGTTGATCACGTTGCGAATCGGCTTGCCGGTGTGGCCGCGCCACTCCTCCGCCCGCACCCGCTCGCAGAAGTCGGCCATCCGGTCGAGCGTCTCGTGCACCTCTTTAACCACGTCCACGCCGTCGACGACCAACGAGCGGTTGCGCGGCATCCGCAGCGCTACGTGGAGGACGGCGCGGTCCTCGGAGACGTTGATGTGCTCGCCGGCGAACATCGCGTCCCGCCGCTCGGCGACGCCGCGCTGCTGTGCCAGCGAGCCGAGCAGCAGCAGGGTCTCGTCGGTGATCCGGTTCTTCGAGAAGTCGAGGAAGAGGCCGGCACCCTCGGCGACCAACCGCTCGCCGCGGTCGGGGTCGGCGGCGAAGAGATCGCGCAGGTGCTCGCCGCGGAGCTTCTCGTAGTGAGCCTGCAGATCGGCCCAGGCGGGCGCCTGGCGCAACGCCGAGGGCTCGCTCACCCGGCCGTGACCCCGCTCTGGGTCTCGATCGACTTCAGCAGCTCTTCCCAGGACTTGTTGAAGGCCTCTTTGCCCTCCTCCTGGAGGCGGGTTGCTAGGGCCGCGACGTCGATCCCGGCCTCGGCGAACTCGGCCAGGACCTGCTCGCAGTTGCCGCCGTCCTTGGGGAAGAGGTCGGTGACCTGGCCGTGGTCGGCGAACGCTTTCAGGGTCGGCTCGGGCATCGTGTTGACCGTGAAGGGCGAGGCGAAGGCCTCGATGTAGAGGGTGTCGGAGGCCTCGGGGTCCTTCGTCCCGGTGCTGGCCCAGAGCAGCCGCTGCGGCCGCGCGCCCTCGTTCTCGAGGCGCAGCATGCGATCGGACTGCAGCAGCTCGTGGTAGGCGCGGAAGGCGCGGCCACCGACCGCGATCCCAAGCCGGTTGACGAGGTTGTCCGGTACCTCCTTGGCGACGGCGACGTCCCAGCGGCTGATGAAGAGCGAGGCGACGGAGGCGACGTTGGGGTCGAGCCCGGCCTCGATCCGCCGCTCGATCCCGCGCATGTAGGCGTCCGCGGCGCCAAGGTACTGCTTGTCGTCGAAGAGCAGGGTGACGTTGATCGGGATCCCGGCGAAGATCGCCTCCTCGATCGCCTCGCGCCCGGCCTCGGTGCCGGGAATCTTGATGAAGAGGTTCTCGCGGTCGCCCTTCTCGTACAAGGCCTTCGCCTGCTCGATCGTCGCCGCCGCATCGTCGGCGAGTAGGGGCGAGACCTCAAGCGAGCAGAAGCCGTCGACGCCGGCGGTGCGGCGGTGGACGTCGGCGAAGAGGTTGGTGGCGTCGCGCAGGTCGGCCAGCGCCAGCTCGAAGAAGATCCGCTCCTGGTCGTTGGCGCCGACGCCCTCGCCGGCGGCCGCACTCGGCGCCAGCTCGGCGATCTGCTCGTTGTAGGCGTCGCCGCTGGAGATCGCCTTATCGAAAATCGACGGGTTCGAGGTCAGGCCGGTGACCGAGAGGTCGCGGATGTAGCCCTCGAGCACCCCCTCGCGCAGCATCGGCCGCGTGATGTTGTCGAGCCAGAGGCTCTGTCCCAGGTCGTGCAGACGCTGCGTCGGCTTCATATAGAGCGCCCCTCTCAGGTGGTTGGGTTGGCGGTCGCGCGCTCGGCGACCTCGCGCGCCACCTTGGTGACGTTGTCGACGGTGAACCCGAACTCGGCCTCGACGTCCGCGAACGGCGCCGATTGCCCGAAGGTGGTCATACCCATGATGGCACCCTCGCTGCCCACCCATTTCTCCCAGCCGAGCGGCGAGGCCTCCTCGATCGCGAGGCGGGCGGTGACAGCGGGTGGCAGCACCTCATCGCGGTAGGACTGGTCCTGCCGCTCGAAGATCTCCCAGCAGGGAAGGCTGACGACGCGGCTGCGAATCCCGTCCGCCTTGAGCCGCTCGTGGGCGCCGATCGCGAGCTGGACCTCGCTGCCGGTGGCGATCAGGATCAGCTCCGGCTCGCCGTCCTCGGAATCGGCGAGGACGTAGCCGCCGCGCTGGACCCCCTCGGCCGAGGCGTACTTGGAGCGGTCGAAGACCGGCACGTTCTGGCGGGTCATAACCAGGGCGACGGGGCAGTGGGTGCGGTTGAGCGCGACCTTCCAGGCCTCGGTCACCTCGTTGGCGTCGGCGGGGCGGATCACGTCGAGCTCCGGCATCGCCCGCAGGCCGGCGAGCTGCTCGATCGGCTGATGGGTCGGGCCGTCCTCGCCGAGGCCGATCGAGTCGTGGGTGAAAAGGTGGATGACCGGCAGCTCCATCTGCGCCGAGAGGCGGATCGCGGCGCGGCCGTAGTCGGAGAAGGTCAGGTAGGTCGACCAGAGTGGACGCAGCTTCGCCGTTGACATCCCGCTGCAGGCCGCGGCGGCGGCGTGTTCGCGGATCCCGAAGTGGACCTGGCGACCGTCGTAGCTGCCGGGCTCGTACTGGTCGGCGTCGCTGAGCCGGACCGAGGTCGAGTCGGTGAGGTCGCAGGAACCGGCGATCAGCCACGGCACCTTCGCGGCGATCGCGTTCTGGACCTTGTTCGAGGCCTTGCGGGTCGCGACGCCCTTCTCTTCGTCGGCCTCGAAACTCGGCAGGTCGGCGTCCCAGCCGTCGGGCAGGCCGCGCCGCTGCATCAGCTCGAGATCGCCGGCCTTCTCACCGTTGCTGCTCTTGAAGTCGTTGAACTTCTCGACCCAGGCGGAGTGCGCCTCGGCGCCACGCTGGCCGATCACCTCGTCGAAGCGCTCGCGGACGCCATCGGGGACGAGGAACTTGGCGTCCTTCGGCCAGCCGTAGACCTCCTTCGTCAGTTCGATCTCCTCTTCGCCGAGCGGTTCGCCGTGGGCGGACTCGGTGTCCTGCTTGTTCGGCGAGCCCCAGCCGATGTGGCTGTCGACGACGATCAGGGTCGGGCGGCCGGTCTCGGCCTTGAACTCGTTGAAGGCT
>DATDLJ010000058.1:0-6190 GCA_036519395.1 Solirubrobacterales bacterium | reverse complement strand
GGCGTTGGCGAACTCGCCGGTCCAGATCACGTCCATGCCGACGATGTCGATCGAGGAGTCCTCGGCGCCGAGCCGGCGGACCAGCTGTTCGCGCTGCTGGCTGGCGTCGGTGGGGAGGAATTCCGGCGTGATCGTGTATTTGCCGTTCGATTCTTCCGAGCACCGTTTCGAGACTTCCTCGATCGTTCCGCCCGGCTGGATCGCGACGAAGAAGGTGAGATCGCGGGCGCCCGATTCGTCCGACCCGCCGCCGCAGGCAGCGAGTCCCGCCGCGGCCAACGACGCCGCCGCGAGGCAGATCAGGGCACGCTTCGCCCGCCTGGATTTCAAGGTTTCTCCTCCATCACAGCCCCTCCCTTGGGGCTATGGAAAAGCTGCCCGCGAGGGGTCTTGTCTAAACCGGCGCTAGGCGCGTTGCTACTCGCCGACGCCGACGAGTAGAGCTTCCAGCGCCCGGTGCAGACCGGCGATGGCGGAGTCGAGCGGAGCTTGGTCGCCGGCGGCGCGGGCGCGAATCAGGGCACCCTCGATCGTCGAGACGACGAGTCCGGCGAACGCTGCAGCCTCGGCCTCGCCGACGCCTTCGTCGCGCAGGGCGGCGGCGATCGGCGCTTCCCAGCTTTCGAATGCAGCGGTAGCGGCCGCAGCCAGCGCCGGGTCCTCTGGCCGGGCCAGCGCCGCGGCGGCGACGGGGCAGCCGAGATGCTCGGGCTTATCTTTGACCCGGCGGCGGAACATCTCGCCGAAGGTGCTCAGCGTCTCGGCCAGACCGAGCTCCTCGAGCGAGCTTTCGATCACGGCGCGGATCTCTCTGCCCTCGAGTTCGGCCGCCTCGACCGCGAGCTGAGTCTTGCCACCGGGGAAGTGGTGGTAGATCGAGCCGCGGGGGGCCTTGCCGCGCTCGGCGACGTCGCGCAGCTCCATCCCCGAGTAGCCCTTCTCGGCGAGCAGCCGGCGGGCGCCGTTGAGGAGGCGGTCGCGGCCGTCGCGGCGGCCCGGCTCTATCGCTTCGGAATCGACTATTCGCGTTATGCCCACGGACATAGTATAGTCGCCGTCACGATGTATGACCGTGGACATAGAGCGGGCGTCGTCATTGCTTGCACCGGCGCCTTTCTTGCCTTCCTCGACACGACGATCGTCAACATCGCCTTCCCGGACATCTCGGCCTCCTTCCCGGAGGCGAGCCGGGGACTGCTCTCCTGGGTGCTCGACGGTTACTTCGTCGTGATCGCGGCGCTGCTGGTGCCGATGGGTGGCCTCGCCGACCGCTTTGGCCACAAGCAGGTCTTCCTCGCTGGGCTCGCCGGCTTCACCGCCGCCAGCCTCCTCTGCGCGATCGCGCCTTCGTTGGAGACGTTAATCGCCTTCCGCGTCCTGCAGGGGGTTGGCGCGGCGGCGATCGCGCCGACCTCGCTGGCGATCGTCCTCGACAGCTTCCCGGTCGAGAAGCGCGCGACCGGGGTTGGCCTCTGGGGCGCCGCCGCGGCGGCAGCAGCCGCAATTGGGCCGACGCTCGGCGGGGCGCTGGTCGAGCTCTCGGACTGGCGCCTGGTCTTCCTCGTCAACCTGCCGCTCGGCGCCGCGGTGCTGATCGCCGGCCGCCGCTTGCTGCCGGAGCGCCCGACCGCCGACACCCGCCTCCCCGACCTGCCGGGGGCGTTGATGCTGGCGCTCGGCCTGGCGGCGGTGACGCTGGCGATCGTCGAGGGCAACGACTGGGGCTGGACCGCGGCGGGCACCCTGGCTGCGTTCGCCGCTGGCGCGCTCCTGCTCGCCGCCGTCGTCTTCCGCAGCCTGCGCCACCCGCGCCCGATCGTCGAACCCGCGCTCTTCGCCCACCGCTCCTTCGCACTTGGCAACCTCGGCACCCTGCTTTTCGCCGCCGCCTTCTTCTCGCTGATCCTCGGCAACGTCCTCTTCCTGACCACGATCTGGGGCTACAGCGTGCTCACCGCCGGCCTCGCCACCCTGCCCGGCCCGGCGCTGACGACCGTCGTCTCCGGTCCAGCGGGCCGGCTAGCCGACCGCTTCGGCCACCGCGCCGTGGTTGTCCCCGGCGCACTCTTCTTCGCCGCCGGGGTGATGGTCCTGCGCTCGGCTGGGCCCGAGCCCGACTGGCTCGGCCTCTGGCTGCCGGGGGCGATCCTGACCGGCATCGGCATCGGCCTCGCCTTCCCGACGCTCGGCTCAGCCGCGGTCCGCGACGTCGCCGACGACCGCTTCGCCACCGCCAGCGCCGTCAACGCCGCCTTCCGCCAAGTCGGCGCCGTCCTCGGTACCGCGATCCTCGTCGCCATCGTCGGCGACCCGGCCTCTCTCTCGGAGTCCCTGCGGGTCTCCGACGCCGCCTACCTCTTCGCGGCTATCGCCTCGCTCGCCTCAGGCGCCGTCGCCCTCGGTCTGCGTCGGCAGCGAGCGCCAGGCGCGCTCGGCGTCGGCGAGGGGGACGCTGATGCTGCGGTCGCCGGCGGCGATCTCGACGGCCTCGCCCCCGACCTCGCCGAGCAGGGCCGCGCCTAGGTCTTCCAGCGTCGCGCGCTCGCCGCTGACGAGGAAGCCACCGGCGCCCTCGCCGAAGAGGGCCTCCTCCGGCGAGCAGCCGCGCTCGCGCAGCGGCTCGAGGTTGAGCTGGCAGCCGACGCTGCCGGCGATCGACGACTCGGCTGCTGCGCAAGCGAGGCCGCCGTCGGAGATGTCGTGGACGGAGGAGAGCTTGCCGGCGCGGACCGCGCCGCGGACCGTCGCGCAGGCGGCAGCAACCGCGGCGACGTCTGGCTGCGGCAGTCCCATCTTCAGTTCGCCGCGCTGCTTTGCCAGCTCCGAGCCGCCGAGGTTCGGTTCAAAGGGGCCAATCAGGCCGATCGCGTCGCCCTCGCGGGCGAAGCCGCTGCCAGCAACCTGCGACGGGTCGGGCAGCTCGCCGACCATCGCCACCACCGGCGTCGGGTAGATCGGCCCGGCCGGGGTCTCGTTGTAGAGCGAGACGTTGCCGCCGACGACCGGGACGCCGAGCGCGTTGCAGGCGTCAGCGAGGCCGCTGACGGCGCTGTCGAGCTGCCAGGCGCCGGTCGGCTTCTCGGGGTTGCCGAAGTTGAGGCAGTTGGTCAGGCCGAGCGGCTCAGCGCCGACGCAGGCGAGGTTCTGGGCGCACTCGAGCACGCCCTCGATCGTCCCGGCGTAGGGGTCGCAGGCGACGCGGCGGCCGTTGCCGTCGATTGAGACCCCGATCGCGTTGCCGGACTCGGGCAGCTGCAGGACGGCGGCGTCGGCCTGCTCGGGCCGGCGCACGGTGCGCGAGCCGACGATCGAGTCGTACTGCTCGAAGGCCCAGCGCTTGGAGGCGATGCTGGGGGAGGAGAGCAGGGCAAGCAGCTCCTCCTCCGCAGTTGCGCCCTCGGCCAGCGTCACCCGGTTGCCGTAGATCCAGCCCTCCGGCTCGGCCGGGTCGAGGTCGTAGAGCGGGCAGCCGTCGACCAGCGCCTCGACCGGCATCTCGCCGACCGTCTCGTCGCCGCGCAGGATCCGGACCACGCCGTCGTCGGTCACCTGACCGATCTCGGCCGAGCCGGTCTGCCACTTCTCGCAGATCGCCCGCACCTCGTCGACCCGAGCCGGCTCGACCACCGCCAACATCCGCTCCTGGGACTCGGAGACCATGATCTCGAAGGGCTCCATGTCGGCCTCGCGCAGCGGCACCCGGGCGACGTCGATCTCGATCCCAACCCCGCCGGCCGAGGCCATCTCGCCAGCCGAGGAGGTGAGCCCGGCAGCACCGAGGTCCTGCAGCGAGACCAGGAGGCCCTTCTGCAGCAGCTCCAGGCAGCACTCGAGCAGCTTCGACTCCTCGAAGGGGTCGCCGATCTGAACCGTCGGCCGCTTCTCCTCGTCGCCCTCGCCGAGCTCCGCCGAAGCGAGGACCGAGGCGCCGCCGATTCCGTCGCGGCCGGTCGAGGCGCCCATCAGGACGACCGAGTTGCCGGCGCCGGCGGCGGCGGCGCGGATCATCTCGGCGGTTTTGGCGAAGCCGATGCACATCGCGTTGACCAGGCAGTTGTGCTCGTAGGGCTCCTCGAAATAGATCTCGCCGCCAACCGTCGCCACCCCAATCGAGTTGCCGTAGTGACCGATCCCGCGCACGGCGCCGTCGAGCAGGTGGCGCGAGCGGACCGAGTCGAGCTCGCCGAAGCGGAGGCTGTCGAGGATCGCGATCGGCCGCGCCCCGATCGCGAAGACGTCGCGGAGGATGCCGCCGACCCCAGTCGCCGCTCCTTGGAACGGTTCGACCGCGCTCGGGTGGTTGTGGGACTCGACCTTGAAGGCGACCGCGTAGCCGTTGCCGACGTCGACCGCGCCGGCGTTCTCGCCCGGCCCCATCACCACCCGCTCACCTTCGGTCGGCAACCGGCCCAAAAGCTTGCGCGAGTGCTTGTAGGCGCAGTGCTCGGACCAGAGCAGGCTGAACATCGCCAGCTCGACGTCGTTCGGCTCGCGCCCCAGCTTCTCGACGATTAGCTCGTACTCGGAGTCGGTTAGCCCCAGCTCGCGGTATTTCGGCGTGCCGACAGTCAAGCCGCGACCCCGCTCATCCGCCGGAAGACGCGCAGGCCGTCGGTCGATCCGGTCAGCGGATCAACCGCGTGCTCGGGGTGCGGCATCAGTCCGAGCACGTTGCCGCGCTCGTTGGTCACCCCGGCGATGTCACGGACGGAGCCGTTGGAGTTGTGGCCATCGGCGTAGCGGTAGGCGACCTGGCCGTTTGCCTCGAGCTGGTCGAGTAGCTCGTCCGGCGCGTAGTAGCGGCCTTCGCCGTGCTTGGCCGGGATCGAGAGCCGCTCGCCGCTGCCCTCTTCGATCAGCTCAACCTGGTGGCAGCGAAAGCGCAGCTCGACGTTGCGGAGCAGCGCTCCCGGCAGCAATCCCGCCTCGCAGAGGACCTGGAAGCCGTTGCAGATTCCAATCACCGGCGCCCCACCAGCGGCGGCCTCGGCGACCGCCTCCATCGCCGGGCTGAAGCGGGCGATCGCCCCCGCCCGCAAGTAGTCGCCATAGGAGAAGCCACCGGGGACGACGACCCCGTCGACCCCATCCAGGTCGCGGCTTTCATGCCAGATCAGACGGGCTCCATCGCCAGCCATCTCGCAGGCGTGCAGCGCGTCCCGCTCGTCGCAGGATCCGGGGAACTGGAGGACGCCCCAGATCACAGGGTCTGGATCTCGTAGTCCTCGATCAGGGTGTTGGCGAGGAGCTTCTCGCAGAGCTCGCTGAGCTGCTCGGGATCATCCGCCTCAAGCTCGACCATCCGCCCGACGTGGACCTGTCCGATGCCCTCGAAGCCAAGCGCGGGGAGCGCCCGCTCGACGGCCTTGCCCTGGGGATCGAGGATGCCCTCCTTGGGCCGGATCAGCACGCGCGCCTTCACTGGGGCCAATCTAGCGATTGGCTCAGAAAGACTCGCCGGTGATTCGCTCGTAGGCCTCGACGTATTTGGCCCTGGTCTGCTCGACCACGTCGGCCGGCAGCTCCGGCGCCGGCGGCTTTTTGTCCCAACCGCTGGCGGTCGCCCAATCGCGGACGTACTGCTTGTCGAAGGAGGGTGGCGTCGCCCCTGGCTGGTAGCTGGCCGCAGGCCAGAAGCGCGAGGAGTCCGGGGTCAGCACCTCGTCGCCAAGCACGACCTCGGCGCCGGCGTGGCGGCCGAACTCGAACTTGGTGTCGGCGAGGATAATCCCGCGCTGGGCCGCGTGCTGGGAGCCCCGCCTGTAGACCTCGATCGAGATCCGCCGCAGCTCTTCCATCAGCGCTCGGTCGCCGACGATCTCCGCCGCGCGGTCGAAATCAACGTTCTCGTCGTGGTCGCCGACCTCGGCCTTGGTCGCCGGGGTGAAGATCGGCTCTGGCAGCTGATCGGACTCGACCAGCCCGGAGGGCAACTCGATCCCGCAGACCGCGCCGCTTTCCTTGTATTCCTTCCAGCCCGAACCGGAGAGGTAGCCGCGGACGACGCACTCGACCGGGTACATCTCCAGCTTCCGCACCCGCATCGCCCGTTCGGCGACTTCCTCGGGCACGTCCTCGGAGATGAAGTGGTTGGGGACGATGTCCTCGGTCAGCCCGAACCAGAAGACCGACATCCGGTTCAGCACCTTGCCCTTGTCGGGGATCGGCGTCGGCATCACCACGTCGTAGG
>DATDLJ010000057.1:0-21062 GCA_036519395.1 Solirubrobacterales bacterium | reverse complement strand
GCCGAACGCCATCTCCTCGCTGATCTCGACGCCGTGGAAGCCGAGCAGGTTGCGCAGCGCGGTCGAGCCGCAGTGGTTGCCGGGGGTGTGAGTGAAGCCTTGGAGGTGGGGCATGGGACTGATTCTGACGGCGGCCCCGCCGTGGCGGGGCCGCAATTATGGGATGCTCCCGCGCCGATGCGCGACCTTGACCTGAAGCTGCTGCGCTGGATGCGGACCCACGGCCACACGCCGGCGGTAGAGGATGCCGCGATCGCCCTCGGCAAGGCCGGCAACAACGCCCTCGTCTGGTTCCTACTCGGCGCCGCCCTGGCGGTACTCGACAACTCGCGCTGGGAGTCGTGGCTGATCTGCGCCTTGCTCGGACCCCTCGCGATCGGCCTCAACTACGCGATCAAGCTGGTGGTGAAACGGCCGCGGCCGGTGCTCGAGGGCCTGCCGCCACTCGGCGGTGCCCCCAGCTCGCTCAGCTTCCCCTCCGCCCACGCGACCTCGTCCTTCGCGGTGGCGACGGCGATGGTCCGCGTTGACCCGGCGATGGCCGCCACCTTCCTCGTCGCCTTCGCCCTGGCGCTCGGCCGCCCTTACCTCGGCATGCACTACCCATCCGACGTTGTCGCCGGCGCCCTGCTCGGCGTCGTCCTCGGCCTGATCGTCCCGCTCAGCTTCTGATGGAGGTGGACGCCAAATGAAGGTCGGGATCGTCGGGCTGCCGAACGCCGGCAAGTCGACCCTCTTCAACGCCCTGACCAAGGGCGGTGCCCAGACCGGCGACTACCCGTTCACGACGATCGAGCCCAACGTCGCCGTCGCCGAGGTGCCGGACGAGCGCCTCGAGCAGGTGGCGGCGACGGTCAAGAGCTCGGAGCTGGTGCCGGCGAAAATCGACTTCCACGACATCGCCGGCTTGGTCAAAGGCGCCTCCGAAGGCGAGGGGCTCGGCAATCAGTTCCTCGCCTCGATCCGCGAGACCGACGCGATCTGCCACGTGGTCCGCTGCCACACCGAATCCGACGTCCCGCATCCCGATGGCCGCGTCGACCCGCTCGCCGACATCGAGACGATCGAGACCGAGCTCGTCCTCGCCGACTATGAGCAAGTCGAGCGTCGGCTCGGCCGCGTCGGCAAGCAGGCAAAGTCGGGCGACGTGGAGGCGATCGCCGAGCACGGCTGGCTGACCGCGGTGCACGAGGCGCTTGCCGCCGGCCGCCCCGCCCGCTCGATCCCGATCCCCGAGGCCGCCCCGCAGGCAGCCCAGAACCTGCAGGCGCTGACGACGAAGCCGATCCTCTACGTCGCCAACGTCGACGAGGGCGATGCCGAGCCGCCAGAAGCGGTCGTCTCCCACGCCAACTCGGTCGGCGCCGGGGTGGTCGCGGTCAGCGCCCGGATCGAGGGCGAGCTGTCGGAGCTCGACCCGGCCGAAGCGGAGGAGATGCGCGAGTCTTACGGCGTCGAGGGCTCGGGTCTGGCGCGCCTGGTCCGCGCTGCCTACGACCTGTTGGAGCTGATCACTTTCTTCACCGCCGGCGAGGACAAGGAGGCGGTTGCCCGGCCGCTGCACCGGGGCGCCACCGCGCTGGAAGCGGCGGGGACGATCCACACCGAGATCATGGAAGCGTTCGTCAAAGCCGAGGCGATCGGCTGGGAGCAACTGGTCGAGTGCGGCGGCTACGCGCCGGCGCGGGACAAGGGGCTGCTGCGGATCGAGGGGCGCGACTACCTCGTCCAAGACGGCGACGTGATCACGATCAAGGTCTGAGGGCGGCTGAGGCACCGCCCCGCCGATCGCATCGGGGCGGTAGCCGTCAGGCCTCAGCCACCCTTGTGGATCGAGGTAGCGGGGTAAGCCTCACCGCATCCGTTCAGCTTCACAAAGCATCACCTCCTTCCCTCACCGGAAGCGTCCTTCGCGGCGATAGAACCGTTCCTATTGCTTCGAGTGGGCTCAGTAAAGGGCTCTGGTTAGCCATTTTCTCGCTTCTTCCGGTCATTTATGCCCTATCGTCATCGCTGCCAGTCAGTCGATCAATCGAAAGGGTTAGGGGATGGAGGGGAGAGAGCTCGAGGGAAAGAAGCGCCGCGAAACGATCACTACCGCGCTCAAGCATCCGGTGCGGGTGCGCATCCTCGAAGTCCTCAACGAAGGCCCGCGCAGCCCCAGCCAGTTCGTCGAGGAAGGGCTGATCCCGAAGGATCACTACTCCACTTACCAGCAGGCGCTCTCGCTCGCCTCCTACCACTTCCGCGAGCTCGAGAAAGAAGGCTGCCTGGAGATCATCGAATCGATTCCGCGGCGCGGCGCCGTCGAGCACGTCTACGAAGGCCGGGCCCGCGTCTACTTCGACGATGCTGAATTCGAAGGGATGCCGCGGCCGACCCGGCGCCAGCTCTCGCGCATCTCCCTGCAGGGAATGGTCGCCCGCGCCGACCGGGCTATCGCTGAGGACACCTTCGACGCCCGCGCCGACCGCCACCTGACCTGGATGCCGATGCAGATGGATGGCCGGGGCTGGGAGGAAGTGATCGCCACCCTGGCGACGACCTTCGCCGAGCTGAGTCGGATTCGCGAGGACGCTCGCGACCGGATCGCGGCCTCTGGCGAGGAGGTAGTGCCGGTGACGGTGGCGATGCTGGGGTTCGAATCGCCACCGCCTCCACCGCTGCGCGATTCGGAGGACTGACCGCCGCCATCGGGCTAGAGTCCCCGGCATGGAGGAACGGGCGCGGTATCCGGAGGTCGCCGCCAAGGCCGGCCACTACGAGAGCTTCTACATAAAGGCCTGCCAGCCAGGCGGGGGCAAAGGCGTCTGGATCCGCCACACCGTCCACAAGCGACCGGGCGCCGAGCCGAACGCCTCGATCTGGTTCTGCCTCTTTGATCGTGCGGCCGCCGGCCCGCGAGCGACCAAGGTGACGGTGCCGGCTGCCGAGCTCTCGGTCCCCGCCGGCTCCTGGATCCGCGTCGCCGACGCCGAGATTGGCCCCGGCCGCGCCGAGGGCTCGGTCGACACCGAGGCGCTCAGCGCCGCTTGGTCCTTCACCTTCGCGGGGGGCGCCGAGCCCTGCAAGTACCTGCCGGCGGACTGGCTCTACAAGGCGCCGCTGCCGAAAACCAAGTTCCTCGCGCCATTCCCCGACGCCCGCTTCGACGGCCGCCTCGTGGTCAACGATGAGCCATATGAGCTGACGGGCTGGCCGGGGATGATCGGCCACAACTGGGGAACCGAGCACGCCGAGCGCTGGGTCTGGCTCGAGGGGACCGGCTTCCCCGATGCGCCCGATACCTACTTCGATGCCGGCGCCGCCCGCGTCCGACTCGGCTCCCGCATCAGTCCCTGGATCCCCTCCGGGATGCTCGTCCTCGACGGGGTCGCGCACCGGCTCGGCGGCCTCGGCGCGATCCGCTCGGCCAGGATCGACGAGCGGCCCTCGGTCTGCAGCTTCGTTCTCCCCGGCAACGACGTGCTCGTCCGCGGCCGCGTCTCGGCGCCGGAGAAGGACTTCGTCGGCTGGGTCTACGCCGACCCGAAGGGCCCCGAGCACAACACCGTCAACTGCTCGGTCGCCGATCTCGAGCTGACCGTCGAGCGCCCGGGTCAGCCGCCGCGCCAGCTCACCCTCGCGGCTGGCGGCGCCTACGAGCTGGGGATGCGGGAGACCCCAGGCCATCAACCAGGCCACGGGATCCCGATCCAGCCGTACTCCGACGGCTGAGCAGGGGGACCAATTCAGCGAACGCTGTTTTGTGGCCCCTATGGAGGCTCGAATTCAGCGTCCGCTGAATTCGGCCGGGCGGCTAGCGGCCGCTGACGACCTTCTCGAAGGTCATCCAGGTGTCGTAGCCGCCGAGTGCGACCGAGAGCTGGGAGCCGGTCACGGTCGTCGTCCCACCGGTACCGACGAGCTTGGCGCTGATGATGCGCGGGGAGAGGCCGGTTTTGGTGATCACCACCTGTTTCAGCTTGCCTTGCAGGTAGCCGCCGAGGCGGGAGCTGATTTCGGGGCCGGTGAAGTCGAGCGTCCATTTGTGCAGCGGGCAGTAGTAGTCGTAGGGGTCCGGCACTCCGACCAAGTAAGGGACGGGGGAGCCGAAGACGTTGACCGCGCTCTCGGTGTGACCGCCGGAGCAGGCCGAGTAGAGGGTCTGGGCGACGTCGCCGCCGTACATCACGACCTGACCACGGGTCTCGGCAACCGCTTGATTGGTGCGGTCGTACTCGCTTTCCAGCCCCTCGTAGACCTGGCTGCGGGTGTCGGAGTAGAGGTCGAAGCCGTTGCCGCCGACATCGCCGGTAAGGGCGATCGAGCGCACCGCCAGCGCCTGCGCTTTCAGCTCCTCGTAGGGCCAGGAGGGCGGCACCTCGTTCGGCATCACCCCTTTCACGTATTGCTCGAGCGCCAGGGCGTTGACGATGTTTAGCGAGCCGGCGTCGCTTTCGGTCGGCACCGTCTCCAGCGCCCCGCGGTAGGTGCCGTGGCCGGCGATCGCGATCTTCCCCCGCCCGGCCGCCCGCAGTTTGCGGCCGCAGTTGGCGAGCGGTTTGCCGCCGGAGCTGCGCAACTTGATCGTGCGGCCGACGCGATGCGCCTCGTAGTTGCGGGCGGGATCGAGGACCTCGCCGCAGGCGCTGGTGGCGCCGCTGAATTCGACGTCGGCTGGGGAGATATCGAGCAGGACCCGGATCACCCGCGGTTTGTCGAGGGTGCCGATCGTCGTCCCCCGGTAGTAGTGGCCGAGGATGAAGCGGTAGTTCTTGCCCTGCTTGGCGAAGCCGTAGGCGCCGTAGGCGCTCATCCCGACCCCGTGGCCGAAACCGCGCCCGTGCACAACCCAGCTGACGCTGGCCTGGGCGGCAACCGGACAGGCGAACGCCAGCAGCGCCGCCGTCAAAAGCATGTACCTGACGAGCTTGGACATCTCTGAGCCAACAGATTCAACAATCAGGAGTAGCGGCCTGCCTCTCCGGAGTCGTAATCTGGATATGTGCAGCCAACCGACCACAAGCTCCTCGCTGCTGGTGAATGGCTGGAGACGGGCGAGTGGAGCGAGGTCAAGAGCCCCTACGACGGCAGCCTCGTCGGCCGGGTCGCGCAAGCCGATGAAGACCTAACCCGGCGGGCGATCGAGGCCGCGCACGAGGCCTTCGAGGAGACGGACTTCCCCCAGCACCAGCGGGCGGCGGTGTTGGAGCGGGCCGCAGAGCTGGTCGCCGAGCGCCGCGACGAGCTGGCCGCGGCGATCGCTGCCGAGGCCGGCAAGCCGATCAAGACGGCGACGGTCGAGGCCGAACGCTGCGTCTCCACGCTTGAGTTCTCCGCGGTCGAGGCGCGCAAGCTAACCGGCGGCACGGTGCCGATGGATGCCGCCGCGGCCGGGGTCGGCAAGCTCGGCGTGATGCTGCGGGTGCCCTACGGGGTGGTGGGCGCGATCAGTCCCTTCAACTTCCCGCTCAACCTGGTCGCCCACAAGCTCGGCCCGGCGATCGCCGCCGGCAACTCGATCGTCCTCAAGCCGGCGGGGCAGACGCCGATCTCGGCCCTGAAGCTGGCCGCGGTCCTGGTCGAGGCGGGGCTGCCGGAGAACTGGCTCTCGGTCGTCCCCGGCCCGGGCTCCAAGGTCGGCAACCAGATCGTCGAGCACCCGCTGACCAAGGCGATCACCTTCACCGGCTCGGCGCCGGTTGGCTGGGACATTCGCTCCAAGGTTCCGCACAAGAAGGTGAACCTGGAGCTTGGGTCCAACGCACCGCTGATCGTCGCCGAGGACGGCGACTGGGAAGCGGCCGCCGACAAAGCCCAGATCCACGCCTTCTCCCACGCCGGGCAGAGCTGCATCTCGATCCAGCGGATCCTCGTCCACCAGGCGGTGGCCGATGCTTTCACCGAGCGGCTCGTCGCCAACGTCCAGAAGCTGACCGTCGGCGATCCGCTCGACGGGGGGACCGACGTGGGGCCGCTGATTACGCCCGATGACCGCGACCGTGTCAAGCGGTGGATCGACGAGGCGGTCGCCGGCGGGGCGGAGCTGTTGACCGGCGGCGAGCTGGTCGACGAGGGGCGCTGCTTAGCGCCGACCCTGCTGAAGGCACCGCCGAAAGAGGCCAAGGTCTGGTGCGAGGAGATCTTCGGCCCGGTGGCGACGATCGACACCTTCGCCGACTTCGACGAGGCGCTGCGCCTTGCCAACGACTCCAAGTTCGGCCTCCAGGCGGGTGTCTTCACCCGCGACATCGGCCGCGGTTTGGAAGCGGGCCACAGGCTCGAGTTCGGCGGCGTCCTGATCAACGAGGTGCCGACCTTCCGCGCCGACCAGCAGCCTTACGGCGGTGTCAAGGACTCGGGCAACACCCGGGAGGGTCCGGCCTACGCGGTCTACGAGCTGACCGAGGAGCGTTTCGTCACTTTGCAGGGGTAGAGGACCCCTCCCACTCTCTTCACCACCGCAAAACATTTCTCACTTAAAATTGGGTAACCTCCCCGAATGGGAATTCGGGAGGTTGTGAGGTTCGTGGGGGCAATCGCGGCTCTAGCCGCGATTGCCGTTGCTCCAAACGCGATCGCGGCGGTTTCCGACACGGCCGGGAAAACGACGCTTGAACAGCGCGTCGTCCCGGTGACGAGCGGCGCCTATGACTTCCTCCAGCTCGGTGCTGGCGAGCCCTACACCGTGCGGCAGGAGCTGGCGCCGGCGGGTGCGAACCGGACGAAAGACCGGACCTCGCTGGTCTACTTTGGCCAGCTCTCCGACTTCCAGCTCGCCGACGAGGAGTCGCCGGCCCGGCTCGAGGTAATCGACCCGCTCTCGACCCCGCTCAGTCTTCCGTTCGGCGCCGCCTGGCGGCCGTGGGAGGCGTTGGAGCCGCAGGTGACCGAGGCGATGATCCGCCAGGTCAACCAGTTCACCGGCACCAGCCCGGTCGCCGACGGCAGCGGTAGCCACCGGGCGATGGACTTCACGATCAACACCGGTGACCTCGCCGACAGCCAGCAGCTGAACGAGACGCAGTGGGTGCGCACCTTGCTCGAGGGCGGCACGCTCAACCCCAACAGCGGCGTCAACAAAGCGACCTACTCGCATCCGCTCTGCCCCAACCTCTTCGTCCCCGGCGCCGCCGAGGCCGCCCGCTACACCGGCGTCCAGGATTACGACGACTACATCGAGGGACCCTTCCCCGAGTTCTACGACCCCGACATCCCGAAAGGCACCCACACCGCCTGGCCGAAATACCCAGGTCTGATGGACAAGGCGCAGCAGTCCTTCACCGCCGAAGGGCTCGATGTCCCGTCCTACGTCGCCTTCGGTAACCACGACGCGCTGGTGCAGGGGAACGCCGCCGCCAACGTTGCCTTCGAGCAGGTTGCGACCGGCTGCCTGAAGCCGATCGGGCCGGTCTCCAACCCCGAAAACGCGCAGGCACTGCTGACCGCGCTGCTCAACCCGGTCACCCTGCTCGGCTCGTTCCTGACCAGCCCGCAGAACACGATCCTCGTCCCCGGCGACCCGAACCGTCGCTTCGTCTCCAAGAAACAGTTCAAGGACGTCTTCAAGGCCGGGACGCAGGAAGACGGGCACGGCTTCGACCTGATCGACGCCGCCCAGGAGACGGCCTCCAAAGGCGCCGCCGGCTACTACGCCTGGAGCCCGGAGCCGGGGATGCGGTTCATCGCCCTCGACACCGTCGCCGAGGCCGGCACGATCCTCACCCTGACCGGCAAATCGACCTCGGACGGGAACATCGACGACCCGCAGTTCAAATGGCTGCGCGGCCAGCTGGAAGCGGCGACCGCCGCCGACCAGCTCGTCGTCCTCTTTAGCCACCACGCGCCGGAGAGCCTCGTCGCCGACGCGCCCGACGAGCTGGCGCCGCCCTGCACGCTTAACGACTCGCACGGGCATGATCTAAATCCCGGTTGCGACCTCGACCCGCGTCTCTCGTTCCCGATCCACCTGCAGGCGGACATGGTTGGCCTCCTGCACGAATTCCCCAACGCGATCGCCTGGGTGGCGGGCCACTCGCACGACAACGTCGTCAACCCCTTCCCGGCTCCGGGCGGCAAAGGTGGCTTCTGGAGCATCCGGGTCGCGGCCGAGGCCGACTGGCCGCAGCAAACCCGCCTGCTCGAGGTCTTCGACAACCAAGACGGCACCCTCTCGATCTTCGGCACGATCGTCGACCAGGTCGGCCAGGCATCGGCACCCGCACCTGGTACCCCGGCCTCATCGATGGACTTCAACGACCTCGCCTCGGCGGCGCGGACGATGTCCTACAACGATCTTCAGTCCGGGGCGCCGATCGGCGAAGGCCTGGCGAAAGATCGCAACGTCGAGTTGCTGATCGAAGACCCGCGCTAGGCGCCGGCCGCTACTCGTGCGGCCGGGCCATGCGACGGTGGTCGAGTGCCTCCTCGAGGACCGAGGGCTCGACCCCTTGCTCCAGGGCGACCTCGCGCAGCGAGCGCCCTGACTCTGCCGCTGCCTTGACGATGTCGGCGGCGCGGTCGTAGCCGATGTGAGGGTTGAGAGCCGTGGCCGTCGCCAGGGTGCTCTCCGCGTGGCGAGTCGTCATCTCCTCGTTGGCCTCGACGCCGGCGACACATTTCTGGTTCAGCAGGCGCGAGGCGGAGGCGAGGAGTTTGATCGAGTCGAGCAGGTTGCGGGCGATCAGCGGCACCCGCACGTTGAGCTCAAACTGGCCCTGGCTGCCGGCGACGGTGATCGCGGTGTCGTTGCCGATCACCTGGGCGGCGACCTGGATCACCACCTCGGGGATCACGGGGTTGACCTTGCCGGGCATGATCGAGGAGCCCTTCTGCAGCTCCGGCAGGCGCAGCTCGGCGAGGCCGGCGCGGGGGCCGGAGCCCATCAGCGCCAGGTCGTTGGCGATCTTGTTGAGCGAGACCGCGTAGACCTTGAGCCCGCCCGAGAGCTCGACCAGCGCGTCGCGGTTGCCCTGCGCCTCGAAGGCGTCGAGCGGACCGGAGACCTGCAGGCCGGTGTCGGCGGCGAGGCGCTCGCGCACCTTGGCGGCGAACTCGGGGTGGGTGTTGAGACCGGTGCCGGTGGCGGTGCCGCCGAGGGGGATCTGGCCGACCCGCCGCAGGGTTCCCTCGACCCGCTGCACGCCGAGGCGGACCTGGGCCGCGTAGCCGCCGAACTCCTGGCCAAGGGTGACCGGGACCGCGTCCATCAGGTGGGTACGGCCGGCCTTGACGACGTCGGCGAACTGCTTCGCTTTCTCGTCCAGCGCCGCCTCCAGGGCGCCCATCGCCGGCAGCAGGTCGTGGGTGACCTCGTCCAGCGCCGCCAGATGCACGGCGGAGGGGAAGACGTCGTTGGAGGACTGGCCCATGTTGACGTGGTCGTTGGGGTGGGCCGCGTCGCCGGCGAGGTTGGCGATTACCTCGTTGGCGTTCATGTTCGAGGAGGTGCCGGAGCCGGTCTGGAAGACGTCGATCGGGAACTGATCGTCGTGCTCACCCTCGGCGACCGACTTGCCGGCGGCGGCGATCTGCGCCGCGAGCTCACCGTCGAGCTGGCCGAGGGCGCCGTTGGCCTCGGCCGCGGCCGACTTGATCCGGCCCAGCCAGCGGACCACCGGCACCGGCACCCGCTCGCCTGAGACGGGAAAGTTGTCAACGGCCTTGGTGGTCTCGCCACCCCAGAGCTGCTCAGTCAATGCTGCCTCCATCGCAGAAGTTCTCGGTCCGAGGAGCGTATTGACCGCCGGCTCCCAGCGTGGTCCCGGCCAGCTGTATTAGGGTGCCCTAACTATGAAGCCAGACGATCCTGTAAGCCAAGGCGCCGAGCGCGCCATCGCCCACCTCAACGACGACCACGCCGACGCCCTGCTGGAGATGGTGCAGGCGCTGGGCGGGCACCCGGACGCCACCGCCGCCTGCTGTGTCGACGCCGATCGCACCGGCCTCGACCTGATCGCCCAGACCCCGACAGGGGAGACCGAAGTGCGGGTTCCCTATGAGGAGTCGATCGAGGAGCCCGGGGGGCTGCGCAAGGCGACGGTCACGCTCGCCCAGAAGGCGCGGCGCGAGCTGGGTATGGAGTCACGCCCGGTCTCGGCCGAGTAGCGGGCAAACGATCTTTAACCGCTGGCGCGGCCGGCCTCGAAGCCCTCGCGATAGGTCGCGAGGAACTCCTCGGAGAGTGGCTGGTCGCCCGGCGCGTAGCGGGCGGCGACGGTGAGGCGGCGGACCAGGTCGGAGTGGATGCCTTCGCTCTCCTCGGCGCCGCGCTCGGCCGCGCCGAGCAGGTAGCCGAGCTGAAGATTCGCCTCGTCACCCGGCTCGGCCCTGGCCTCGGCGTTCAACTCGGTCGCCGTTTCGACCATCGCTTCGCCGACCCGGGCCAGGTCGCCGCCTGCCTGGGCCGGCGCCAAGCACTCGCTGATCGGCGTCTCCCCGTCCAGCAGCACTTCTCCCGGTGCGGCCGCCAGCGCCCGCTCGTAGGTGGCCGCCCCTTCGAGGCAGGCGACCGGCGTCGAGTCATCCTGGTCGCCGCAGCCGAGAATCGCGCCGGTTAGGCAGGCAGCGGTGAGAAGGGTGGCGGCGAAACGCACCGCCGCATCCTATGAATCTCCTCTAGTCGCCAGCCGGGCGCGCCGAGACGCCGCCGGTGGAGACCTGGGAGATGCCGCCGGGCGGGCCGGCGGGGGCTTTCGGCGCCGAGTTCGGTTTCTTCCGCGAGCTCGGTTCCAGACCGGTGAGGTTGACCGGGAAGGCTTCGACCCATTCGGCGAGCTGGAACATCGGCGCGATTGCGTGGTTCCAGGAGAGGTGCAGGTGGTGGCCGCAGCCGTGGCCGGCGTCGCCGTCGTAGCCGACCCAGCGGAAGGGCGGACGCGGCTCGTTCTGGAGCGGCTCGGCCCAGAGCGCGAGCCGGGTGATCCCGTTCCAGCGGGTGTCGCAGGTGGAGCTCGGGTAGGCCGGCACGATGTCGACCGCGAGCCCGTTGTAGTGATCGGAGTTCTTGACATGGCAACCGTCGCAGCCGACGTGTTCGCCGTTTGGCAGCGGGCCGGAGTAACCGTCGGTGACGTAGATCGGGAAGCGTTTGGCGATCCAGCGCAGATTGGGGAGGATCCGGCGGTCGACCATGTCGCCTTCGGCGTGGGGGATCGAGGCTGGGATCGGGACGATCTTGCCGCTGCCGTAAAGCAGCTTCGGCGGTCCGGGCGGCGCCGCCTCGGCGTAGGCGCAGACCGCGAACAGCGGCGCCAGAGAGAGGCCGAAGATGGCGAGGGCGCGGATCCAGCCGGTGGCGAGGAGGCGGTGGCTCACTCCCGCCTTATCGGCCCTCCGACGTTTGCTCCTTGAATCCTGCTGCGAAGATCTCACCGGCATGAGGTAGTTGGAACACGGCTGGATAGGGTTCGGTTCATGCCTACTGTCCGCGAAGCTACTTTTGACCTATTCCGCGCCCACGGGATGACGACGATGTTTGGCAACCCGGGCTCGACCGAGCTGCCGATGCTCGCCGACTTCCCCTCGGACTTTCGCTACGTGCTGGGTCTACAGGAGGCGGTTGTGGTGGGGATGGCCGACGGCTACGCCCAGGCCTCGGGCAAGACCACCGTGGTCAACCTCCACACCGCCCCCGGGGTCGGCAACGCGATGGGGGCGATCTTCAACGCCCAGGCCAACCACGCGCCGCTCCTCGTTACCGCTGGACAGCAGGCGCGGGCCCAGATCACCCTGCAAGCGAACCTGACCAACCGCGACGCGACGCGGATGCCGCACCCGCTGGTCAAGTGGTCCTTCGAGCCGCCGCGGCCCGAGGACGTGCCGCTGGCGCTCGCCCACGGCACCCACCTCGCCGGGTTGGCGCCGCGCGGCCCGGTCTTCGTCTCGCTGCCGATGGACGACTGGTACGCCGAGGTCGACGAGAAGGACGCCCAAGCTGCGATCGCGCGCAAAGTCGACGGCCGCGCTGTCGCCGACCCGCAGTCGGTGCGCGCTCTCGCCAAGCGCCTCGACCAGGCGACGAACCCGGTCCTCGTCGCCGGCCCGGACATCGACACCAGCGGCGCCTGGGACCTCGCCGTCGCTCTCGCCGAGCGCCAGCGTCTCCCGGTCTGGGCCTCGCCGGCGACCGGCGGCCACCGGCTCGGCTTCCCCGAGAACCATCCCAACTTCCGCGGCGTCCTGCCGCCGGCGATCGGCCCGGTCGGGCAGACGCTCGAGGGGCACGACCTGATCGTCGTTGTGGGCAGCTCGGTCTTCCCGTACTACCCGCACATTCCCGGGCCGCTGCTGCCCGAGGGGGCGGCGCTGGTCGCGGTTACCAGCGACCCCGACGAGGCGGTGCGGGCGCCGATGGGCGACGCGATCGTCGCCGACGTGGGCCTTACCCTGGCGGCGCTGGTCGAGGCGGTGCCCGAGTCCTCGCGCCCGGCGCCGGAGCCGAACCCCGGCCCGCAGGAAATCCCGCCGACCGATCCGCTCAATCCCTCGACCGTGCACACCGCCCTGGCCGAAGTGCTGCCCGAAGACGCGATCGTCGTCCTCGAGTCGCCCTCCAGCACGCTTGCCCTGCGCAACCAGCTGCGCATCTCCCGCCCCGGCAGCTACTACTTCAGCGCCGGCGGCGGCCTCGGCTTCGGCCTCTCCGCTGCGGTCGGGGTCCAGCTCGCCCAGCCGGACCGACCGGTCGTCTGCGTGCTCGGCGAGGGCTCGGCCCAGTACGCGATCACCGCCTTCTGGAGCGCCGTCGCCTACAACGCGCCGGTCACCTTCCTCGTCCTCCAGAACCAGGAGTACGCGATCCTCAAATGGTTCGCCGACGTCGAGCAGGTGACGGGCGCGCCCGGCCTCGAGCTGCCGAAGCTCGACGTCGCCGCGGTCGCCGCCGGCTACGGGGTCAACTCGCAGCGGGCGACGGGGCGCGATGAGGTTGCGGGCGCGCTCAGCGCCGCGCTTGCCTCATCGCGGCCGGAGCTGGTCGAAGTCCCGGTCGAGCGCGGGATGTCCCTCTTCTAGCGGCGGCTCTGCTGGACTGAAGCCATGGCCCTGCTGCAGCGCACCCGCCCGCCGGTCCCGCCGCCGCCGAGCCAGCCGGTTGCCGACCGGGCGCCGGACGAGCTCGCCGCCGGCGTTGACGCGTCGCTGCGCGAGCAGCTCGAGCAGCTGCTTGGTCCCGACCGGGTCCTGCACCGCGTCTCCGACCTCGTCGCCTACGCCTCCGACGCCAGTCCCTACCGACTCTTCCCCCGGGCGGTAGTCGAGGCGCGCTCGGCCGACGATGTGGCCAAGGTGTTGCGCTTCGGCCGCGAGCAGTCGATCCCGGTCACCTTCCGCGCCGGCGGCACCAGCCTCAACGGCCAGGGCCAGAGCGAAGGCATCCTCGTCGATGTCCGCAAGCACTTCGGCGGCGTCGCGGTCGAGGACGACGGCGCCCGGGCGCGGGTCAAGCCGGGGACGATCCTCGGCCACGCCAACCGCGTCCTCGCCCCCCACGGCCGCAAGCTCGGCCCCGATCCCGCCAGCACCGACGTCTGCACGGTCGGCGGCGTCGTCGCCAACAACTCGGGCGGGATGCGCTGCGGGGTGACCAAGGACTCCTACTCGACGGTGCGGGAGCTGACCTTCGTCCTCCCTTCCGGAACGAGGATCGACACCGGCGCGCCGGGAGCGGCCGAGCGCTTCGCCGCCGCCGAGCCGGAGCTGGTCGCCGGCCTGGAGGCGATCCGCGACGAGATCCGCGCCGACGCCGAGCTCGCCGAGCGTGTCCGCCGCAAGTTCGCGATCAAGAACACCACCGGCTACCGCCTCTGCGCCTTCCTCGACGCCGAGGAGCCGCTGGAGATCTTCCGCCGCCTCTTGGTCGGCTCGGAGGGAACGCTGGCCTTCGTCTCCGAGGTCGTCTTCGAGACGGTGCCGCAGCCGCCGGTGACGACCACCGCCTGGATCCACTTCCCCGGCATCGATGAGGCGATCGCGCCGGTGCCCGACCTGGTCGCCTCCGGCGCCACCGCGGTCGAGCTGATGGTCGCCCCGGCGCTAATCACCGCCGCCTGGAACATGGTCGGGGCACCGCAGGAGTGGAAAGAGCTGCCGCCGGAGTCGGCGGTGCTGCTGGTCGAGTTCGGCGGCACCGACGAGGGCGACCTCGCCGCGCAGGTCCTCCGGGCCGAAGCGATCCTCGGCTCCCACGAGACGATCCGGCCGATTGATTTCACCCGCGAGCCGGAGGGGATCGAGCTCGCCTGGCGGGTGCGCGAGGGACTGCATGGGCTAATCGGCCGGGTGCGTCCCGAGGGAACGGCGCTGATCGTCGAGGACGTCTGCGTGCCGCCGGAGCGGATCGCCGAAGGGGCCAAGGACCTGCAGGCGCTGCTCGGCGAACACGGCTTCCTGGCCGGGGTCGCCGGCCACGCCTCGGCCGGGAACCTGCACTTCATGCTGACCCCGGACTTCGCCAAACAGGAGGACCTCGACCGCTACGAGGCGTTCATGGGCGGGTTGGTCGAGCTGATCGTTGAGAAGTACGACGGCTCGCTAAAGGCCGAGCACGGGACCGGGGTCAACATGGCTCCTTATGTAGAGCGCGAGTGGGGGGAGAAGGCGACCGAGCTGATGTGGCGGCTGAAGCGGCTCGCCGACCCCGACGCGGTGCTCTCGCCCGACGTCCTTCTCAGCCGGGACCCCGGTGTCCACCTGCGCAACCTGAAAACGACACCGGCGATCGAGGAGTGGGGTGGGGCGACGACTTGCGTCGAGTGCGGCTTCTGTGAGCCGGTCTGCCCCAGTCGCAACCTGACGACGACGCCGCGGCAGCGGATCGTCCTGCGGCGGGAGATGGCGCGCCAGCCCGAGGGCTCGCCGGTGCAGCGAGCGCTGCTCGAGGAGTTCGACTACGACGCGCTGGAGACCTGCGCCACCGACGGCTCCTGCCAGATCGCCTGTCCGCTGGGGATCGACACCGGGCGGATGGTCAAGCAGCTGCGCGTAAGCCAGCACGGCGAGCGGGCGGAAAAGCGGGCGGTGGCGGTGGCAAAGCGGTGGGGTGCGGTCGAGAAGGCTTCGCGTGTGGCGTTGAGATTTGGCGGGCCGTTGGCGAGGAAGACGAAGCGCGGTAAAGGGTTGCCGGGGCCGGCGCGCTGGGGGAGAGGGGATGACCCTCTCCGGACAAAAGCGGGGAGGGTCCGAAGAGGGTCATCCCCTCTCCCGATTGGAGCCGCTGCGGTGTACGTGCCGAGTTGCACTAACCGCATCTTCGATGGCAATCCGGTTGAGGCTTTGGGGGCTGTTTCGGCTCGGGCTGGGTCGCCCGTCTGGGTTCCAGATGATGTGGACGGGAGCTGCTGCGGGTTGCCCTGGAGCTCGAAAGGGTTCGCCGCCGCGCAGGCGCACAAGGCGAACGAGATGGTCGAGCGGCTGTGGAAGTGGAGCGGGGAGGGGACGCTGCCGGTGGTGATCGACGCTGCCTCCTGCACTGGGGCGATCGCCGACCCCGCCGAGGGCACCCTCAGCGAGGAGAACGCCGAGCGGCTCGGGAAGCTGGAGATCATCGACTCGGTTGCCTGGGCGCTGCGCCTGCTCCCGGGCCTCGAGATCGACGAGAAGGTTGCGACCGCCACCGTCCACCCGACCTGCGCCACCCGCCGCCTCGGCCTTACCCACCCGCTGCGCGCCCTCGCCGGCGCCCTCGCCGAGGACGTCTACGTCCCACCCTCGGCCACCTGCTGCGGCTTTGCCGGCGATCGCGGCATCACCCACCCGGAGCTGACCGCGGCCGCCACTGCACCCCAGGCAAGGGAGCTGGCGGGGCGCAACTTCGACGCCCACCTCTCCAGCAACCGCACCTGCGAGATCGCGATGACCCGCGCCACCGGCGAGTCCTACGAGTCGGTCGTCTGCCTGCTCGAGCGGCTGACGCGCGACTAACGAAGCAGGCGCATCAGCAGGAATTCGCCCTTTTCCAGCACCGAGGAGGTGAATTCTTCGCCGGGGCCTTCGTGAATCAACGCCCGGCTCGGATTCGAGCGGCCGGCGACGATGGTTCTCCCATCGGGGAGGGTCAACAGCGAGGTGGCGGCGCTTTCGTAGGCGAGGTGGGGAGCGAACAGGCCCCCTTCGCCGAAGCTGGGGTCGGACCGGCCGCTCGGCAGATAGCGCAGGACGGCGACCTGGGCGTGCGCGTTCTGCGGGGCGCGGTAGCCGGCGAGGGTGATGCGGCCGTCGCGTCGGACCGCCATCGCTTCCGTCGTCAGGTTGCGGGACGAGCGGGTCCGCACCACGCCGCCCTCGCCGAAGCTCCGGTCGGGCCGTCCGTCGCGCCGGTAACGGGCAAGCGCCACGTAGTTCCGCCCCCTCCCTTCGATGTTGCCGCTGAGCAGGATGCGCCCACCTGAGAGCAGGGCCAAGCCGGTTGGGCTGGCAGGTTCGCCGCGTTGCGGCGCCACGTTTGAGATCGCGAAACCGGCTTTGCCGAAGCTTGGGTCCGAGCGCCCGTTGGGAAGCATCCGCAGCATCATGAAGCGGTCGAACATTTCCCCGGCGACGACGATGCTGCCGTTGGGCTGGATCGCGATGTCCTGCAGAAAGGCTCCTTCGCCGCCGACGATCCGGGCGTATCCGTTGCGGCTGAAGCTGAGGTCGAGCGCGCCGTCGGCCTTAAACCGCATCGCGATTCCGCTGAACCCGAAATGGGTGTCGGCGGCCCAACCGGCGATCAGAAATCTGCCGTCGGGCTGGACCGCCAGCGCCGCCGCTTCGCCGTCGTACATTTTCGGCCCCGCGAACACCGTGCCGCCCTTGCCAAACGACCGATCGAGGCCGCCGTCGGGCAGGTACCGGGTGACGATGTAGCGGGCGACGGTGTTGGGCGTCCATTCCTGGCCAGCGACGAGGATCTTCCCATTGGGCAGCACCGCGATCGCGTTGGCAAACACGTAGTCGCCGCGGAAGAACGACGTCTTCGTCACGCCGAAGGTTGGGTCAAGCGAGCCGTCGGCACCGAAGCGCTGGACGATGAAGCCCGCTTCGGTGGTCCCGGCGGTGACGAGGCGCCCCTCGCGGTCTTCGGTGACCGCGTTGATCTCCCCGTTGCCGTTCGCTTTGGTGACGGCGAGTCCGTCGCTGCCGAACGTCGGATCGAGCGGCTCGGAGGCGATGGCGGTCGCAGGGAGGAGGACCAGCAGCAGCGCGGCTGCCCAGGTCACTGCGAGTGCGCGGCCGCCGGGAATCAGGAAGTGGTCCCTCCTTTGCCCGCATCGACGGTCTTGCCGTCGATGTAGTGGACCAGCTCGGCGTATTTCGGTTCTGCCTCCATCCGCTTGTCGAGCAGTGGGTTTACGATCCCCCGCAGGGCCGACATGTAGCGCCACCATTTGGGGACGAAGATCCTTGGCGCCCGCTCCTCGATCCCGCGGACCAGCCCGGCCCCCGCCTCTTCCGGCGTGATCCGTTTCATCAGCCAGTCGGGGCTGAGTTTGCGGACCCGCTCGGAGTCCTCCTGGGCGAAGGCGTCCTGCACGAGTTTGGTGTCGACCCAGCCGAAATAGGCGACGCTGGCGCTGGCGCCGTGCGCCGCCAGCTCGACCCGCAGCGCCCGGCCGAGCGACTCGACCCCGGCCTTGGCGACCGCGTAGGGGCTGTTGCCGAAACCGTTGGCGAAGGCGTAGACGGAGGAGACGACAATCATCTGACCCTTGCGCTCGACGATCTGCGGCAGCGCCGCCCGCACCGTCCGCCAGACGCCGAGCATGTCGACCTCGAAGACCCGCTCCCACTCCTCACCGGAGATGCCGCGCACGGTCGCGAACTGTTTCTGGGCGATGCCGGCGTTGGCGACGGCGATGTCGAGCCCGCCGAGCTTTTCGACGATCTCGGCGACGGCGTTCATCATCGCGCTCTGGTCGGTGACGTCGCCGGAGAGGCCGATCGCCCGCGGGCCGATCCGCTCCGCCGCCTCGCGCGCCTCGTCGGCATCGAGATCGAGCACAGCCACCGAGGCGCCGCGCAGGTGCATCTGGCGTGCGGTCTCAAAGCCGATGCCGCGGGCGGCGCCGGTCACCAGCGCGACTTTTCCGTTCAAGTCATATCTGTCCATGGCGGGCACCCTAACGCCGGCCGCATCCATACGCTGCGGCCGTGTCCGCGGTCGACTCCGCCTACGCCGAGCTTGCCGCCAACCGCGGCCTCGAGCAGCTGCCGGGCTTCAACCCGGGTCAGTTGACTCCGCTGCTGGTCGAGGCAAAGGGGGCGGGACTGCAGCCGGCGCTGCGCGGCGCACTCGGCGAGGGCGTGGACGGCGTCGTCGGCCAGCTCGCCTACCAGCGCAACAAGAAGTTCCGCTTCCAGGCCGCCCTGACCGAGGTGCCGGCGGCGACCGCCTTCGCCCCCCGCGTCTTCTGCATCCGCCGCGGCCGCCACACCCGCGACGACGAGTTCTACGGCTTCGAGGCGCGCCACTCGAAGCTCTGGACCGAGAGCACGGCGCTGAACGAGCGCTACGAGGTCAGCACCAGCCCCTTCCAGGATCCGAACTGGCTGCGGCAGCTGTTCTCCCCCAGCCTCGTCGATTGGCTGGGTACCAAGCCGCCAGCCGACTTCTCCTTCGAGCTCGCCTACGGCGCCCTGCTCGGCAGCATCGAGAGCGACGATCCCGACGCCGTCAGCCTCGCCGCCCTCTGCGACGCAACCGCCCACGTCGCCACCCGGATCCGCGAGGAGTGTGAGGAGTAAGTGCAGCTGAACAAGACCGGGATCGGACTGATCGCCTTCTTCGGGCTCGCCGGGGCCGCCTTCGCCGTCGTCCCGTTTCTGATCGGAGTGCCCGGCGAAGTCGCGGCGATCTTCGCCTCGGTCGGGGTGATCTGGGTCATCGTCGCCGCCGGGCTCTACTGGTACGCCCGCCGCCAGCAGCGCAAGGCCGCCCACCAGGACTGGGTTTTCCAGCAGGGTCTGCGCGGCACCGCGACCGTGCTCCGCGCCTCCAGTCATGCCGAAGTCAACGAGATGCCGCTGATGAGCCTGCGGCTCGAGCTCGAGGTGCCGGGCTTTGGGACCAGCGAGGTGAAGCGGCGGGAGATCATGCCCGTCTTCGCCGCCTCACGGATGCAGCCGGGACTGGTCCTGCCGGTCTACGTCAACCCCAAAGACGCCGACGACTTCGTCCTCGTCTGGTGAGCCGCGGGGAGGGCTTGGCGGACCCCTCCTAGAATCCTGACCTTCATGTCCGGTTTCGAGCCCGTCGACCCGAAGCAATCTTTCCCCGAGCTGGAGGAGCGCGTCCTCGCCCTCTGGCGCGAGGAAGACGTCTTCGCCCGCTCGCTGGCCGCCCGCGCCGACGCGCCAGTCTGGAGCTTCTACGAGGGGCCGCCGACCGCCAACGGCCGCCCCGGCTCCCACCACGTCTTCGCCCGCGTCTTCAAGGACGTCTACCCGCGCTACAAGTCGATGTGCGGGTACCGGGTGCCGCGCAAGGCGGGTTGGGACTGCCACGGCCTGCCGGTCGAGCTCGAGGTCGAAAAACAGCTCGGCATCTCCTCCAAGCAGGAGATCGAGGAGTTCGGGATCGCCGAGTTCAACCGCCGCTGCCGCGAGTCGGTCTTCGAGTACGTCGACGACTGGAACAAGCTGACCGAGCGGATCGGGTTCTGGGTCGATCTCGACGACCCTTACGTGACCATGGAGGACGACTACATCGAGTCGGTCTGGTGGTCATTGAAAAAACTCTGGGACGAGGAGCGGCTCTACGAGGGCCACAAGGTCGTCCCCTACTGCCCGCGCTGCGGCACCGCCCTCTCCTCGCACGAGGTGGCGCAGGGCTACGAGGACGTCAAGGACCCGTCCATATATGTGCGCTTCCCGCTGCTAGGAGATGACGGCGGTGAGGCGGGTGAGTCGCTGCTGGTTTGGACGACGACGCCGTGGACCTTGCCCGGCAACGTTGCCGTCGCGGTCGCGCCCGAGGTGACCTACGCCCGGGCACGGGTTGGGGACGAGACCGTGATCCTCGCCGAGCCGCTGATCGAGAAGGTGCT
Source organism: Solirubrobacterales bacterium (assembly GCA_036519395.1). Classification (GTDB taxonomy): domain Bacteria; phylum Actinomycetota; class Thermoleophilia; order Solirubrobacterales; family 70-9; genus VAYN01. Next base: position 1,056 of record DATDLJ010000057.1, on the reverse strand, counting down.
GGGGGAGGGGGCCGAGGTGCTCGACCGCTTCCCGGGAGCCGACCTCGTCGCCCGCGCCTACCGCGGCCCGGTCTTCGCCCTCAAAGACGGCGGTCCGGCGAACGCCTTCCGCGTCCTCGCCGGCGACTTCGTCACGACCGAGGACGGCACCGGCCTCGTCCATCTCGCCCCCGCCTTCGGCGAGGACGACTACGCGGTCGCCGCCGCCAACGAGATCTTCGACCCGACCGACGCCGCCACCCTCTACAACCCGGTCGGCCTCGACGGCAAATTCGACGGCCGGGTCAGCGGTTTCGAGGGCAAGTTCGTCAAGGACCCCGAAGTGACCAAGGCGCTGATCGCCGACCTCGAGCGCCGCGACCTGCTCTTCCGCGAGCAGGTCTACGAGCACTCCTACCCGCACTGCTGGCGCTGTGGCACGCCGCTCCTCTACTACGCGAAGTCGAGCTGGTACATCGCCACCTCCCAGGTCCGCGACCAGATGCTCGCCAACAACGAGGAGATCGGCTGGCATCCCGAGCACATCAAGCATGGCCGCTTCGGCAAATGGCTGGAGAACAACGTCGATTGGGCGCTCTCGCGCGACCGCTACTGGGGGACGCCGCTGCCGATCTGGGAGTGCACCGCTGCCGATTGCGACGGTCGCTTCTGCGCCGGCTCGGTGGCCGATCTGCGCGAACGCGCCAAAGGCACGGTCCCGGATGACCTCCACCGCCCTTATATCGATGGGGTGGTCCTCGATTGCTCCGACTGCGGCGGCGAGATGCGGCGGGTCGTCTCAGTGATCGACACCTGGTACGACAGCGGCGCGATGCCCTTCGCCCAGTTTCACTACCCCTTCGAGGGGCAGGCGGAGTTCGCGGAGCGCTTCCCCGCCGACTACATCTGCGAGGCCCAGGATCAGACCCGCGGCTGGTTCTACACCCTGCTCGCCGAGTCGACCCTGCTCTTCGACACCTCCAGCTACCGCAATTGCGTCTGCCTCGGCCTGATCCTCGACGCCGAGGGTCAGAAGATGTCGAAGAGCCGCGGCAACGTCGTCGACCCCTGGGACGT
>DATDLJ010000056.1:0-35301 GCA_036519395.1 Solirubrobacterales bacterium | reverse complement strand
CGCCTCCCTGCGGCCGGCCGGGTTTGCGATCGCGAAGGGCGAGGAGGTCGACCTCGGGGCGGTCGCCGAGGACCTGGTCGGGGCCGGCTACGAACGGGTCGAGCAGGTTGAGGAACGGGGCCAGTTCGCCGTGCGCGGTGGCATCCTCGACCTCTTCGGCGCCACCGAGGAGCGCGCCGTGCGGATCGAGCTCTTCGGCGACGAGATCGAGACGATGCGCTGGTTCTCGACCTTTACGCAGCGCTCGCTGGGCGAGGCCGAGCGGGTCGAGCTGGCGCCCGCTGCCGAGCTCGACGCCGAGCACCGCGAGTTGGCCGAGCTGGCGGCGATGGCGGCCGAGGAGGAGGAAGGGGAGTCACCCAACTTGGCTGAGGTGCTGCCGCTGGAGCACTTCCGGGCGCCGCTGGAGCTGGTGCCCGCGACCGCCGCGGTCGTCCTCGTCGGCGCCGAGGAGATCGAGCCGGCGCTGCGCGACCACTGGGAGGACGTGACCACGGCGATGCACGCCGAGGACGCCCAGCACCTCTACGTCGATGTCGCGGCACCGCTGGGGGAGCGCGCCGCCCTCTCGCTCACCACCGCCAGCGGCGACGATGACGAGGAGGGGGAGGAGGACGTCTTCCGCGCCGCCCGCGCCGAGTCCCCCGCCCGCAGCATCAAAGAGGCGGAGGCGGAGCTGGAGAAACTGGTCCGCTCCGGCTACCGCACCGTCGTCGCCTTCGACAGCCGCGGTGAGGCCGAGCGCGCCCGCTACGGGCTCGACCGCCTCGACGCCCGCCTGCTCGAAGGCGGCCGCATCTCGCCCGATCCCGGCCTCGCCTTCGCCGAGGCGCGGTTGCGGGAGGGCTTCGTCAGTCCGGAGCTGAAACTCGCCGTCTATCCCTTCCGCCGCCTCGTCCACCGCCGCCGCGCCGAGGAGCCGGCGGCCGGGGGCGGCCGGGGGCGGCTTGCCTTCAGCGAACTGCGGGTCGGCGACTACGTCGTCCACGAGGATCACGGCGTCGCCCGCTTCGCCGGCTTCGAGACCCGCGACGTCGGCGGTGTCACCCGCGACTACCTCTACCTCGAATACAAAGGCGAGGACCGCGTCTACGTCCCCACCGACCAGCTGGCGAAGCTGAGCCGCTACGTCGGCGCTGGTGGCAACCCGACGCTCTCGGCGCTGGGCGGCAAACGCTGGCAGAACCTGAAGGCCCGCGCCCGTAAAGCGGCCGGCGCCCTCGCCGGCGAGCTGCTCAACCTCTACGCCGAGCGGCGCGCCCGCAAGGGTCACTCCTTCCCGCCCGACAGCGAATGGCAGATCGAGATGGAGACCGCTTTCCCCTATCGGGAGACCGCTGACCAGATCGAGGCGATCGAGGCGGTCAAGGGGGATATGGAGTCAGAGCGGCCGATGGATCGGTTGGTCTGCGGCGACGTCGGCTTCGGCAAGACCGAGGTGGCGTTGCGCGCCGCCGTCAAGGCCGCCTCCGACGGCAAGCAGGTGATGGTCCTGGTCCCGACCACGATCCTCGCCCAGCAGCACTACGGCACCTTCCGCGAGCGCCTCGCCGACCTCCCCTTCCGGGTTGAGGGGGTCTCCCGGCTGCGGCCGGCGGCGGAGGTGAAAGCGGTGCTTAAGGACTTTGAGGCGGGCAAGGTCGATGTCCTGATCGGCACCCACCGGTTGCTCTCCCGCGACGTCCGCGCCAACGACCTCGGCCTGGTCGTGGTTGACGAGGAGCAGCGCTTCGGGGTCAAACAGAAGGAGCTACTGCGGCAGCTGAAGCTGAAGGTCGACGTGCTGGCGCTCTCGGCGACGCCGATCCCGCGCACCCTGCAGATGAGCCTCGCCGGCCTGCGCGACATCTCGGTGATCGAGACGCCACCCGAGGGCCGCCGCCCGGTCCGCACCTACGTCGGCCCCTACGACGAGGACCTGGTTGGCAAGGCGATTGGGCGCGAGCTCGAGCGCAAAGGGCAGGCCTTCGTCCTCCACAACCGGATCGACTCGCTGCCGGAAACGACCGAGCGGCTGCGGGCGCTGGTCCCGGGCGCCCGTTGCCTTGAAGCCCACGGGCAGATGGACGAGCACCAGCTGGAGGAGACGATGCTGACCTTCCTCCGCGGTGAGGCCGACGTGCTGGTGACGACGACGATCATCGAGTCCGGCCTCGACATCCCCACCGCCAACACCTTGATCGTCGAGCGCGCCGACCAGCTTGGCCTCTCCCAGGCCTACCAAATCCGCGGCCGGGTCGGCCGCTCTCGCGAGCGCGCCTTCGCCTACCTGCTCTACCCCTCGGCCGAGGCGCTGACCGAGGAGGCGGCGGCGCGGCTCTCGACCCTCGCCGACCACACCGAGCTCGGCTCCGGCTTCCGGATCGCGATGCGCGACCTCGACATCCGCGGTGCCGGCAATCTGCTTGGCGATGAGCAGTCCGGCCACGTCGCCGCGGTCGGCTTCGAGCTCTACTGCCAGATGATCGACGAAGCGGTGGCCGAGGCCGCCGGTGCGGAGGGAGAGGAGCGCGAGGAGGCGCCCGAGCCGGTCCGTCTCGACGTCCCGGTGGACGCCTACCTGCCGGCCGGCTTCGTCCCCTTCGAGGCGGCCAAGATCGATATCCACCGCCGCATCGTTGCCGCTCGCGAACCGGGCCAGCTGCGGGCGATCCACGACGAGCTCTCCGATCGCTTCGGGCCGTTGCCGCCGCAGGCCGAGAACCTCCTGAAGCTGCAGAAGGCGCGGATCGAGCTGGGTCTGGCCGGTGCTCGCAGCGTCGAGTTCCGCGGCGGCCGGCTCAGCGTTACCGGGGTCGAGCTCGACTCCGAGGGGGCCGGGATCTTGGCCGAGCAGGTCGAGGGCGCCCTCTACGAATGGCGCGAGCAGACGGCCGCGCTGCGGGTCGCCGGTGACCCAGAGGAGCGCCTCGCCGCGGTTCTGGCGATGGCCGAGGGATTGCGCGAGGCGCGGCGTTTGGTGGAGCCCGCTGCGGCCTAAAGCCTGCCTAAGCGAGGCAATTTGACTATGCTGCCGCCTGCGTGGGAGCTAAAGGTGGGCAGAGAAGGAAACCCGGAAGGGACCAAGTGGCTGGCCGTCAGCGTCTAGCGCTGTTCCTCTTTGGCGCGCTCTTCCTGGTGTTGTTCGCGGGCTTCGCGGTCGCTCAGGGGCTGACCGGCCCCAGCGTGCCGTCCGGGGATGTCGTTCATGTCTCCGCCGTTTCGGACGAGTTCGCCAACATCAGCGAAGAGGAATTCAAACGCTCCTTCGTGCGGGTGGCTACCAGCGAACAGAAAAAAGTTCCGAAACCAGGCACGAAAAAATACGAAGAAGCAAAGACCAAAGCGATGACCGAACTGATCGAAGGCATCTGGATTCGCGGTGAGGCGGAAGAGCTTGGAATCCAGGTGACCGAGAAACAGGTCGAAGAGGAACTCAAAGTCGTCAAACAGCAGAACTTCCCCACCAAAGGCGCCTACGAGAAATTCCTCGAGGAATCGAACTTCACCCAGGACGAAGTGGACGAACTCCTCGAACTCCAGGTCCTAGCCAAAGAAATTCAGGAACGCATCAACAGCGAAGCTCCGAAACCGTCCAGCGAAGCGATCGCCGACTACTACGAGGCTGAAAAGGAAACCCAGTTCTCGACCAAACCAAGCCGGGACGTCCGCCTGATCATCAACAAAGACAAAGGCCAGGTCGAAGCGGCCAAGAAAGAGCTGGAAGCAGACAGCTCTCCTGCTAGCTGGAAAAAAGTCGCGTCCAAATACTCGACTGATCCCAGCAGCAAATCCAAAGGCGGATTGCAGGAAGGGATTACCGAAGAATTCCTCCAGGGCCCGCTCAAAGATGCTGTTTTCGGCGGCGCCACCGGCGAACTCACCGGACCGGTCGATTTCCAGGGCAATTACGTCCTCGTCGAAGTGGTGAAACTGAACGCGGAGAAAGTCCAGACGCTGGCTGAAGCCAAAGCGCAGATCGAATCGACGCTGGCGCAGCAGACGCAGCAGGAATTCTTCTCTGAATTTGCCATTGATTTCGAAACGAAGTGGCAGCAGCGCACCACCTGTGCCGACGATTTCGTGATCGAAAAGTGCTCGAACTACAAGGGCAACGGACATCCCGCCAACGCATCGCCGGCCTGTTACGAAGCGGACCCGAAAGCCCCGGCGAAAGAATGCCCGGCCCCGGTTACGCCGATCTCGCCCGCCTTGCCAGGGACCGTGACGGAAGCGAAACCGAAAGGCGAACCCTTCCCCCAACGGCCGCGTCCGGAGAATCTCGAAGCAGCTGGCGAAGTCCCCAGCGAAGTGCCGGCCGGCGCTGTGCCCCCCACCGGCGAATAGCGGACCGCTTCCCGCCGCAGGCGGTGAATAGACTGGCGCGCCCGTGAGTGTGATCGCCTCCATCCACGCGCGCCAGATTCTCGATTCGCGCGGCAACCCCACCGTCGAGGTGGAGGTCGTGCTGGAGTCGGGAGCCCGAGGCCTTGCTGCAGTTCCTTCCGGGGCCTCCACCGGCGAGTTTGAGGCGGTCGAGTTGCGCGACGGCGGCGACGCTTGGGCCGGCAAGGGCGTCGGCCGCGCCGTCGCCAACGTCAACGGCGAGATCGCCGCGGCATTGACCGGCGCCCGCGCTGCCGAGCAGGGCTCGCTCGACCGGACGATGATCGAGCTCGACGGCACCCCAAACAAGGGCCGGCTCGGCGCTAACGCGCTGCTTGGCGTCTCGCTGGCCGCCGCCAAGGCCGCTGCGGCCGACTCACAGCAGCCGCTCTACCGCTACCTGGCCGAGCTCTACGGCGGCGGCGAGCCGACGGTGCTGCCGGTGCCGATGATGAACGTGCTCAACGGCGGCGCCCACGCCGACAACTCGGTCGACTTCCAGGAGTTCATGATCGTCCCCGCCGGCGCCGAGAACTTCTCCGAGTGCCTGCGGGTTGGGGCCGAGGTCTTCCACGCCTTGAAGAAGTCCCTTTCTTCCCAAGGGCTTTCGACTGCGGGTGGCGATGAGGGCGGCTTCGCCCCCAACCTCGACTCCAACGAGGCGGCCCTGCAGGCGGTCCTCGCCGGCGTCGAGGCCGCCGGCTACGAGCCCGGCCGCGACGTCTTTATCGCCCTCGATCCGGCGACCAGCGAGGTTTTCGAGGGCGGCTCCTACAACCTCGAGCACGAGGGCCGCACCCTCTCCTCCGAGGAGATGGCCGCCTACTGGGCGGACGCCTGCTCGCGCTACCCGATCCTCTCGATCGAGGACGGGATGGACGAGGAGGATTGGGACGGCTGGAAGCTCCTTACCGAGCGGGTCGGGGGGAGCGTGCAGCTGGTCGGCGACGATCTCTTCGTCACCAACCCGGAGCGGTTGCGGCGGGGGATCGAGCTCGGGGTCGGCAACTCGATCCTGGTCAAGGTCAACCAGATCGGCACCCTGAGCGAGACCCTGGAGGCGATCCGCATCGCCCGCGAGGCTGGCTATACCGCGGTGATCTCCCACCGCTCCGGCGAGACCGAGGACACGACGATCGCCGACCTCGCCGTCGCCACCGGCGCCGGGCAGATTAAGACCGGCGCTCCCTCGCGCTCGGACCGGGTCGCCAAGTACAACCGGCTGCTGCGGATTGAGGAGGAGCTGGGCTCGGCTGCCCAGTTCCCCGGCCTGCAGGCGTTCGCCCAGCAGCGTTCTTAGATGCAGGAATGCGGCGCCCGGCCGCGTAGCTCCGGGTATGGCATCGCGTGCGCAGGCCGCCCGCTCACGATCGGCTTCCCGCCGCCGCCCGGCCGCCCGCAAACGCCGGCCCGCCGCGCGCAGCGGACCCAGCCGGATCAAATGGGACCGGGTCGGGCGGATCGCCCTTACCGTCGTCCTCTTCGCGGTTCTCTACTCGTATCTGAACCCGTCGATCGATTTCGTCAAGACCTACACCGGGACGACCGCCGCCAAAGCAAAGCGGCAGGAACTGTTGAAGCAGAACGACCAGCTCCACAACCGCATCCAGTCTTCCGAGGATCCACTCGTCATCCAGCGCGAAGCGCGGGCGCAGGGGATGGTCGCCGAAGGCGAGACCCCGGTCGTGATCCGCGGCAACCTCGGCGGCTGAGCCCCTCAGGGAGGCTCTTCCATGGTTGATCTCGGCGGCTACCTCCTGGGGGTCGCCCAGCTCGCCCTGGTCGTTGCCCCGATCGCCTTCAGCGCCTACAAGCTGCGCCAGCGGCTGCTGCCCGCCTGGGAGGGGGCGCCTGCACGCCTTGTAGAGACGATCGTTGGAATTGCGCTGCTGATCTGGATCTCGGAGCTGTTGGGTCTTTTTGGGCTGTTCTACGCCGGCACCCTGATTGCCGCCTCGGTTCTAATCGGTCTGCTGATCGGATTCCTGCCGGGGGGTGGCGCCGATTTGGGGGACCATCCCGATAGGGATGGCGGGTCCAAATCGGGGACAGGACCCGCCGGCCCAGAATCGCCTGCCTCACTGCTCCTGATGGTCCTGGTGATCGCGGCGACGGTGTTCAGCTACGCCGTGACGACGAAGCACGCTCTTGACAGGGGGATCTTCAACTTCGATTCGCTCTGGTACCACATGCCCTACGCCGTGGACATGGTGCAGACGCACTCCGTGGTCGGGATGCACCACACGGACACGATCTTCACTAACTGGTTCTATCCGCAGAACTCCGAGCTGCTGCACGGCGTTGGGATCCTGCTGATGGGGCGGGACACGCTGTCGCTGTTCCTCAACTTTGGCTGGCTCGCGGTTGCGTTCCTGGCGGCCTACTGCGTGGGAAGGCCTTACGGGCGCGGAGCCGTAACGGCGATTGCCGCCGCGATCCTGCTCGAGTGTCACACGCTGGTCGTTAGGGACCCAGGTGCCGCGAAGAACGATCTAGCTGCCGCCGCCCTGATTCTCGCCTCGATCGCGATCCTGGTCGAGGCCTGGCCCCAAAAAAGGTCCGCCGGACCTTTGCACCGCTATGCGGATCAAAAGACCGGCGGACTCTCTTCCGATGGAGGGGGGGGATGGGAGCGCTGGGCGCTTGCGGCTGCTGGGGTCGCGGCCGGGTTGGCGGCCGGGACCCGCGTTACGGCTCTGGCGATGGCGGGGGCGCTGACGGTCGTGGTTGTCGTCCTTTCGCCGCAGGGACGGCGTTGGGCCGCTCTCGGCTGGTGGTTCCTGCCGGCGCTTGCCGGCGGTGCCTTCTGGTACCTGCGCAACCTCGTGGTCGCCGGCAACCCGATTCCCGAGGTGGAGTCGCTGGGGCCGATCTCGCTGCCGCACCCGGAGCGGCTGCAGCAAGGACGGCCGGACTTCAACATCGTCCACTACGCCACCGACACCGGCGTCTGGCGCGAGTACTTCGGCCCCGGCCTGCACGAGGCTTTTGGGGCGCTCTGGCCGCTGGTTGTCTTCGGCGCTGCCCTGGCGGCCCTGATCGCCGTCATCCGCGGTCGCGACCGGATCGTCCGCTGGATCGGCGCCGTCGCCCTCTTTGGGCTGCTCGCCTACCTCTTCACCCCGCTCAGCGCCGCTGGGGCGGAGGGAGAACCGGTCGGCTTCGGGATCAACATTCGCTACGTAATCCCGGCTCTGCTGGCGGGGATCGTCCTCTTGCCGCTGGATCGCTGGCTCGACTCGCAAAAGCGCCAGTGGTGGCTGATCGGCGCCTTGGTACTGGTCTTCGTCGTCACCAACCGCCCTGACGACTCCCTCCACGACAATGCGCGCATCTTCGCCTTCTTCTTGGTCCTGCTCGCGATCATGCTGCCGGCGTTACTGCTGTACCTGCGCGGTCGGCGCAGCGGCGCTTTGCTCGCCGGCGCAGCGGCTGGGTTGATCATCGTGCTCCTTGCGATCGGCTACCCGGTCCAGCGCGACTACCTCGAGGACCGCTTTGCCAACGAGGGAGTCGCTGACGAGCGCATCCCCGGGATGAACCTCGACAGCGCCTACCGCTGGGCGCGCAACGTCGAAGATGCCCGCATCGGCCTCGCCGGCACCACCGCCGGCTTCGCTGGCTACGGCTTCTACGGCACGGACCTCAGCAACCGCGTCCGCTACCTCGGCGAGGACGGCCCCCACGGCGGCTTCAACGCGATCCCGACCTGCGCCGGCTTCCGCGCCGCCGTCAACGCGGCGGACCTCGACTACCTCGTCACCTCACCCTTCCTCAACTTCCTTCACCCGGGCGACCCGATCGCCTCGCCCGAGGCCCGCTGGCTGCGCGGGGAGGAGGCGGTCGAGCCCGTCCTCCGCAGCGGCCCGGTCACGGTATGGAGGGTCGACGGAGCGCTTTCCGCCGACGGCTGCGGCCGCGTCAACCAGCCGCTGCATCAGGTCCCAAATACTGAGAACTGACCTGTTTACTGGGAGGGCCATAAGATGCCCTCCGCATGGTTCGCCGCGGGGGACAGGGACTGAGTGGCTGACTTCACTGTCTCGACCAACCTGATCGGTTGGGTCCCGGCCAAAAGGGGTCTCTTCGGGTGGCCGATCGACGGCCCGGAGGCGGAGTTCATCGACTCGATGCAGTTCGGGGACCGGCTGGTGCCGAAGTTCGCCCAGAGCCCCGAGTTCGGCGCCCAGACCGACTACGTGCGCGCCATCTGCAAGTTCTTCGAGCTCTCCTACGAGGACACCTTCGGCGAATACGAGGAACGGGTGGACTGGGGCGCCAATGCCGTTCCGTTCATCTGGACGGTTCAGGGGCCGCCGCGGGACGATCCGCGGTTCCCCGGAGGCCCATGGCGGGTTGTCGAAATCTCGCAGGAGGAATTGCCGATCCCCTACTCGACCAGCGAGTTCCTCCGCCTGCGCGACCTGCCGATCGAGATCGCGCGGCAGTTCAAGGGCATGGCGGCACCCGGACGCCATATCCAGGCGCTTCCCGAGGAGGCCGTCGACAGGATCCGCGAGTTCGCCCAGGTCGGCGCGCCCCGCTCCCAGGCGCTGCGTCTGCTCTCGCTGGTCAAGGATCCGCCCCTGGCCAACCTCGAGGCGGAAGGTCGTGCCCCTTACCGGGGCGATCTCGCCTTCCTCGTCTACGAGGAGGCGGTCCCGGGTCTCTACGAATGCGAGGCGCCCGGGACCCTGACGCCGGCCGGAGAACCGATCTCGATCTCCCCGCGTCACCTGCCCGACCTGATCGAGCGGGCGAGCGAACGCGCGGTCGAGTCGGATCGCTTCCACCCCGGCAAAGCGGCGATTGCGAGCCGCGAACTGGCCGACTTCCTCGAAAGCCCCGACGTCGCCCGCGACATTCCCGAGTTCGGCACCTTCTACGACGGCTACATGCTGCTGCCGAGGAAGGTCAGCCAGGCACTGGAGCTGGCCGAGCGGGACCTGGCGCCGAGGCCGCGTGTCGAAACGGTCTTCGACGCCGACGAAGGCGACGGGGAAGACGATGGCGAGCAGGCCGAGCTGGACAACCTCCATGGCCTGACCATCTCGGCCGCCGAAACCGAGCTGCCGACGCTCGAGCTCCCCGCCTCGGTCCTCGCCGAGGCGGTGACCGCGCTGCGGGCCGGCAAGCACCTGCTCCTCTCCGGGCCGCCGGGGACCGGCAAGTCGACGATCGCCGCGGGGCTCTGCAGGGCCGTGGTCGGCTCCGAATACGACGTCGCCACCGCGACGGCCGACTGGACCACCTTCGAGACGATCGGCGGCTACATGCCGAAGGAGACGACCGGTGAGCTGGAGTTCGAGCCGGGGCTGGTGCTGAGGGCGCTGCAGCGAGGCCGCTGGCTGGTCGTGGACGAGATCAATCGCGCCGACATCGACAAGGCCTTCGGCCCTCTCTTCACCCTCCTCGCCGACAGCTCCGACTCCGATGCCGGCGAGGACGTGACCCTTCCCTACCGGAAATCCGACCGCAGCATTCGCATCGTCCGCGCGGAGCGGCGGGAAGGGGCCCGGTCGCCCTATGTCGTCACCCCCGTCTGGAGGCTGATCGGCACCCTCAACGCGCGCGACAAAGCAAGCCTGTTCCGGCTCAGCTTCGCGTTCCTGCGGCGCTTCGCGGTGGTCGACGTGCCGCTGCCGGCGCTCGGTTCTTACCGGGAGCTGTATATGGGGTGGAGCCGGAAGCTGGACGACGGGGCCCGCGACACCACCACCGACGCGGCGATGGAGCTCGCCTTCGGCCCGCGCCAACTCGGCCCGGCGATCCTCAAGGACATCGCGGAGTTCACGAACATGGGGGTGACCGTCACCGACGCCACCTCCGGCGTGGCCTCCTACGAGGATCCCGTCGTCGCCTTCCTCACCGCCGTTCGCCTCTATGCGGTCCCCCAGTACGAGGGCGCGAGCCGGACCGAGGCGGATGACCTGCAGCACCGGCTGCGGCGAATCTGGCCAGACCCGCCGGCCGAGACCTGGGAGGGCCTGGAACTCGCCCTCTCGGCGGTCCTGCTCGCGTGAAGAAGGAGTCGCTGTCGGATCGCGAACGGCAGGCCCTTCGCCGCGAGGTCCGCGCCTACCTGCCGGCCTTCCTGCAGCGGGGCGCCGCCGAACAACCGGACCCCGCCGGCGACGTGCGCGAGCTGCTCCGCCTGGAGCAGGAGGACCTCGAGCAGGTGGTTGCCGTCCACCAGTGCCTGGCCCCCGCGGTCTTGCAATTCGGTGCGGCGGTGGAGGCCGGCCTGCGCAGGCCGGCCTCCCAGCAGTCGCTCGGCGTCGAAAGCAGCCAGGCGATACGCGGGCCGATCGACTGGGTCGTAACCGCGAAGGAACGAGCGCGGGTACCGGGAGAAGTCGCTCGATACGCGGTCCGGCAACCGAGCTCGTCGACCTACGACACCACCGAGAACCGGGCCGTCGCCTGGCTGCTCGGCCGCCTCGCCGAGCTGGTGGACAGGGCGGTGTTCTGGATGGCCAGGAAGCCGGCCGCCGCCGACCCAGCCGAGCTCGGCTGGTCGGAAAAGATCGAGAGGCTGGGAGAGCAGGTGGCCGCCGCGCGCCAGGTTCCGTGGATCAGCGGTCTCGCGCCGGAGTACCCGACCTCCTGGGTGCTGCGGAGCCTGCGCGCTTCCCGCGACGGCTTCTACGCGCGGGACCTGCCGGCGGCGATCGACTCGGTGATGAGGCTGAGCGAGCCATCCGCGGCGGCCCTGACCGCCGTCCTCTCCGAACGCTACTTCCAGCCCGAGGACGATGGCACCCTGTTCCAGGTGGCCGTGGCCCTGCGCCTCGCGAAGGCGTTCGAAGCGCTCAGCCCGGACCTTCGCCGAACCCGCCTCCTGATGGGCGACGGGAGATCGAGCTTCGCGCGCTTCGCCTTCGACGACGGCAGCGAGGTGAGCTTGGCGTATCAGGCATGGCCGGATGGCCGGGAGACGATGCGCCGGAGCTTCGTCAAGCGCCACGGCATCGGCAAGAGCCCGAAGAGATCGATCCCCGACCTGATCGTCCTCCGGCGGGGCTCGACCGAGGACGCCGTGATCCTCGAGCTGAAGGCTTCGAGCAATGCCGAATACCTGCGCGGCGGCCTCCAGGAGCTGTTGGCGTACCTGGCCGACCGCCCCGACCTGTGGGGCGCCCAGCCCGCCGGCTGGCTCGTCGCGCCTGCCTCCGAGGCGTTTGAGGATGCGGGCGCGGACAGTTCATTTCCGATCTGGATCCTCGACGCGGACGGGGTGGCGAGGGCGGCGACCGATCGCTTCGTGACGTCCTGATTGCAGGCTGAGCCCGCCGGGTAACCTCGGCCAGTGGCCTATCCGATCGAGAACGCGCTCTTCCAGTGGGAGGAGGGACGGCGGGCGCTGCAGGCGATCGACGACCCGCGCCAGCGGCGACTGGCCGACCGGGTGGTCGACGCGATCCGCGAAGAACTGCGGCGCCGAATCGGCCCGACCTTCACCGCGGCCGAGCTGGCCGATCTCTACGGAGAGGGGACCGATTGGGCCCAGCAGGTGGCACTCGACGTCGCCCCCTCGATCGAGAGCGATTCGCAGGCGCTCGCTGATGCGGCCTTCTGGCTTTACCTACGCGGCGCTACCGACTTCGCCGGCGGACGGCAGCTGCCGGTCTAGCTACTCGTCGTCCGAGTCGCTGGACTCGGAATCGCCGTTGCTCTCGGCGGCGGGGCTGCCGACGCGGCGGATCACGATCTGGTCGGCCTCGATGCGGACGGTGACGTCGCGTTTACCGGCCCAGTGCTCGCTGTAGACGGGGTTGTCTTTGACGGCAGCGTCGAGCCAAAGCCCATAGCCGTCGTTCTCGCCGTGATCGAAGGTCGCCTCGAGCTCTTTGCGACGGCCGCGTCCACCGCGGCGACCGCGACGGCGGCGACGTCGGCGGCCGGCACCAGCGCCGCCCTCGGGCCGCTCCTCGCGCTCGTCGTCCTCATCGCCCTCGCTGTCTGCCTGCTCCGTTTCCTCGGCCTCCTCGGCCTCGGTTGCGGCCTCGATCTCCGCTTCGATCTCGTCGCGGAGATCGATTTCGCTCGCCCCGGCGCTCTCGTCGTCGGGCGAGAGGTTGTACTGCTTGCGGAACTCGCGCAGCTCGGTCGCGGTGACTTCGAGCTGGTGGGCGATCCAGGCGTCCGTCCGGCCCTGGTGCACCCAGGCGCGGATCTGGTTCAGCTGCGGCTTCAGTGAGCGTCGAGCCATCGGCGGGCGAGTCTATTGGAGGAGGACACTTGGGAGCAGAGAGCCGGGGGAACTACGCCATCAGGAAGGCGAGCGCCTCGAACATTGCGACCACGACGACGATCACGGTCGCGGTCAGGCAGACGGCAAGGACGCTGAAGCGAACCTTCCCCTCCTGCTCGACGCGGTTGATTTTGCGCGCCCGCGAACGGTTGGCCGCACGGCGGCGCAGTTGCTCGCGCCGACGGCGCTCGAGGTAGGTCTCCTGCTCGAAGGCGGTCTCGAACTGGGAGATGCTCTGTCGCATTCTCATAAGGAAAAAGGCCCTGGGGCCAGCGGGCACCGTAGCAAAACATCTTGCACGGCTTAGGAAGCGCTCACAATTCAGCAGGCGCCCCAGAGGCCCCTTCCGGCCCGCGCAGCCGCTATCTCAAGCCGTTTGAGGCGCTCCGCGAAACGGTCGTTGGGAGCGATCGTCAGCGTCCGCGCCAGCCCCCGCCGGACCAGTTCGCCGTTGACAAAGCGGTCGCCGAGGTAAACGTAGGCGAGTAGCCTGCCGTAGACGTCGCGGCGCTCGCTGTCGAAGACCAGGCGGACGCGTCGGTCCTCGACCAATTGGTGGTTGAAGGCCGAGGCCTGGGGACCGAAGCACTGCACGGGCTCCCCTGGCTTCACCGTCTCCGGCGTGTCGACGCCGATGTAGCGGACGTCCTCGATCCGCCCGTCCAGCCGCACCTCGACCGTGTCGCCGTCGACCGCCCGCGTCACGTAGGCGCTGGCGCTCTGCGGCGGCTGATCCCGCCAAGGCACGTCCCACGACTCCCAGGGCTGCAGCAGCACCACCGCCACCAGCGCCAGCAACACCAAGCTTCTGGCCGAGCTCCTCATCGCACGAAAAAGGCCCACCCCCGCCTAAGCGGAGGTGGGCCGAAGTTCACCCCTCTGGACAGAACCTAAGGCGTGCGCCGCACGTTGGCGAGCAGGGTCTCCTTGATCTGCTCGACGATCGCGATCGCCTCGTTCCACTCGCGCTGCCAGACGTTGCGGCCGAAGATGACGCCGGAGCCGCCAGCCTCCATCACCTCGCGGGTGTTGGTCAGGACCGTCTCGTCATCGGTCTTGGAACCGCCGGAGAGGACGACGAGCGCCCGCCCGGCCGATTCGACGCACTGGCGGATCGCCTCGGTCTGGTCGACCTCCATCTCGTTGTAGGGCGCCGGAGCGTCCTTGTCCTTGGAGGAGTCGATCTTCGGCATGTTGAGCTTGACCACGTCGGCGCCCATCTCCATCGCCATCCGCGCCGCGTAGTCGATCGCGTAGAAGGAGTTCTGGCCACCCTTGGCCTCGACCGCTTCGCCGCGCGGGTAGGACCAGACGACCAGCGGCATCCCGAAGCGGTCGCATTCCTCGCGGACGCGGCGCAGCTGGGCGAGGTCCTCGTCCTGGCGGGGGGTACCGACGTAGAGCGTGTAGCCGATCGCGTCGGCGCCGAGGCGGACGCCGTCCTCGACGCTGGCGTTGCAGGAAGAGAACGCCTTGGCGGAGGAGGGAAGGTCGGTCTTGCCGTTGACCTTGAGGATCAGCGGCACCCGGCCGGCGTAGTCGGGGTAGTACTTCTCGGCCATCCCGATCTGGCAGGCGAGGGCCGAGTAACCGGCCTCGGCGGCGAGCCGGAACTGGTAGTCGGGGTCCTTGGAAGCCGGGTTGGGGAAGAAGTCGCGCGGGCCGTGCTCGATCCCCTGGTCGATCGGCAGCAGCATCAGGGTGCCGTTGCCCGGGCCGAACTCGAACAGAAGGCGGTGCAGGCGGGCCCGTTTGCCGGGTGGCAGAACCTCCAGCAGCGATTTCTGCTCGGTCAGACTCTTCAGCTCCACGTCAAATTCCTCCTCGAAGATGGTTGCCCCGGCAGTATGCCACCGGTACCCGCCGCGGCGCGCCGCAATCGGCCGCCTGATGGGAAATTGAGTGGCTGCGGGTATCCTCGAACCATGAGCGAGACTGAGCTCAGCGTCATTTGCAAAAACTGCGGCTCCGAGGTCAGTCCCTACGTAACCGAGTGCCCGTACTGCGGGGCCCGATTGCGCAAGCGGGCGCCGAAGCTGGAGCGGCGCGGCGATGGGCTCGAGGCGAAGGAGCCGCGGCGCCGCCGGCGGCGGATACCGCGACCCGGTCGGACCAGCTTTGCCGTCTCCGCCGATCGCCCCTACGCGACGATCGCGGTGGTCCTCGCCTCGGCGATCCTGCTGCTGATCCAGAAGGCGACCGGCTACGGGTTGATCAGCTTTGGCGGCCTGATCGTCCCTCTCGAGGGGGACGCCTGGCGCTACCTGACCGCTCCCTTCGCCTATCTCGACGTCGGCTACCTCTTTGTCGTCGCGGTCGCCTTGGCGATCTTCGGCACCGGTCTCGAGCGCCGCTTGGGGACGCCGGCCACCTTGCTCCTGCTGCTGGCCTGTGGCTCGTTGGGGATGGTGGCCGCGGCCGCCGTCGCCGACTCGCAGAACGAATTCGCCGTGATCGCTGGCGGCAACGGGATCGCCCTGGGCGCGGTCGCCGCCTGGTTCGTGATCCGCCGCAGCGAGACCCGCGGCGCGATTGGCGAGGACTACGACTGGATCGGGGTCGCCGTCGCCGCTGCCGTGCTGATCATCCTGCCGCTGTTCGCGCCGACCGCGGACTGGGCAGCGGGCATTGCGGGTGGTGCGATTGGCGCGCTCTGCGGGACGCTCGCGACCGCGTTCCACCGCGCCGAGTAGGAATTCGTCACTGTCTTGCGGCGCGGGTCGGGCTAGGCTCTTCGCGTGCCTGACGAGAAGGAGCTCGAAGCCGCGATTGAGCGGTTGCTCGATCCGGAGCGTTTCTCCGAGGCCGAGCGGATCGTCGCCAACGCCGCGCCGCAGCTGCAGAAGGTCCTCGCGGCGGCCCTGGCGGAGGGCGGCTGGTTCGGCGAGTCGCACGAAAACGAGTCCCTCAAGGCAGCCACCCTGCCCGACCCGGACGAGCGGATCGCCGCCGTCCGCGCCCTACTTGCCGAGGAGGCGAGGATGGGGATGATGGTTGGGGTCGCGGTCGGCTGGGCACTGAAAGAAGAGCTATCCACGACCGAGAGAATCGACACCGGCGAGCCGGGAGGAGAAGGCTGATGGAGATCAAGTTTCACGGGCATTCCTGCTTCGAGCTGAGCGACGGCGAGGCCACTGTCCTGGTCGATCCGTTCCTGAAACCGAACAACCCGGCGGCGGTCCACACCGCCGAGGAAGTGGAGCCGACCCACATCGCGATCACCCACGGCCACGCCGACCACATGGCCGATGCGGTCCCGGTCGCCAAGCGCACCGGCGCCCACTGCGTGGCCGCGGTCGAGCTCGCGGAATGGCTCAAAGGCAAAGGCGTCGAGGCGCTCAGCGACCCCAACCTCGGCGGCACCGTCCGCTTCGACTGGGGCTGGATCAAGCTGGTCCCGGCCTGGCACACGAGCACGCTTCCCGGTTCCTCGGAGCACCTGTTCAGCGCCGAGCACGGGACCGCGATCGGGACCGCGATGGGCTTCGTGATCAACATCGGCGGGGTGTCCGTCTACCACGCGGGTGACACCTGTCTGTTCAGCGATATGAAGTTGATCGCCGAACGCAACCCGGTCGACGTCGCCCTGCTGCCGATCGGCGGCCACTACACGATGGACCGCCACGACGCCGCCGTTGCAGCCGAGTTCGTCGGGGCGGAGACTGTGATCCCGATCCACTTCGAGACCTTCCCGCCGATCGAGACCGACGCCGAGGCGTTCAAGTCTGAGGTCGAGTCGAAGACCTCGTCCAAGGTCGTGATCCTCGAGCCGGGTCAAACGCACACCGTGTAGGAGGAAGACGATGGAGGCGAAACCGACCACCGGGACCCAGTCGAGGACCGAGCGGTCCGACTTCCAGGCGACCGCGGATCCGGCGCTGAACGAGGCTGCCGACCGAACTTCGGAGGTGAAGCTGCTCAGCTACGCCGAGCTGTATGACCTCTGGGAGCGGCAGCAGTGGCAGACCCAGGAGCTCGACTTCAGCCGCGATCGCGAGGACTGGCACGAGCGGATCAGTCCCGAGGAGCGCTTCCAGCGGATGTACGGGCTCTCCTCCTTCTTCATCGGCGAGCAGAAGGTGGCCGAGGAGCTGGGGCCGATCATGCGGGCGGCGCCGACCGAGGATCAGAAAATCTTCCTCTGCACGCAGATCGCCGACGAGGCCCGCCACGTCCGCTTCTTCGAGCGCTTCTACCGCGAGGTCGGGGTGCTCGAGTCCGACGGTCTCAGCGAGATGCTGGAGGAGACCTCCGCCCACCTCAACGACAACTTCGGCCGCCTCTTCGACGGGATGCTGAAGGAGCGGACCGAGCGCCTCTCGGCCGAGCCCGAGGACACCGAGGCGTTGGTCGAGGCGGTGACGCTCTACCACATGGTGATCGAGGGGATGCTGGCCTTGACGGGGCAGCACTTCATCATGGATTTCAACGAACGCGAAGGAACGCTGCCGGCCTTCGTCGAGGGCTTCTCCAACGTCGCCCGCGATGAGCATCGCCACGTCGCCTTCGGCTCCGTCTTCCTGCGCGAGAAGGCGGGCGAGGACGATCGCTACAAGCAGGCGATCCAGCGCACCCTGGAGCAGGCGCTGCCGATCGCTGACGGTGTCCTGCAACCGCCCTGGGCCGTAGATGCCGGCGATGACTTCGAGCTGTTCGGTTACTCGCTGGAGGAGACGCGCGAATTTGCCGGCACGGCGCTGATGCGCCGGCTGAAGGTGATCGGCCTCGGCTAAGCGGGCTAGCGGCCAGCTACTTCTTCGCTTCGTCGGCCGGCGGTGCCGGTTCGGGCGCCGGGATAACCACCGGCGGAGGCGGCACCACTTCGACGACCGGCGGCGAGCTGGGCGGCGGTTCACTCGGCGGTTCGCTGCTGGGCGGTGGCGAGCTTGAAGCTGGTTCGCTGGTCGCGGGCGGCGGCGTGCCGACGGTGACGACCACGGTGCCGCTGCCACCGTGAGCCCCGGCGACTTCTTCGGACGGTTTCGCCCCGGTGATCCCTTCCGACTCGGAGTCGCCGATTGTGAGCTCTTCACCAGCGGCGGACCCGGCGGCGGCTTCTTCCTCGGCGGGGGCGGCCTCCGGCGCGGCAGTTGCCTCTTCTTCAGTGGCGCTTGGGGCCGGGACCGGAGGTGCGGAAACGACCGCGGGCTGCGGCTCAACCGCGGGTGCGGCCTGCGCGGCCATGATCTGGGCGTGGGCTACTGGCGCTTTGTCGATCTGCTGGACCTGGGCGGAGGCGGAAGGATCGACGACCGGGGTCGGGTTGTGGTTCTGCTTGACCTCGACCGCGCCGGCGGTGAGCACGGCTGCGGTGACGACGCCGGCTACAGCCTTGGTCCCCAGCGCGCCGCCGAGGGCACCGAGACCGCCGGCGGCAGAACCGCCGCCGATTGCCGCCGCCGCACCGACGCCACCGATCGCGCCCGCGCCTGCGGCGCCGGCACCTGAAGCGGCGCCCGCGCCGGAAGCCGCGCCGGCACCACCGGCGCCGCCAAGTCCGAGCTTGGAGAGGATGAAGCTTTTGAGGGCGAGCAGCGGGCCAATCGGCGCCAGCGCTGAGAGCGCCTTCTCGGTCGAGCGGACCTGGGAGCGGAAGTCGGCGCATTCATCGCACTCGCGCACGTGGCGGCGGACCGGGGCGGAGGCTTTGCGCAGCCCCTCGGCCGCTTCGGAGAGCTCGAGCCGAACCTCGCCGCAGGTCAGCAGCCGGGCCTGGCTCGCCTCGGCGAGGGAGATCCGGGCGCGAACCAGCAGCGACTTGACCGAGGGGACGGTGGTGTCCATCGCGGCGGCGATTTCCTCGTAGGAGAGGGCGTCCATCTCGCGCAGCAGCAGGGCCGAGCGCTGGGTCTCGGGAAGTTTGTTGACGTCGCTGATGATCTGCCGGAACTCCTCGCGGTTGTGGACGCGCTCGGCGGTCGAGGCGGCGTCGACCTCGGGGACCATGTCCATCGTTTCCTGCGCGTCGGCCTTCGGCTTGCGCAGGTGGTTGAGGCAGCGGTTGCGGGCGATCCGGTAGAGCCAGGGGCGGAGATTGATCTCGCGCTCATCGGCCAGCATCGCCCGGTAGGCGTTGACGAAGACCTCCTGCAGGACGTCTTCGGCATCCTCGGTCGAGCCGAGCATCTGGCGGCAGAAGCCGAGCAGGCGGCCCTGGTAGCGGTCGACGATCGCCTCGAAGGCGCCGGGGTTGCCGCTGCGCGCCATCGCGATCAGCTTCTCGTCGCCCTGCAATTTGAGCAGGGGCGAACGGCGGGCGAGGAGTCCGCGGCGACTGGCGTGCGTTAGGGCTGATGCCTCCAAAAAATCTCCCCCAGCGGAAGGACGGTTCCAGGGCTAAAGACACGGTAACAAGGGGTAAGTTGCGCCCCTAGAACATTTATTGCCGTTTTAGGAACCGCCAAACTGGTGGCGACTGGTGCGGAACCGCAACTTTCATTCGCCCCCGGGGTCGATGAGTCGTGTTCCTGAGGAGGCGCAGACGGCGCGGTGGCACTCGATTTGCTCTGGCGCTGATTGCGGCGGCCTGCGCCCTGGCGGCGGTCATCGCCGTCGCGGCGGCCGAGGATGAGACCGAGGCGACGACCTTCGGCGCGGACGGGATTGCCAGCCAGAGCCTCGGCATCCACTTCGAAGAAACGCGGTTCTCGAGTGTCGAAGCGCGATCCGACGGTGGCCTCGTCGCGCAAAGGGATGACCAGGTCGCGTCCTACCTCGCCAACGGGACGCCCGACCCGTCTGTCCCGCCTCAGCATGTCTCGAAATACCGCCGGGTTTTCCCCGTCGCTGATGGCAAGAGCCTGGTCCTCGACGACTCCACGCTGACGCGCGTCAACAGCGATGGCAGCGTCGACACCAGCTTCGGCGGCGGCACGGTCAAGGTGGCCTGGAATGCGAGCGCCGCCGCCGAACTTCCCTCCGGCAAGATCCTCGTGGTGGGGACGGGGTGGGGCGGCACCCACCAGACCTTCGCCTGGGTCAACGTCCAACTGGTCAACCCCGACGGGAGCATTGATCAGGCGGTCGGCAGGGACGGCACCTTGGCGCTCTCGATTCCCTACTACAACGAACCGGCAAGCGAGCTCGAAATCGCACCTGCCGGGGACGGTGGTGCTCTCGTTGCTGGCGACAGGTTCCTGCTCGAGGTGCGCGCCGACGGCTCACCGAACCCGGCGTTCGGCGGCGACGGGCTAGTCGACGGCCTGCCGCCTCTGACCAGCGGCCGCGTTCTTTCCGACGGCTCCGTCGCGGCGGTCGGGACGTGGGTCGGCTCCGGCGGCAAGGACCTGCTCGTCCTTCGCTACACCCCGGCGGGCACGCCGGATTCCGGATTTGGCGCCGACGGCATCCGCAGGTTTGACCTCGGCGGCGAGGAGGAAGTCCACGCCGCTTCATGGGCTGCGGACGGCTCGGTGATCGTCGGCGGATCCGCCCAGCCGGCCGGCTCGTGCTTTGAAGCCGAGGGCTGTGAAGAAGTGCCGATCCTGGCTGCCTTCGACCCGGGTGGCGGTCTCGACCCGGGTTTCGGGAACGGGGGCGTGCTCAGGCTGGCGGCGCTCGCCGGGCCTTCGGAGGATTTGTACGGCAGCGGCGTCGAAGCCCTGACCCGCCGCCCCGACGACTCGATCGTCGCGGCTGGCTCTTCAGCACCGGAACGGACCACCGCTTTCCTCGCCGCCGTCTCGCCACAGGGCATGTTGCTCCCCGGCTTCGGGGATGGCGGGATTGTCCGCGTGCGACAACCGGTGCCGGCCACCCAGACGGTGATCGGCTTTGTCCCGCTGGCAGGGGGCAAGCTGCTCGCCGCGGGGACCACCGATGTCGGCATCGAAGACGCAGCGGTCCTGATCCGCTACGCCGCCAATGGCAGCCTCGACCGCTCGTTCGGCGGCGGTGCCGGCTATGTGGTCGTCGACGAGGCCCGCTTCGCCCGCGGCTTCGCGCTCGACTCAGGGAAGGTGCTGATCAGCACCTTCGGCTACCCGCGCAGCAAGCTGCTCGAGTTGCGGGCCGCCGACGGGGCGCGGGAACCGTCCTTCGGCTCCGACGGCGGCATCTTGCTGCCCAAGCGCGTGCGCGTGGAGGGAGTCGCCTTCGCCGCGGACAGCGGCGCCATTGTGGTCGGCACCCGCGACGACGCCGGCCCGCTCGAACCAGGTGTGGTCCTGCGCTACCGCCCGAACGGGAAGGCCGACCGTGGTTTCGGGCGGAACGGCAGGATCGAGCTGCAAACCCCCGGCGGCCGGGAAGTGAGGGCGAGGGCGCTGGCCGTCGGCAGCGGAGGCGGGATCCTTGTCGGCGGGGTCTCCCGTAGTCGCTTCGCCGTCACCAGGCTGCTCCCCGACGGCAGGCCGGACCCTCGCTTCGGCTCCGGCGGCTGGGCGCTGACCAGTGCCGGCGGCACCACCAGGTCGGTGGCGCTGGTCCGCCGCGGCTCGCATATCTACCTCGCTGGCGTTGTTGGCGACGACCGGCGCCGCCGCGTCGTCCTCCTGCGCTTTAACGAGAACGGCCGGTTGGACCCCAGCTTCGGCCGCAACGGGCGTCGCACCGCCACGATCTCCGAGCCGGCTGAGCCGAAGGCGATCGTGCCGTCGCGGACCGGAGTCTTCGTCGTGCTCAGCAGGGGCCCAAAGCCGCTACTCCTCTTCCGCCGCGGCGGCAAGGTGCGGCCCCAATCACTTGCCCCCCACCAGCAGTTCCTCAGCAACGCGCGGGCGACTGTCTCCCGCGGCAGCCTCATCCTCGGCTGGAACGCGTTCTCGCCGGCGATCCGGCGCGACGTCTACTACCTCGCCAGGCGCCCACTCGGCGGGCGATAAGCGGCCACCGCGGTGCTCGATCTTCGGACCATTGCTAAGCGGCGCGCCTAGCTGCGGCGATCCTTCTGTCGAAGTCCGCTTGAACCCGAGCGTGCTCACTGGCTCGCCGGTCGGCTTCGGCTTCGGCATTACGGTGCCTTCGCTTGGCTATTGGCAATCGAATCAAGGCGATGGTCCAGCCGATGACCCACGTTGCGGGAAGAAACAGAAGCGGGTTATCGACGCCGAAGATCCTCGGGTCATCGGAATCGAACTGCCCGGTTGCGCCGAGAACGACCAACGAGATACACAGCAAGCCAGCCCAAAGTCCACAGCCGATGGCGCAGCCCTGACTCGCGGTCTCATTCTTCATCGGGCTCGGGCTGTCAACTGCCGGCAATTTGTGGAGCGCCTCGTTCCGCTCTCGCTCTAAGTTCGCAATGCGACGCTCGGCCTCCCGCTGGCGTTGAGCCCGTAGCTCCCTTTGTTCGATTTCTTTCTGGCGGCGCCTTGCAGCCTCCTCAGCTTCAGCGTCAGTGAAGCTGGTTCCGCATCTGACGGTCTGCGTGTGCCATTCGAAGATGGGGGTTCCCGGATACGGCCCCGGAGCCAGCGGGTTCATGTTCGGCGCCTCTCCGATGATCCGCCCCTGAACTTGCTCGCTCCACGCGTATTGGCAGACCCAGCCGTCTCCCGAGCGCGATCGGACCGTGTTCGAGTTTCCGCATCGCGGACAAGCGGGTGGATGTTGCGCGGCTCCTTCTTCTCCTCGTTTCATCCTCAGGCGATGGGTTGGCGTCTTCAGGTAAAGCGGCGCATTTGGCTCCCAGTAAAAATGCCCGGGGCGGGACTCGAACCCGCAAGCCCCATATGGGGCAGCGGCTTTTAAGGCCGCCGCTTTTGCCAGTTTCGCCACCCGGGCCTGGCGATGGTAACTCGACTCGGCCGCGCAGCCAATAGGCTGCCGCCATGGCTGAGCACGGGGGCAGGCTGGTCGCGAAGGCTTTGAAGTCGCGCGGGGTGGATCACCTCTTCACGCTCTCGGGCGGGCACCTGTTCTCGATTTACGACGGCTGTAAAGAGGAGGGCATCGAGCTGATCGACGTCCGCCACGAGCAGACCGCCGCCTTTGCTGCCGAGGGAATCGCGAAGGCGACCCGCGGCGTTGGCGTCGCGGCGCTGACCGCGGGCCCCGGTGTCACCAACGGGATGAGCGCGATCGCCGGTGCCCAGGCGAACAACTCGCCGATCTGCGTGCTCGGTGGGCGGGCGCCGGAGCTGCGCTGGGGGTCCGGCTCGCTGCAGGAGATAGATCACCTGCCCTTCGTCTCGCCGCTGGTCAAGTCGGCCGAGACGGTCAAGGACCCGGCGCTGATCGCGCCCGTCACCGCCGCTGCCCTCGACCGCGCCGCGGCGGCGCCCAGCGGTCCCACCTTCGTCGACTATCCGCTTGACGTTGTCTTCACCGAGGCCGAGGTCGACATCCCGTCCGTGCCCGATTCTGGCCAGGCTGAGCCCGCCGCGGGAGTGGAGGAGGCCGCGGCGCTGCTGGCCGCTGCCGAGCGACCGGCGATCATGGCCGGCACCGGCCTCTACTGGGGCCACGGCGAGGAGGAGCTGCAGGCGCTGGCGGAGGCGCTTGGGATTCCCGTCTTCCTCAACGGGCTCGGCCGCGGCTGCTTGCCCGCCGACCACGAGCTTGCTTTCAGCCGGGCGCGGGGGACGGCGCTGCAGGGCGCCGATGTCGCCCTCGTCGTCGGGGTACCGATGGACTTCCGGCTCGGCTTCGGCGGCAGCTTCGGCGAGGAGACGAAGATCGTCCGCCTCGACGTCGCCGCCAACGCGCTGGTCGCCAACCGCGCTCCCGCGATCGACCTGGTCGGCGACGTCCGCGCCACTCTCGCGGCGCTGCGCGAGGCGGCGGGATCGGGTGAGCCGCGGACGCGGGCCTGGCTCGAGCAGCTGCGCAACGTCGAGGCGGAGAAGCGCGCGGCCGAGCAGGCCGAGCTCGACGACGAGCGCTCGCCGCTGCACCCGATGCGGGTCTACCGCGAGCTGAACGAAGTGCTCGACCGCAACGCGATCGTCGTTGGCGATGGTGGCGACTTCGTCTCCTACGCCGGCCGCCTGATCGAGACCTTCGAGCCCGGCTGCTGGATGGACCCCGGGCCGTTCGGTTGTCTCGGTGCTGGTCCGGGTCAGGCGATAGGCGCCAAGGTCGCCCACCCCGACCGCCAGGTCTGTCTCCTGCTCGGCGACGGCGCCTTTGGCTTCGCCGGCATGGAGTTCGACACGATGTCGCGTCTGGGTCTGCCGGTGGTGGGAGTGATGGGTAACAACGGGATCTGGGCCCTGGAGCATCACCCGATGAAGTTCCTCTATGGCTACTCGGTGGCGGCCGAGCTGCAGCCGGAGACGCGCTACGACCAGGTGGTCGAATCGCTCGGCTGCGACGGGATCCTGGTTCGCGAGCCGGGGGAGCTGAAGCCGGCGCTGGAGCGCGCTTTCGCCTCCGGCCGTCCGACTTTGGTCAACGTCCTCACCGATCCCGAGGTCGCCTACCCGCGCAAGTCGAATCTGGCCTAGTCGCGCGGAGGGGCTGCAAAAACGAGAATCGGCCGCCATCGCTGACGGCCGATTCAGGTGGCCCCTCAGGACGGGCAGGGGTACGTCTTTAGGGACCTTTATTAGGTGGGCCCAGACGGCGGGAGGCGCCATGATGCGGCAATCGCCTAAGCCCTATATGCCGGTCGCGAGACGAGGCGAACCCCGTCTCTTGCCCGGCTCATTGAGTATGTACTCGCGTGTTTGCGGCACGCCACCCTGGAGTAGACGGATTACTTAGAACCCGGTAGGTAGATCTACCAATTTCTCGGTCTTCCTTAGCGCGCCTGACCATTCTGTCCGCACTGGACAAGACAGCCTGTCCACCTAGTACGGAAACGATTTTTGACGGGTGGGAGACCTCAGACCTTTTCCGCCGCCAGGATCGCCGTCCCGTAGAGGATGTCGTGCTCGGAGACGGTGATCTGGTCGAGTCCGAAGGCCCTCATCGTCTCGATCAGGATCACCACGCCGGCGACGATCGTCGGCGCCCGGTCGGGGTGGAGGCCGGGGATCTCGACCCGCTCCGCGAGGGGGGCCGAGGCGAGGCTGGAGAGCATGCGCTGGATCGAGGGGAGGGCGAGCTCGTGCCCGTGCACCCGTGTCGGGTCGTACGGCTCGAGCTCCATCTCAACCGCGGCGAGCGAGGTCGGGGTGCCGGCGACGGCGATGCCGTGACGCGCCTCGATCCCTGCCCCGACCGACGCTTCGATCGCGCCGCGAACGTCGCTGGCGAGGGCTTCCATCTCGCTGGCGCCGGGCGGGTCGCTGCCGAAGTGGCGCTCGGTGTGGCGGACGACCCCGACCTGGAGGGAGTCGTGGAAGGTGATCTCGCGGCCCTTGCCGACGATCAGCTCGGTCGAGCCGCCGCCGATGTCGACGACCAGAGTTGGCTCGGTGGGGAGGGCCTCCGAGGTGGCGCCAACGTAGGTGGACCGGGCCTCCTCCTCGCCGTCGAGGATGCGGGCCGAGAGCGCGAACCGCTCCCGCAGCTCGGCGATGAAGGCGCTGCCGTTGTCGGCGTCGCGGACGGCGCTGGTCGCGATCGCATCGACGGTCTCGGCGCCCAGCTCCTCGAGGATCCCGACGTAGCCGCCGATCGCATCGCAGACGTCCTCGATCGCCTCGCTGGCAAGGCGGCCGGAGAGGTCGACCCCGCGGCCGAGCCGGGTCACGGTGCTGCGCCGCTCGACCGGGGAGACCCGTCCTCCAGCAACGTCGGCCACCAGCAACCGGGTCGAGTTCGTCCCCACGTCGATCACCGCCACCCGCTTGGTCCCGTCAGTCACCCGGCCACTCTAGAGCCCGCCGCTGCTGCGAAGACGCCTGCGCAAATCCCCCACCGGGCGCCGAATCCCGCCCCACCACCGACCTCACATTGCTAGCATCACCAGTCCGCCGCGGGGTGGAGCAGCCAGGTAGCTCGTCGGGCTCATAACCCGAAGGTCGCAGGTTCGAATCCTGCCCCCGCTATTTCACGAAAGCCCCGCATATGCGGGGCTTTTAGTTTTTTTGTCTTACAGACAACAGGGTGCAAAAATCGGCCGTGGGGCAAGGTGAGGTCGAAATGAGGACGGTTGCGCCCTATCCAGTGCGGCCGGTCATCTACTTTCGGTAGCGAGAAACCCTCAACTCGCAATGGGGGCGCGCGATGCGTGGATTTCTCAGAAACCTGTTATTCGGGGACCTCTAAGCGGAGGCGTATATGGGCAAGGGAAAGCGAAACCGCGAAAAACGGAAGAACGCCTTCGACCCTGCAGAGGCATTGGACCAACTGCTGGCGATCAAAACGAAGGAAGAGTTCTTGGCGTCGATTGTTGACCGCCCCGAGCTCATCGGAGCCCCAGTCTTGCGGAAGCTGACCGGTATGGCGACGGCTTCCTACGGAGACATCTTCAAGCGATGGGAGCGACTCGTACGCGCAGCTCAACAAAACCCCGACGCAGCATGGGACGAGCATGAAAAAAGCTTGGCACGAGACAACGCGACGAGTGAGGAACTCGGTCAGGTGGTCGAGGAAATTGAGGAGGCTGCGCGTCGACAGGAACCCGAGCAGGTGATTCAACTCGTCGAGTCAGTTATCGAAAGGGCGGTGAAGGCGGAGCTAACGCCAATGGTCTCGATCTTGGAAGCTTCTCGCGCCAGCGCCTACCTGACCTGTCCTACTGGCAACCGCCAAGACAACATTGATAAGGCGATCGCCGGTTTTGGGGCCGCGCTGAGGACGACGGTTGTCCCTGGGGAAGCTGCCCGTCTCCACATGTATCTCGGGATTGCAATGGCCGAGCGTCTTCGAGGCGACCCAGCCGACAACCTTGAGGCAGGGCTGAACGCGATGCGCGAAGGCCTTCGAATTCTTCCTGCCGAGGCTAGTCCGGAGCTGCAGGCCACCATCAAGGGCAACATCGCGACCACGCTGCTTCGCCGCCAGCGCGGAGAGAAGATTGCCAACCTGATCGAGGCGCGGGATTTTTGCCGTGAAATCCTCGAATACCGTTCATTAGAGAGCAATCCCGATGAGTGGGCGGTGGTGCAGCTCAACTATGCACCCATCCTTTTTGAGCTGGCAGGTCTAGGAGAGGCAGATCCTGCGGACGCAGAAGCGGTTTACCACGAAGTGATCGCCGCTTCCGGAGTATTGGTCGAAGCCAAGGTCGCGAACGCCCATTACCAGCTTGGTCGCATGTTGCGGAATAAAGCCAGATTTGACCCGGAGCGCTTCGTAGAAGACCGGGACTCAGATGATTGGGACGAGGCGGCCGAAGCAGCGAGAGAGGCAGAGAAGCACCGCCTACTGCTCAAGGCTCGCGAGCATCTGGAGGCGGCCGTGGATCTTTACCCGGAGGAGCATCTGCCGGTGCCGGCCGGACGCGCTTACGCGGAGCTAGCAGATGTCCTCGACCAACTCGACCGAGTTTGACGAGGCGAAGAGTGCCGCCGAAGCAGGTCTGAGGTTGCTTCCACCTACCAGTGCTCCTCGCGAATGCGCTCGGGTCGGCGCCACGTTGGGGGGTTTGTTGATTAAGGAGGGTTCCTGGGAGCCTGCCGCGTCCGCCTTCCGGGTTGCCGTCGAGGCGGCCGAGCTGGCGTTGCATAGCCGGCTCGATTCCGAGTTGCGCGAGCAAGAGGCTAAATCGACGCTGAATCTGACTCGCTGGGCGGCTTTTGCAATTGCTGCCGCGGGGGAGGTGTCAGAGGCGTTGACGATCCTCGAGAGCGGCCGTGCCCGGGACCTCCGCTTGCGTCTAGAGCCCGGAGAAGCGGGCGCCGAGGAACTCTCGGAGCTGCCGCACGAACTACGAGCCCGCTACGAGGCGGCAACCGACGAGCTGGCTCGCTCGCCTCTTGGGCAGGCGAGTGCTGCGGCAGCGCGTTCGCTTCGGGAAGTGCTCCGCGATATCCGCGATATCGAGGGCTTCGAGACTTTTGCGACGCGGCCCAATGAATCTGATCTCACGGCGGCAGCGGAGGAGGACTGGCCAGTGGTCTACGTCAACCCGACGCCCGCGGGAACCATGCTCCTTGTGCTCGAACACAATGGGGAGGGGGCGACGGCCGATGTTCGCTTCCTTGAGCAGCCGACTGGTCTTGACGTGTATATGCGCCTCTTGGCTGGTGATGGCGCTGAGCACCCTGAGCTTGCGGAGGCTGCGGAATATGGCTCCTTTCTCTCGGGCGCGAGCGGCTTCGGCGGCGCGGTGCGCGACATTCAGAAAGACGTTGAACATGTCCTTCCCTGGCTCGGTGAATCACTTGCAGCGCCGATCCACGAACTCCTTCGCGAAGTCGGCGCCGCGGGAGTCACGCTCGTCCTCTGTGGTCCGATCGCACTGGCGCCCTTGCACTGCGCTCCTTGGACCGAGAACGGAAAGGAGCGCTACTTGGTCGACGACTTCGAGATTCGCCATGCTCCCTCGGGCGTCTTCGCTGCAGCTAGCCTCAGTCGCGCACGACAGCGAGAACAGGTCGAGCCTAGCTTGGTGGCGTTGGTCGACCCCGAGCAGAATCTTCCCGGAGCTCGACCGGAGTTCGACAGAGTGAGCGCATTCTTCGGTGCACGCGTTGAGCACGCTGAAGGACCGAGCGCTGACTGGTCTTACTTACGTTCCCATGCCCAGAACGGGTCTTATCTCCACCTTGCCTGCCATGCCGAGTCAGCCGTGTGGGGTGAATCAGTCCCAGTGGTGAGGCTCGCTGACGGGCCAGTTGAGATGACCCTGCTAACCGAACTGGCCGAGCTCCCATCGCGCCTGGTTGCTGTCTCGGCATGTCAAAGCGGTGTTGTTGACATTACGCATATGCCCGAGGAGGGGAACTCAGTTGCGGCGGCGTTTCTGGCGGCCGGCGCAGCCTGCGTGGTCGCAAGCCTGTGGCCAGTCCGCGACGATACGACGGCTCTGCTGATGACGCGGCTATACGCAGAGATGATCGAAGGTGGCATGAGGCCGCCCGAGGCGCTACGTCGCGCCCAGCTCTGGCTTCGAGATCTAACCGACCCTGAACTCGATGCTTTTCTTGAGGATCACCCTTCGCTCGCAGCTGAGTTCGAGCGCCGGGCAGCGGCTGGAGATAGAGCGGGTCGGCGCGCAGTCGCTGCGCAACGTCGCTCCGGAGGATCACTGGAGCGGCCTTTCGCGGATCCCGACTACTGGGCACCCTTCATTGCGATTGGTGCATAGACGACGACGGCCTCTCGCGACGAAAAGCCCCACAAATTCCAGCCGATCAACCGATCTCGAATGTGATCCCGCCCGTGGCTTCCCGCTGAACTAGGCGGGGCACGGTTTCGCAAGGTCTGGCTTCTTGCCGGGTTCTGTCATCCGTCGTGGATGGGACGCTTTTCTAGTGGATCACGCACAATTTGACTTGGACACTGTCAAGGCGACGCTCGAATGCGCGCGCGCCGATGTTGAGGCTGAGGACGACCGCATGAAGGTGCTTGATTCAAAGCTCAGCACGCTTGCCGCCTTCTCGGGGCTTAGCGTTTCAATCAGTGCTTCGATCGGCGCGAACGTCCTGGTTGCGGGAGCGCTATGCACTGGGATCACGATTGCGCTTGGGGTTACGCTCACCTTCGCGGTTGCGATGCTGCTCCTGACGACGCTAACCGCCTTCAGTGGGCTACGACCGAAGCCGTACCGGGGTCTCACCATGAGGGCGGCGGAGGAGCGGGTGACCCCCCGGCGCCTCGCAGCAGAGCCTGGCCAAGCACTAGCCGTGCTTGCCTCTACGTATTACACCGACATCCTGCCGGCCACCCGCGCCGCTAACGATGCCAAGCTCGATCGGGTTCGCGGAGCCTTCCGTTACGCTGCTCTCGGACTAATCGCTTTGGTGGCCGCCGTGGTCTTAACTGCGCTAGGCGCCGTCCTTTGAAGGAGGATGAATGTCGAACTTCGAGGAGGATCCTAAGAGGCCAGGTTCGGAGGCCACTGAGCAGGCCGAGCCCGACCTCGACCGTCCTGTACAGGGAGACGCTACGGAGTACATAGAGAAGGGCCTGAAGGAGGGCGAAATCGAAAAGCTCGAGGAACGCGATGAGTAGCGCCTGGTGTGAACTCGATTTGGCCGGCCCCGATCCCGATGAAGAAGAGCATGTCGAAGGCGACAACACCGAGATCGTCGAGAAGGAAGCGGCGGCTGGCGAGAACAAGAGGAAGGCAAGATGAGCGGCTCTGAAGAGAACCAGCCGGTCCCGCCAGACGAAACCGAGGTAGTGGAAGAGGGCGACGCTTCGGCCAACGTTCCAATCAAGGGAGAT
Organism: Solirubrobacterales bacterium; assembly: GCA_036519395.1. GTDB lineage: Bacteria > Actinomycetota > Thermoleophilia > Solirubrobacterales > 70-9 > VAYN01. Next base: position 5,516 of record DATDLJ010000056.1, on the reverse strand, counting down.
GCAACGGAGGTCGTTCCATTGAGCATCCCCAGCGAGGATGGCAAGCGCCTCAACCTCTCCGAGGGAAACAGGACGAAGAAGTAGCCATCTCAGCGGGCGGTTGATGGAGTCCCGTGGGGCAAGAAATGGGGCAAGAAGCCCCACCGATCCCAGCCGATCCCCACGTAGTTCGATCACGTGAATTCGGCTTGAAATCTAGCTCCACGTAGTCCAGCCGATCCAGCGGATCAGTCTCATAACCCGAAGGTCGCGGGTTCGAATCCCGCCCCCGCTATTTCACGAAAGCCCGCTACGTCGGGCTTTCTGCGTTTTCAGAAAGGTCCCGAAATGGGGCCTTTTCTGCGCTTAGTGCCTTGAATCAAGGGGTGGTGGGTACTAAGTTTGCCTGCCAGCTTGCGGCCGAGCTCTCTCGGCTCTACTCTCATCGGCACTGCATGGTTCAGGGTCTGAGACGCGTACGAGGTTCGCGCCGGGGAGTTCTCGTCGCGGCGTTTGTCGTTGCGCTGGCGGCGGTGGCGCCGGCGGGGGCGTCCGCCGAGATCGGCGTTCTCGGCGGCTGGGGCAGCCTTGGAACGGGCAACGGCCAGTTCACGGGCGCGAGCTCTCTGACGATCGACTCCGCCGGCGACGTCTATGTGGTCGACGGCAAAAACTCCGGCCTCGACGCCTACAACCGCGTCCAGAAGTTCACGTCCGCCGGCGCCTTCATCACCAGCTTCGGCAACAAAGGCTCCGAACCCGACGGGTTCTACGGCGCGGGCGTGGCCGCCGCGACGCCCTCCAACGTCTACGTCGTCGATACCTTCAACAAGCGGATCCAGCAGTACACCTCGACCGTGCCGCCAACCACCTATGCGCACGCAGCAACGTTGGCGGGCGCCGGTAGCGGCGACGGCCAGCTCATCTCGCCGCTGGGCGCGGCCGTCGACCCCCTCGGCAACCTCTACGTCGCCGACAACGGCAATGAGCGCATCCAGAAGTTCGACCCGAACGGCGGCTTCATCACGAAATGGGGAGTCCAGGGCTCGGGCCCCGGGGAGATGAATTGGCCAAGTGACGTGAGCGTCGCTCCCGACGGCAGCGTGTACGTCACGGACACGACGAACCATCGAGTGCAGCGGTGGACCTCGGACGGCGTGTTCATCTCCCAATGGGGAACCGCGGGCTCGGGCGACGGCCAGTTCGTCAACCCCTCCGCTGTCGCGACCGACTCGGCCGGCAACGTCTACGTTGCCGACGCCGATAACGACCGCATCCAGAAGTTCACCGCCACCGGAGCGTTCATCACCAAGTTCGGCAGCTTTGGAGCCGGGGCCGGTCAGTTGAACAATCCATCCGATGTCGCGGTCAACGCTTCCGGAACGATCTACGTCCTCGATTCGGGAAACAACAGGGTCCAGATGTTCGGCGAGGGAGGCGCACCGATCTCGAACAGCGGCGGAGCGGGAGCCCCGCCTGCGCCTGCGACGGCCAAACCGAAACCGACATCTGTTTGGGCACTAATCCCGCCCGGCCCTCTATGTGCGAGCAAAAACGGGCAGCTGTGTTACGTCGAGATCCTCGTCCCCGCGCCCGGCCAGATGGTCGCGAACACGCCACTGCGCGGTGCCGGCGCCTCGATGGTCACGATGCGCGGGGGCAAAGCCAAATCGCAGCAGCCGGGCATCCAGCCCGTAAAACGCCAGGTCGGCAAGTCGGGAAGGATCCGCCTCAAGCTCCAGCTCAACGAGCCGGCAAAGAAGATCGTGCGCCGCAAAGACAAGATCGCGGTCCGGGTGCGTCTCACCTTCACCCCGAAGGTGGGCAAGGCGGTCAGCACGACGCGCACCTTCACCTTCAAGAAGAACCCTAAGAAGTAGCGCGCCGGCTAAGGGCTGAGCGCCATCGGCAGTTGCGCTCGACCACGCCAGGCCGGCCGTCGATTGCACTGCGGATGCGCTCGGCAAGCTCCTCGGAGCAGGCCATCAATCGAGTCTATGCGCCTTTGGGCTCAGAGGGACAGGGTCTTGAAGAGGCGATAGCGGGTCGCGGATATCCGTTCGAATCCGCCCCCGCTATAGGAAAAGTCCCCGCAATGGGGCTTGGCCGCGGGAAAGGAGAGGATCACTCGTCGCAGTAGGTCTGCCCCGACGCCCGAGCCGCCGACGGTGACGATGCAGACCCGCTCGTCGTCGCCCAGCTCGGCCGAACCCTAGGCGGAAGGCCGCCTGGCGAAGCTGGGCAACGCTCTTTTAGGTGAGCGTGCGATCGAGCTTTACCTCGCACATGTCCACCGATGCGCGCGCGCCGGGGGTGTCTGACGGATCCATCGCGCTGAACACTTGGTCTCCGGCCTCCATGTCCTCTGCGCTCTCGAAGTACTGAAGGACTACGGCCGTTCCCTGTGCGCTATCGAACAAGACCTTGAGACCCGTAGCGGGCACCCCTGGGGGTGGACCATCGGACTCCTCGATGCGCGCAAGAAGCTCTTGCAGTCGCTCGGCCGATACGTCGGTGAACCTGACGGCACGCACGTACATGACAGCCTCCTCGATTCGTGGGGGGACTTCGACCCTAATCGGTCTGCCCCGAACCGTCGAGTGTCCAACGGGAGCTTCAGGCGCGCCGGTCGTCGGTCACCGTGCAAGCCGGCGGGCGATGACCTTGAGGGCGAGGACCTCGTCCGCGCCCTCGAAGATCGACAGCACCCGGGCATCCACGTAGTAGCGGCTGACCGGAAACTCCTCGGCGTAGCCCATTCCGCCATGGATCTGCAACGCCTCGCGGGGCACCCACTCCGCGGCCCGGCACACGTAGGCCTTGACCTTCGAGGCCTCCATCGCTCCCTCGCCCCGCGCCATCAGGCGGGCGACGCGATAGGCGAACTGGCGGCTGGCCTGGATGATCACCGCCATCCTGGCCAGCTTCACGCGGGTCAGCTGGAACTCGATGATCGGCTTGCCGAAGACGCTGCGCTCCGACGCGTAGTCGTAGGCGGCCTCATATGCCGCCTGCATCACCCCGACCGCGCGCGCTGCTCGTGCTGGAAGAGTTCCCGCGCGTGACGCCGCTCGGCATTGCGTCTTGGCGGAGCTCGAACCCGACGACCTTCAGAGTGCGATTTGCGCTCGGATCGGTCACTCCAGCCCCCGGGCGCGCCGCTTGCGCGGGCGCCCCGGGAGCCAGGTGGAACCCCTTAGTCGAACGCGTACTGTTCGTATTCGTCGACGTTCTCTTTCGTCACCACCGCGGCGGGGACGATGAGCTGCCGCGGGACCTCCGGCGGGACCAGTTGCGGGAACCCTTCGCCGCGGGCGAGCAGGCGGGCCATGGTCACGGCTGAGGCCGCCATGTTCGGGTTGTAGAGGAAGGTCGCCCGGTAGAGGCCGCCCTCCTTGATCTGTTCCATCGCCGCCTCTGAGCCGCCGACGCCGGTGAGGAACATTTCGTCGTCGCGACCGGAGTTGCGGATCGCTTGGACCACGCCCTGGGCCATGTCGTCGTCATGGGTGTAGACGGCGTCGATTTCATTCTCGGATTGGAGGATGTTCTCCATCACCGTCAGGCCTTTGTCCGGGTTGAAGTCGCCCGGCTGCTGGGCGACGACTTCGACGCCGCCGTCAGGACAGGTCTTTTTCAGCTGTTCTTCGAACCCTTCGGTCCGTTCCTGGGTGACCGAGATCCCGGCCAGGCCCTGGATTTCGACGACCTTGCCTTTGCATTTGAGTTCGTCGCCGATGTATTCGGCTGCCAGCACGCCGATCTGACGGTTGTCGCCGAGGATCGTCGCCGTCGCCGCGTCGGGCTGGGTGAAGAGGCGGTCGATGTTGACCACCGGGATCCCGGCATTCTCGGCTTTCTGGGCGACCGGCGTCAACGATTCACCGTCCTGCGGCAGGACCACCAGCACGTCGGGTTTTTCCGAGATCACCTGCTCGATCTGCTGCGCCTGCGAATCCGCATCCGCCGCCTCGAGCAGTTTGAAATCGACATCGTCGTACTCGTCCGCCTGCGCCTGGGCGTTCTTGGAGATTGCCCCCAGCCAGCCGTGGTCGGTTGGCGGCACGCTGGCGACGATGCTCACCGTGCCGTTTGAACCACCCCCCGAGCCGAGTTCCTCTTCGCTTGCCGCGGCGCCGCCTTCGACGGTCACCGTCTCGGTATCGCCGCCGCCGCAGGCTGACACCCCAAACACAATCAGGCCCGCGATCCCGGCCGCGAGCATCAGTCGCTTCAGCGACATGATTCCCTCCTCCTTTTGTTTTTTGACTTGATCCATGAGAAGTCCACCTCAGTACCTCGCCTCCGGGCGCTGGATCAGGACCGCGCCGAGGACGATTGCCCCTTTGGTCACCTGCTGGATCTCGGTCGAGAGATCGAGCTGGGTCATCAAGCTGAAGATCAAGGCGAAGGTGAGGACGCCGAGGAAGGTCCCGATCATCGTCGCCCGGCCGCCGGCCAGGCTGGTGCCGCCGATCACCACGGCGCCGATCGCGTCGAGCTCATAGAGGTTGCCGCTGACCGGAGAGGCGCTGCCGAGGCGGGCGCAGAGCAGCACGGTGGCGATCCCCGCCATCAGCCCCGAGAGCACGTAGACGCTGAAGATCACTTTGCGGACCGGCACGCCGGCGATTCGCGCCGCCTCGCGGTTGCCGCCGACGGCGACCACGTAGCGGCCGAAGCGGGTCCGGTTGAGGACGATCCAGCCGCCGACCACGATCCCGAGGAAGACCCAGACGGAGACCGGGATGCCGAGGATTTTCCCGGTCCCGAACCAGAGCAGGGAGAACGCCGCCGGCTCGCCGAAGGAGCCGCCGTTGAGGTCGAGCAGGCCGACCGGGAGCTTGTCGTTCAGCAGCAGCGCCAGGCCGCGGGCGATCGAGAGCATCGCCAGGGTGGCGATGAAGGGGACGACGCGGCCGAAGGTGATCGCGGTCGCGTTGATCGCGCCGAGGAACACCGCGAACCCGATCGCGGCGAGGACGAAGACCAACGTGCCGCCGCTGGGGTCGACCATGATGCCGCCGAAGACGCCGGCCGCCGCGACCATCGAGCCGACCGAGAGGTCGATCCCCGAGGTGGCGATCACGAACGTCATCCCGACGGCGAGGATCCCGATGATGCTCGCCTGGGTGAGCATGTTGCGGACGTTGTCCCAGGTCGGGAAGGTGTCCGGCTTGAGGATCGCGCCGGTGACGAAGAGCGCGACGACGACGATCGCCAGCGCGTACTCCTGGAACTGCAGCGCTCCAAACCGGTTGCGCAGTGCGGCCACCTGGCTCATGCGACCTCCTCGATCAGGTCGGGGCCGGCGGTCGGGACGACGGCGTGCGAGAGCAGCTCGCGCTCGGTCGCCTGATCGCCGTCGAGCTCGGCGACCAGCTCGCCCTCGCGCATGACGAGGACGCGGGTGCAGACCCCCGACAGCTCCTCGAACTCGGAGGAGACGAGGACGACGCCGAGACCGCGGCCGGCCAGCTCGGTGACGATGCGGTAAATCTCGGCCTTGCTCGGAATGTCCACACCGCGAGTCGGCT
>DATDLJ010000055.1:0-48077 GCA_036519395.1 Solirubrobacterales bacterium | reverse complement strand
CGGCGTCTGCCCGTACACGATGGTCGAGGTGATCTGCGTCGAGGACTACGAGTCCGACGTCTCCAACCTCTGCGCGGCGCTGCGCAAAGGGATCGAGAAAGTGATCTCGACGATCGGCATCCACGAGGTGCGCGGCTACGCCCGCCAGTTCTCCTCGATCGGGGTCAAGCCGGAGCTCGCCGAGATCTTCCAGACGACGGCGTTCGCCGCCTCTGCCAAGGGCGGCACCGGCTTCGCCGACCTCGACGAGGACACCAACGCCCGCGCCCACGCGCTCAGCGGCGACGACGCAGCGGCAAAACCGGCGAAGACCTTCCGCTTTTATCCCAAGGTCTACAAGGCGGCGATCGCGACCGCGAACGGGTCTGGGACCTACGAGGAATACTCGGAGAAAGTCCGCGATCTGGAGAAGCAGAGCCCGATCTCGATGCGCCACATCATGGCCCTGGTGGGCGATCGGGAGCCTTTGAAGGACGCCAGCGTCGTCGACGCCGGCGTCGGCCACCACGACTACCCGATCGTGATCTCCTCGATGAGCTTCGGCTCGCAGTCGGAGCCGGCCTTCCGCGCCTACGCCGACGCGGCGAAGGCGACCAACATCCTCTGCATGAACGGCGAGGGTGGCGAGATCCGCGACATGTACGGGCAGTACCGCAAATGGCGCGGCCAGCAGGTCGCCTCCGGGCGCTTCGGCGTCTCGGCGGAGATGCTGAACAGCTCCTACGTGGCCGAGATCAAGATCGGCCAGGGGGCCAAGCCCGGCGAGGGCGGCCACCTGCCCGGCAAGAAGGTCTCGGAGAAGGTTGCCGCCGCGCGTAACGCTTCGCCCGGCACCGACCTGATCTCGCCGTCGAACAACCACGACCTCTACTCGATCGAGGACCTGGCCGAGCTGATTGACGAGCTGAAGACCGTCAACCCCGACGTGCGGGTCTCGGTCAAGGTGCCGGTGGTGCCAAACATCGGCACGATCGGGCTGGGGATCGCCAAGGCGGGCGCCGACATCATCACCCTCTCGGGCTTTGAGGGCGGGACCGGTGCGGCGCGCCAGCACGCGCTGCGCCACGTTGGCCTGCCGAGCGACATCGGCACCCGCGCCGTGCACCGGGCGCTGATGGAGGCCGGGCTGCGCAACCGGGTCGAGATCTGGGCCGACGGCGGCTACCGGACCGGCCACGACATCGTCAAGCTGCACTGCCTTGGCGCCAACCGGGTCGGCTTCGGCACCCTGGCGATGGTCAGCCTCGGCTGCACGATCTGCCGCGGCTGCCAACTCGACACCTGCCACGTCGGCATCGCCACCCAGATCGAGACGCCGGCCGAAGCGGAGGCCCACGGGCTGAAGAAGTTCACCCCGCAGGAGGTCGACCGCGCCGCGGAGAGCTGCGCCCGCTTCTTCTCCTCGATGGGCGAGGAGGTCAAGCAGGTGGTCGCCTCGCTCGGCTACGACCGCGCCCAAGACCTGGTTGGCCGCTACGACCTGCTGGAGCAGGTTGCGGCCAAAGACACGGTTGACCTGGCGCCGCTGATCACGCCGCTGGAGGAGCACCTCGACCTCGAACCGCTCGACCTGCCGGTGGCCGAGGAGACCGAGGCACGGGCCGAAGCCGGCCTGGTCGTTGCCCGGCCGATCCGGATGGAGGCGAAGGAGGCTTCGAGCCAGATCGCGGCGCTGGCGCCGGAAGTCTGCGGCGGCGGTCATGGTCCTGTCCGCAGCCAGTTCCCGCGCGCGACCGACGCCAACGACCGCGTGCTCGGGACCGAGCTGGCGGGGGCGCTGGCCCGCTGGCGGATCTTCGACGGAGGCCCGGAGGCGAACGAAGATGACGTCCTCGCGAGCTTGGAGTTCAACGGCGGCTCCGTTGCCGGCCAGGGACTTGGCGCGTTCAACTCCTACGGGCTCGCGATCCGGATCGAGGGTGGTGCCCAGGACGGCGTTGGCAAGACGATGCTGGGCGGCTCGATCTCGATCCTCAAGGGCAAGGGGGCGAAGGGCAAGCGCCTCAACGGCTCCGTCGGCAAGTCCTTCGCCTATGGCGCCCAGCGCGGCAAGCTCCACGTCCAGGGCTCGGCCGACTCGCGCTTCTGTATCCGCCTCTCCGGCGCCGACGTGGTCCTGGGCGGCGAGCCCGAGGGCCCGATCGACGACAGCCGCGGGACGGTTGCCAACCGGGCCAACGCCAAGGGGTTCGCCTTCGAGTACATGACCTCAGGGCGCGCGGTCGTGCTCGGTGACATCGGCCCCTGGGCCTGCGCCGGGATGACCGGCGGTCGCGTCTACGTCCGCCAGAATGCCTTCGGCATCGACCGGGCCGCGATTGAACGCCGCCTCGGCAAGGGCGCCAAAGTCGAACTCAAGGACCTCGACGCCGAGGCCCTGATCGACATCGACGACCTGCTTGGCGGCTACGCCAAGGAGTTGCGCGCCACCGACCAGGACGAGGAGGCGGAGCGCGTCCTCGGCCTAGCCGCCGACGCGACCAGCAACTTCTTGATGATCGTGCCGCTCAAGGTCCAGGCGGACCCGAGCATCAGCACCGAGTGATTTAGCGACCGGAAAGCGCCGAGCTACGGCGCTTTCCCCTCCAGCCGGTCCGCGATCCCGCGGACCTCGCTGAGGAGGCCGTCGAGCATGCGCTCGGTGTCGGAGTGGATGCGCCATTCGGAGTGGCGACGCTCGGCGGCTAGATCGTCGAGGCGCTGCTCGAGGGCCGAAGTGCGTTTCTCGAGTTTCTTGACCCGGCGGTCGGTGCGTTTCTCGGACTTGCGGACCCGAGTTTTGACGTAGAGGCGGAGGTCCTCCTGCATCGTGTCGAGCTCGCTGCGCAGGTCGCTGTTGAGCGGTTCGTTCTGCTCGTCGAGCATCTGCTCGACGCCGCGGCGGACGCGTTCGATCTCCGCGTGGAGCTCGGCCCGGGCGCGCTCCGCTGAGGCCGAGATCGACTCCTCCCCTTCGAGGGGGCGGCCGGGATCATCCGGAGTGGGGGCAGCATTCACCGACCGCATCGTAGGAGCGGGGGTGGCGGGAAAAGCGGTCAGCCCTGCAGGAGGTACAGGCGGTAACGGCCGATCGCCAGCTCGTCGCCCGGCTCGAGGACGGCGAAGTCGACCTTGCGGCCGTTGACGAGGACGCCGTTGAGGCTGCGGTCGTCGAGCACCCGCGGTGGCTTGCCGGGCTCGGCCGCGATCATCGCGTGGCGGCGGGAGACGCTGGGGTCGTCGAGGCAGATGTCAGCCGTCTCGCAGCGGCCGATCCGGACCCACCCGATTTGCAGGGGAAAGCTGTGGATTTTGCTGCGGTCGCGCAGCGTCAAGTAGCGCCCAGGCTCGGTCAGCAATCCGCGGGCCTCATCCAGCCAGCCGGGCGGGGAGGGCTCGCCGGAGATCGCGAACTCGACCGTTGCGGACTCGTGCTCCTGCAGGGCGGAGAAGATCGAGTCGCGGCGGAAGCGGGTCGCTCCGCAGTAGGAGCAGCCGGGTAGGGGGTCGGTCTCCCGGAGGGAAAGCTGAGTGCCGCAGACAAGGCAGAAGTACGTGCCCTCTCCGGGCATCGATCCGGTCGCGAACGCCTCGCCGGCCGGGCTGGTGCCGGCGCTGTTGAAGATGATCTCTCTCCTTCTTAGATGGCTACATTCGATACTAACCCGACCCTGGAGAGATATCACTCAAACTTTCCAAGCCGGTCGGCGAGGAGAGCGACACATAGAATCCGCGCCGCGATGGGACCCATCAGTGTCGAGATCGAGATCGATGTGCCGCGCGAGCGAGTCTTTGCCGCGCTGACCGACCTCGCCGCCCGCCCTTCGTTCACCGACCACTTCCTCACCGACTTCCACTTGCTGCGGATCGACCCGGTCGGAATCGGCGCCGGGGCGCGGTTCCGCGCCAAGGGTCCGCTGCGCTCGGTCTGGATGGACACCACGATCGTCGCCGCGGAAGAGCCGTTCCAAGTTGTCGAGGAAGGCCAGGGCGGTCGCACCAACCGGATTCCGAACCACACCGTCTGGGAGCTGACCGAGGTCGCGGGAGGGTTGACCGCCGTCCGCGTCAGCCACTGGACCGAGCCCGCCCCCCTCGACCGCGGACTGGAGCTGCTCAGCGCCGGGTCAGTCTGGCAGGAGCGCGGTTGGCGCGAGGCGCTGCGGCGGCTGCGCGAGGAGCTCGAGTCAGATCGACCGCTTGCCGAGCGGGTCGCCATCGCCGGCGGCAACCGCCACGAGACGGGCATCCCCTAGCCCTACGACAGGCATCCCCTGGTCATATATAGACTCCGCGCCGCCGATGTCCCAGCACCGCCGCCCACTGTCGCTGTTCGCGCTCCTGGCGCTGCTCCTGCTTACCGTTAGCGTCTCTGCCTGCGGTTACGAGAGCGACTCCAAGCACGTGGAGGAGGGTGTGCCGATGGAGCTCGGCGAGTTGCACTACAACGCCCTTTTCTCCCGCTACCTGAACCCTGACGACAACGAGGACGAGGCGTATCTGGTCGGCCAGCCGGAACCGCCGAAAGGCGAAAGCTACTTTGGCGTCTTCTTCGAGGTTCAGAACGAAAGCGACGAGCCGCAGACCCTGCCCTCGACGCTGACGATCACCGACATCGACGAGAACGAGTTCGAGGCGCTGGAGAGCGAGAGCATCTTCGCCCTCGAGCTCGGCGGCGAAGTCGAAGCCGAAGAACAGGTTCCTAGACTCGACACCGCCGCGCAGCTGGGCGCGATCGAGGGCTCGCTCGCGCTCTTCCTGCTGCCGGACTCGGCTTCCGAGAACCGGCCGCTGACCCTTCACATCCCCGGTCCTGACGGGGAAGAGGGCGGCGAGATAACGCTCGACCTCTAGGTCGGCGCCCGCTCCGCTCAGAGGCCGGCCGAGAGCACTTCCGAGGCGATCGGCGCCGCAACTTCGCCGCCCGACGCTTCCGCTTCGATCAGCATCACCCCGACCGCCAGGCGCGGCTTTTGCGCCGGGGCAAAGGCGGTAAACCAGGCGTCCTTGATCTGGATCGGGTTCTCCTCTTCCTCTTGCCCCGGTTTCGGGCCGAGCTCGGCGGTGCCGGTCTTGCCGGCCACCTGGGCCTCGGTGATCGCGCCCGCGAAGCCGGTCCCTTCGGTGACGACGCCGATCATCAGTTCGGTCAGTTCGTCCGCGGTCTGCTTAGACATCACCCGCACTGGCTCCGGATCGGGCCGCAGCTTCTTATTGAGGACGATGGAAGTTGGCTCACGGACACCGCCGTTGGCGACGGTTTGCGCCACGCTTGCCATCTCCAGCGGGGTCGCCAAGACCTTCCCCTGGCCGATCGCCGAGACCGCGAGGTCGATTTCTTCGCCGATCTCGGTTGGGATCGTCGATTCTTCGGGGTCGACTTCCTCGATGATCTGCGGCGCGTAGAGGGTCGGCGGCGAGTTGAACCCGAACTTTTCCGCCGTTTCGACCAGGCCATCGTTGCCGACCGCCGGCCCCAGGGGCGCGAAAACCGCGTTGCAGGAGTGGGCGAAGGATTCGCGGAAGGTGCCGCCGCAGAACTCGCCGTTCGCGTTGTAGATGAAGCGTCCGCCGACGTTGATGCCGTCGCTGATTTCAAACTCGTCGTCGAGGCTGACGGCGTCTGCTTCCAAGGCGGCGGCGGTGGTGACGACCTTGAAGGTCGACCCCGGGGGCTGGGGGGCGGAGAAGGCCTGTCCTGCCAGGGCCCGCACGTCACCTTTGCGGGTGTCGAGCACCGCGACCCCGCCGGAGCGTCCCCCGAGGGCGGCAACGGCCGACTCCTGCAAGTCGGGGTCGATAGTCGTCTTCACCGCCGCACCCGGGCTCGGTTTCGATTTGGCGAGGGTGCGGACCGACGAGCCGTCGGCTGCCACAGCCAGCAGCGAGCCGCCGGGCTTGCCGGCGAGCCGGTCGTTGAAGGCCCGCTCGAGGCCGCTGATCCCGACCGGAGTTTCCGGCGGGAAGCCGTGGCGGGCGAGCCGGGCGAGGTCTTCTTCGGGGGCTTCACCGATTTCGCCGGTGACGTCGATCGCGGCGCTGCCGATTGGGTGTTCCCGTTCCTGCGCCGGCCCCTCCGCCAGCGCCGTCCCGTCACGAGCGAGGATCGGTGCCCGTTCGGCGAGTTCGACGTCGGCGGCCAGTTCCTCGCCGGTGTTTAGCCCGGGGAAGGCGAGGCTTGGGTCCCACGCGATTCCGCCGTCGCTGTAGGGCAGCACGACTTCCGCTTCCACGTTTCCGAAGGCGACCGTCCCGATTGCCATCTCGACCGGCACCGCCTTGCCGGAGCTGGCCTCCTCGGCGTCTCCGACCGAGCCGGCGTCGATCATCCGCACGGTCGCCACCAGTTCGGCTTCGCGGTAGGCGGCTTCGAAAGCTTTGCGATCGGTTCGGGCCTGTGAGTCCTCGTTCAGCTCCGCGTACATCGCTTTGAAATTGCGCGATTCCCACGCCTTGGAGAAGCGCTCGGCAGCTTCCTTTTCGGGCGAACCGGGGGAGCCGGTGGCGGCGCCGATGATGAAAGCGACCAGGGCGATGACCCCCAGGGGCAGGGTGCGGGTGAGGAGGCGGCGGCGGCGCTCCGCCTCAGCGGGGAAAGAACTCACCGACGAAAGGTAAACGAGGCATTCCCGGCATGCTTCTATTCACGGGGTGACCGTGCTGGACTGGGCGATCATCGCCTTCACTTTGGCCCTCGCCCTCTGGGGTTACCGCCAGGGTCTGATTGTCGGCGCGCTGACCCTCGTCGGCTTCGGTGTCGGCGCCTTTGCCGGCAGCCGCATCGCGCCGCTGCTGCTGACCAAGGGCTCGCACTCTCCATATGCGCCGCTGTTCGCAGCCCTGGGGGCGCTCTTGGTCGGGGCGCTGATGGCGGTCACCGTGGAGAGCTTCGCCCTCGGCTTGCGGGAAAAGTTTGTTCGACGTCCGTTCTTGCAGGCAGCCGACGGCGCCGGTGGGGCGGCGCTAATCGCCTCGGTCGCCCTCGGCCTCGCCTGGGTCTTCGGCGCCGTCCTTCTCCACGCTCCCTCGACCGCCCAGTTGCGCGCCGACATCCAACAGTCGGTGATCCTCCGCAGCCTCAACGACGTGCTGCCCCCATCGGGGCCGTTGCTGAACGCGCTCGACCGGGTCGACCCGGCGCCGACGGTGTTCGGTCCCGCTGCCCCGGTGGCGCCGCCCGACGCGAAGATCGCTTCCGATCCCGAGGTGCTCGATGCCGGCGCTTCCGTCGTTCGCGTCCTCAGCACCGCCTGCGGGCTGGGGATCGAGGGGTCTGGCTGGGCGGTTGAGCCCGGGGTCGTCGTTACCAACGCCCACGTGATCGCCGGTTCCGACGACACCACGGTGACCACCCAGGACGGGACCGAGCTCGACGCCACCCCGATCTTCTACGAGCCGCGACACGATCTGGCGCTGTTGCGGGTGGGGGCGTCCCTGCCTACCTTGCCGATCAGTTCCGAGCGCAAGGTGGGGGAGGATGCCGCTGTCCTCGGCTATCCCGAAAACGGTCCCTACGCGCTCTTTCCGGCCCGGATCGGCGAGACCCGGGCGACGGTCAGCGAGGACTCCTACGGCAACGGTCCGGTGGAGCGGACGATCGTGGCGCTGAGCGGGACCGTGCGCAGCGGCAACTCCGGTGGCCCGCTGGTCGATCCCCGAGGCAGAGTCGTCGGGACCGTCTTCGCGGCGACCACCAGCGGCACTCGCGGCGGTTTCGCGATCCCGGCGGAGCAGGTGGAGGACGCATTGCTCCGCAGCGACCCCGGGGAGGTCGATACCGGGCCCTGTACGGCTTGAGGCCCGAAAAGCCCATCACTTACGTTCAGTAAGCTCGGAAGATGGAGCCGGTCAGCTCGACCCAGGTCCACCAGGAGGAGTCGCCCGGTGCGGTCTGTCCGCACTTTCACTGCGCGATCGAGTTGATCGGCAAACGCTGGACCGGCGCCATTGTTTGCGCCCTGACCGAGCGGCCGATGCGCTACGCCGAGCTCGGCAAGGCGGTCCCCGGACTCTCCGACCGGCTGCTCTCGCAGCGGCTGCGCGAGCTCGAGGAAGAAGGGCTGGTCGAGCGCGTGGTCGAAGCCGGAACGCCGGTGCGGGTCACCTACTCGCTGACCGTGGTTGGGCAACAGCTCGACCCCGTGCTCAGCGAGCTGAAGTCTTGGGCCAGGAAGTGGAAGAAAGCCAGTTAACGCCAACGAGCGCGGGCCCGCAGTTGCCGGGTCCGTTTGCCGTCGGCCGCTACGCGCGCAAACTCCAGGAGGAGATGCGAAAGCGGGCGCGGGTGCAGTTGATCGGCGAGGTGACCGGGGTCAGCCGCAGCAAGGTCCAGGCCTACTTCGAGCTGCGCGACGGCGAGGGCGCCGTCCCCTGCGCGATCTGGCTCAACGATTTAGAGAAGGCGGGGCTCAGCGAGGGCAGTCTCCGCGACGGCGCCGAAGTCGTCATCTCCGGTGGGCCTGACTACTACCCCGGCGGCGGCCAGGCTTCGCCGAGCTTTTCGTTCCGGGCGACCCACGTTCGCCTCGCCGGCGAAGGCGACCTGATCGCGCGGCTAGAGGCGCTGCGCAAACAGCTGCGGGCCGAGGGCCTGTTCGAGCTGCAGAAGCAGTTGGCGCGGCCGCTGCTGCCGAAGACGATCGGGGTGGTGACGGCGGAGCGGGGCGCCGCCCGCCGCGACCTCTGCGTCGGCCTTGAGCGCCGCGGTTGGGGCGGGTCGGTGGTCTGGGCCTTCGCCCCGGTGCAGGACCGCCACGCGGCGCCGGCGATCGGGATGGCCCTCCAGGACTTGGCGGCGCGGCCGGAGGTGGAGGCGATCGTCGTCACCCGCGGCGGCGGCAGCCTCGCCGACCTCTGGGCCTTCTGCGACGAGACCCTCTGCCGCACGGTGGCGATGCTGCGGGTGCCGGTGATCAGCGCCGTCGGCCACGAGCGCGACAGCACTTTGATCGACGACGTCGCCGCGGTCGCTTGCTCGACCCCGACCCACGCGGCCGAGGCGGCGGTGCCGCTCGACTGCCTTGCCGCGCGGGAGGGCCTCGAGCGCTGCGCGCTGGCGCTGCGGCGGGCGGGGGAGGGCGCGATCGGCACTCGCTCTCGCCATCTCGGGGCGCTGGCCCGGGGTCCGGCGCGGGCGCTGCAGCGACAGCGCTCCGACCTCAACCAGAAGATCCGCGAGATTCGCGCCGCCTCCGAACGCGGCCTGGCCGAGCGGGCTGGTTTCCAGCGGCGGATCGGGACGGTGGTTCTGGAGCGGGCCCGGCGGCGGGCGGTTGGAGCCGACATGGATCGACGCCGGGAGGCCCTGCACCGGGCGGCGGTCGCGCTGCGGGCGCACGAACCCGAGCGCACCCTGGAGCGGGGATACGCCCTGGTCGAGGACCCAGCGGGCAAGCCACTGACGAGCGCCGCGGAGGCGAGCGCCGCGGAGCGCATTAGCCTTCGCTTCAGCGATGGACAGCTCCGAGCAAAACCCGAGCGCCGTGACGAAGCCTGACTCCTACGAGACCGCGGTCGAGCGCCTGGAGGAGATCATCGATCGGCTCGACTCCGGCCAGTCGGGCCTGCGCGAGACCCTCGACCTCTGCAAAGAGGGCCGGGAATTGGTCAGCTATTGCGCTGCCGAGTTGGACGAGGTGGGAGAGGGCTTGAAGGAGCTACGCCTCGATGACCTCGCCAGCCGCCTCGACCCCTCCGGGGCCGGAGCAGAGCCCTCTTAGCGCCGGGCAACCGCGGCAGAGGGACCAGTCGCGCTTCGCGAGGGCGGCAACCGGGAACTCGCCCCGTTTGATCTCGGCGATGGCGCGCTCGAGCTTGGTGCGGGCAGCGTCCATCTCGGCCCCGCCGAGCACCGTGGTTGCCGGTTCCTCGGGTCGCTCGAGGAAGACGTAGGTGACCTCTACCTCCTCGGCGTCCAGGGCCTCGGCGACCGCGAGGGCGTAGATCGAGCGCTGAACCTCATAGCCGGCGGCGCGCTCGGCGGAGCTGGCGCCGTCGAGGCGGTCGGTCTTGTAGTCGATCACGAGCGGCGGGGCGCCGTCGCGCTCGACCAGGAGGTCGATCGACCCCCGCAGCACGGTGCCGCCGATGCCGAGCAGGAGCGGCGCCTCGGCCCGGGTGCGAGTCGCCTGTGCCGCGATCCGCTCCCGCAGCGGCGAGGAGATCCACTGCCGGACTGGCTCAAGCAGCTCCTCCGCGAGACCGCGAGAGGGGTCGATATCCGATCCCGCTCGCGGTCTCGGCGTCAGCCCCACGGCGACCGCGTGCCGAATCACCAGCTCCGGCGCCGGCTCCGCCCACTCGTTCGCCTCGCTCCACTCGAGCAGCGCGTGGACGGCGGCGCCCCGAGCCGTCCGCTCTTCGCGGGCGGAGGGCTCGCCCTCGCTGTTTGGCTGCGACTCGCTCTGCGCGAGGCCGAGGACGCGCTCCATGTAGAAGCGGTACGGGCATTCCCCATAGGCGGAGATCGCGGTGTAGGAGAGGGGGCGGCTGGGGACGAGCGGCGGCCGCCGATCGTCCAGCGGCGGCGTTCCCTCGCCGAGGGTGCGTTCGCCCGCACTCTCGCGCCGCAGCGCCCGCAACTCGGCGGCGCGCTCGGGGGAGGGGAGGTTGACCTGCACGCTGATCTCGCTCGGCTCGAACTCGGCGTCAAGCCCGGGGCGCGACTCCGGCGGCGGCACCGCGACCGTCGCCTCGGCATCGCGCTCGATATCCAGAGCGTCGATCAGCCGCTCGATAACCGCTTTGCCCTTCGTCTCTTTCCCCGGTTTGGGGTTGACGACGCCGCTGAGGATCAGGTGCTCGCGGGCGCGGGTGGCGGCGACGTGGAACAGCCGCAGCTCCTCTTCGGCTTCGCGCTGCTGCGACGCTTCGCACAGCGTCCCGTAATCGAAGAGATCGATCTTGGGGCTGCCGAGGCGGAGGAGGCGCAGGCCCACCCGCGGCTGCTCGTCGTGGCCGATCACCAGCAGGGGGGAGCGGCCGCCCAGGAGCCGGCGCGAGAGATCGGGCACGGCGACGACGCCGAACTCCAGCCCCTTGGCGTTGTGGACGGTCATGATTCGCACCCCGTCGTGGCCCTCGGCGGCGGTTGCGGCTTGCGCCTCCGCTTCGCCCTCGGCCCGCGCCGCGAGGAAGTCGAGAAAGCCGCGTAGGTCGCGGCCCTCACGCGACTCGAACTCGGCCGCCAGCCGCGCCATCTTGCGGACGTTGGCGAAGCGGGCCTCGCCGGCCGGGCGCATCAGGACCGCCAGGTCATAGCCGGTCTCGGTCACGACCGCCTCGACCAGCGCCGGCAGCGACAGCCGCGGCGCCCGCTCCCGCAGGGAGGCGACGGTGGCGACGAACCGGGCCAACAGCTCGCGCTCGGGCGCCGGGATTCCCTCCAGCCGCTCGGGCTCGACCAACTCGGCTTCGCCAGCCCCCGCGGCGCGCTCCACTGCCGGCCAGACGTGACGCCGCTTGCCCGCCGCTCGCCGCAGGAGCCATAGGGTGTCGGGCGCCACCGCGCAGGCGGGGGAGGCGAGGGCGCCGAAGAGGGCATGGTCGTCGAGCGGGTTGGCGATCACCGCCAGCAACGCGCAGACGTCAGCGACCTGCTGCTGGGACCAGTAGCCGCGGCCGCCGACGACGTAGGGGCGCAAGCCGGCGCGTTCGAGCGAGTCCTCGTGGGCGTCAAGGTGGGTAAAGGCGCGCAGCAGCACCACCATCTCGCTCCGTGGCACGCCAGCGTCGGCCAGCTCGCGCAGCCGGGCGGCGACGAAACGGGCCTCGGCCAGGCAATTGAGTGGGGTCGAGCCGTCGATTGCCGGCTCCAGCTCGATCCCGTCGCCATCCCAGCCGTCGCGGGCGGTCAGCAGCAGCTCGACGGTTCCCGTTCCGGAGGCCGGGTCTCCCACCCGCAGCGGCGTGTACGCCTCCTTGAGGAGCTTCTCGCCGCAGAGGTTGACGGCGCCAACCAGCTCCGGTCGCGAGCGGAAGTTGCCGCTGAGCCGCATCAGGTCCGCATCAGGGCGGCGTTCGATCTCCTCCCGCTGGCGGCGGAAGACTTCGAGGTCGGCGTGGCGGAAGCCATAGATCGATTGCAGCTCGTCGCCGACCGCGATCAGCTCGGTCTTCGGCCCGTGCAGCGCCTCGATCAGCCGCAGCTGCAGCCGGTTGGTGTCCTGGAACTCGTCGACCAGGATCTGGCGGAAGCGGGACCGGTAGTGCTCGCCGATCTCGGCCCGCTCGAGTAGCCGCGCGGCGAGGATTTGCAGGTCCTCGAAGTCGATCCCGGCGCGGCGTTCTTTGGCCGCCTCGAAGCAGTGCGCGTAAAGCTCCAGAAGCTCCGCCAGGTGCCCGTAGACAACCTCGCCCTCACCTGCCTCGGCGACCCGGGCGACCGCCGCGTCGGCCGCCTCCTTGTAGGGAGCGAGGGCTTTCGCCTTACTTTTGGTGGTGAGCTTCAGCAGCTGATCGAGGCTCGGTGCCGGTCCCGGCGCTGAGAGGCGCGCCAACGCCCGTTCGGGCAGCTCACGTTCCTGCGCCGCGCGTTTCCCGTTGCCCTCGTTCAGCTCTTCCAGGCAGGTGTTCGCCGCCTCCACAACCCGTCGCAGGGCCGCCTCTGGATCGCTCGGCGGCGTCACGGGCAGCTTCGGGCTCGCCTCGCCGCGGCTGCGCAGCTCCTCGTGAACAGCGGCGATCATTGCCCGCAGTCCCTCGATGTCGTAGGCGGCAACGGTCTCCTCGCGGGCGGCGTCGCCGGTGGCGAGGAACTCGACCAGGGCGTCGTCGAAGGCCTCGCGGGCCGCGCGCGCCGCCTCGGGAGCGTCGAGCACGCGGAAGTTGGGGTCGACGCCGGCGGCGACCGGATGCGCGGCGAGGACGCGGTTGCAGAAGCCGTGGATGGTCGTCACCCAAGCGCTGCCGATGCTCGCCAGCGCCGCGACCGCGCGCTCGGAACCGCGCTCGGCCCGCCGCGCCAGCTCGGTGCGGATCCGCTGGCGCAGCTCCGCCGCCGCCTTGTCGGTGAAGGTGAAGGCGAGGATCGAGTCGGGGGCGAGGCCGGAGTCGCAGATGAGGCGGCAGTAACGGTCGACCATCACGCCCGTCTTGCCGGTGCCCGCCCCGGCTTCGAGCAGGACGTCGCGGCCGCGGACGGCGATCGCGGCGGCTTGCTCCGGGGTCGGCTCGCGGCCGGCGACAGCGGCCGGCTCGGCGCTCATCGCTCCTCGCCCTCCTCGTCTTCCTCGTAGCGCGGCGCCCGGTCGCGGCGGCAGATCGGGGTGAAGGTGCACCAGGAGGGACAGGCGTCATGGCCCCGCAGCCCCGCTCGCGGACCGGGGTCGCGGCGGATGTCACCGCTCCTGATTCGGGCGACGATCGCGCTGGCGCGGCTGCGCGACTCCCCCAGAACCTCCTCCAAGACCTCCGGCTCGACCACGTCTTTGGGGTAGAGCGCGTAGCCGAGCTCCGCCGCCGCCTCGGTGGAGACGACCCCGCGTGGGCGCCGGCTCGAGGTCCCGCGCAAGGGGTGGTAGAGCGCGCCGGCTGGATTCCCGCCCCAGTGCTCGGCGACGGCGAGAAGGTAGAGCGGCAGCTGCAGCTTCGCCCGCTCCTCGAACTTGTCGAGCGGGGTGACCTGGGAGGCGAGCTTGTAATCGATGACGATTGCGCGTCCGTCGCTGGCGCGGTCGACCCGGTCGACGGCGCCGTGCAGGCCCCACCCGCCCAGGTCCAGAACCGGCCGCTCGGCGTCGGGATGCTCGCCGAACCGTGCCTCCAGCAGCCAGGGCTCGAAGCCGCCGGGATCGCGCTCGGCCTCCTCGGCGAGGAAGCGCTCCAACAGCCGTTCGACCCGGCGCGCGATCGCCCGCTCGGCGGGGTGGTCTCCAAGTTCGCGCTCGGCGACGATCTCGGCCACTAACTGGAGGCCGCGCTCGCTCCAGGCGGCAAGCGTGTCGGGGCGCGGCAGCGAGGTGCCGCCGGGCCGCTCGCGGTAGAGGCGATCGAGGGCCTCGTGCATCAGGCCGCCCTGGACCAGCGGGTCGGGAACCGGGTCGAGCAGCTGCGGGTCGAGCTCGTGGCCGGCGAACCAGCGGTAGGAGCAGACGTCGAACTCCTCCAGGGTGGTACCACCGTAGGCCGGGACCGCCGCCAGCGACTCCAGTGCCGCTGGGTTGGTGAGCGGGCCGGGGGCGCGGGAGACGGCCTCGGCACGATCGGCGGCGGCGACCCGGCCGCCAACGCGGGCCGCGACCTCGCCCTCGACCCCGACCTGCGCCAGCAGCGCCTCCGCCCCGGCCGCCGGACCGTGGGCGGCAAGGGACCGCGCCAGCTCGTCCTCCGACGGCGCTTCGGCCAGCGGCGCCACCACCTGCGCCAGGTCGCGGGTGACCGTTATCTCCGCCTCGACGGGGTCCGGACCGGGCCCGTTCGGGGCCGGCGCCAGCAAAGCCCGTAGGTCGTCGAGCAGGGGTGAGCGTGCTGCGGCGGCGCCGTCCTCGTCGCTGTCGCGGTAGGAGAGGACGAGGCTGCGGCGCGGCAGGGCGAGGCAGGCGTGGAAGAGGTAGCGCTCCTCGGCCTCGTTGTCCTGGCGCGGGTCCAGGCCCAGAGCCTGCCGCTGGGCCTCGGCGAGGAAGGGATCGGCGCCGCGGTCGCGGCGCGGAAACTCGCCGTCCTGGAGTGAGCCGACGACGACGTGGTCGAAGCGCGCGGCCCGCAGGCGGTAGGGGCTGGCGATGCGGACCCGGCCTTCCACCGGCCCCGACCAGACCCGGAAGTCGAGCCCCGCGACCATCTGTGCCAGCTCGGCTGGTCCGGGGGCGAGGTCGCCCAGTTCTCCGAGCTCGGCCAGAGCCGAGGAGATCGCCGCCGCGGCGCGCAGCTCAATCCCGTCGTGACGACGCAGGGCGGGGCCGTCTTGCTCGTCCCGCAGCGGTCGGGCAGCCATCGTCGCCGCGATTTCGCCCGCTACCGCAGCCAGCTCGCCCGGCGAGCGGGTGGCGGCCTCCCGCAGGCGCAGCAGGTCCCGCGGCGGCTCGCCGTCCTCGCCGTGCCAAAGCAGCAGCGCCGTCTCGACGTCGCGCACGCGGCGCCGCCGCAGTCGCCGCTCGAACCAGTCGATCCGGCCCAGCGAGAAGCCCGACGCGCCGCGCAGGTAACGCAGGAAATCGGCGCCGCGGCGAGCCCCGAACTCCGCTTCCAGGAGGGCGATCAGGGTGCCGCCGACGCTGGTCCGCGCTACCGGCAGCTCAGCCTCCAGCGCCACTGCGATTCCGTTGGCCTCCAGCGCGGCGGCGATCTCACCACCGCGGCGGGAGGGATCGCGGAGGGCGATCGCTACCTCGGTTGGATTGGCGCCAGCGGCGAGGAGGCGGGAGACGTGGGCGGCGATCGCCTCCGCCTCGGCCCGGGTGCCGGCCGAGCGCAGCAGGGTGAGGTCACCGTCCGGGGGCATCCGCTCCGGTCGCACCGTCCCAAAGGAGCGCTCGAGGTGGAAGAGGAGGTTGCTGTCGGAGTTTTCGCGGTCTGCTTCCGTCTCCACCTCCGTGGTGGGATTCAGCTCCCGCAGTCGTCCCAGCAATCGCCCCCGCGCCACCAGCGCCTTGCTGCCCTCCTCATAGGGAAGAGCGACCGTCACCCCGGTGCGCTCGGCGAGGGTGGCGACCAGTTGGAACTGGTTCTCGGTCAGGTCGTCGAACCCGTAGAGCAGAACCGGGCGGTCGTCCCAGAGCGAGCTGTCGCCGCGCAGCAGCTCGATCGCCTCGCGAGCGGTGCCGTGGGCGTCGGCGCGGCCGATCCGTCCCCGCACCTCCTCGTAGCCGCCGTAGAGCGTGGCGAGGTCGCTGAGGTAGGCGGAACCTTCGAGCGTCGCCGCGCTCGCCTCGACTTCCTCCGGCTCGACCCCGGCCGCCTGTAGCTCGTCGAGCAGTCGGCCGAGGGCGGCCGCGAAGCGGGGACGGCCGGCGGAGCGGCGCAGCGGTCCCAGTCGGCCTCGCTTCGCCTCAACCGCCACCGCAATCGTCCGCAGTCGCTGTGCCTGCGAGAGCTCGGTGCTCGGCGGCGAGCCGGCAGCGGTTGCGACGGTGCGGAACAGGCCCCCAAAGGTCATCGCTGCGCCGCCGAGCAGGGCGCCTGCGCTGCAGAGCTCGCGCTCGAACCAGAAGACGTCGTCGACCGTGGGTACGACCAGGATCGGATCGCGCTCCAGCGCCGCCGTAAACTCGCGGCGAATCTCCCCGGCGCGGCCCGAGTTGGGTGGTCCGTAGATCAGTTTTAGAGGCACCGGTGCGAGCCTACGGACGGCTCCGGCGCTGACCTGCGGAGCCCTCCTGTCACCCCGCAAACTGGGGGTTTGAGGGGCATCTTTTAGCGTCTTAGACCGCCTCTAGATTCCCTCCGGATGTCGATCTGCTTCGTAGACCCCGCCGATGCAATCCGCGCGATCGCCGACTCCGTCGGCCGTGAGGCACGCCGCCAGCTGCTTGGCGAGGCGGTCCGCGCCTGGGTCGACGAGATCCCCGAGTCCGAGCTCGAGCTCCACTACGCGAAGGCGATTGCCGAGCTCGATGAGCACGACCTCTCGATGCTCGCCGCCTGGCACGGCTCGCTCGAGGTCGGCCAGCCGGTCCCCAACCGCGACTTCCTGATGGGCGCTTTCAACTCACTCGGCGAGAATCGCCGCGAGGCGCTCAAGCTCGCCGCCGGCTTCCGCGGCGAGGAGGCGGTCGACTCCGGCGTCACCGAAGACGATGCCCTGGAGCTCGTCCTCGGCCTCCTCGGTCCCCCGCGCCTGATGGAGCTCGCCACCGAGGCGCTGGAGCTCTACGTCTGGGACCGGGCGGGTAGCGACAACTAGTCGTCTAGCCACCGACCTAATCCGAACGGATATGGCGAAGCGCTCTGGGCGCGGTCCATTCGTGACCTACCCCATTTCAGGGAAATACGCTGGAAACGAACACTCAGATGGTGTACGGTTAAAAACTCCCGAGCGAATTGGGAAATTCGCCACGTAGTAACAGTGTTTAGGCGACTGGACGAAGTGTCACTTTATTGCGCTTCGGTAATCAGTGATGTTCTTGACACGCGCTAAGCCTTTGTCTAGGCTTCGGGTCAGCTCCTGCGCCAGGGACGCGGAGCAAATAATCGTTGAGGTTGAGGGGCAGTGACTCAGAGCCGAGAGTCGCGTCCCTTGAGGGGAGATCAGGCATCCGCAGCTATAAATGATCAAAAACCGTTTCATCGGTTCTACCCCCAGTCCTGCCCGGCTTTGAGCGATCGCTGAGCGGTCCACACGGGAGGGTCAGCCTCAACCGTCCGCCATTCCCCTGGATGTAGGCGAACGGAGCAGAAATGCACGTTGACCCACTGAGAAGTGTCGACATATTTTGTACCCATCCCACCTTCGCGGAGGAACGGAGCTGTCGCTACCGCCTTTCCCGGGCTCGCTGCCCCCACCTCTGGTCCCCTCCCAAAGGAACCCGTCTGTGAGCACCACGGGGCCCAAGAAGAAGGGGGGTGGGGCTGCTGGCAGGAAGGGTCGCGGCCGGCCGAAACGCTCCAAAGCCAAACAGGGCGGGGTCCCGAGCAAAGCGGAGACGTTCATGGACATGCTTCTGCCGGAGCCTGATGGGCAGAGCGGCACCGCCTTTGCCGACCGCAGGACAAGGCGATCGGCTGTTCACAAGATGGAAAAAACGTTCGCCCGCGCAGAGCACGCCTTCGATCGGATCGAAAGGGCGCTCGACGAGGAAGAGGGGATGGGCGAAGATCGCCTGTGGAACGATCGGAACCGGCGACGACTGTCCGATGAAGATTCCCGCGAGCGGAGCGAGGACCGGGCAGATGCTCGCCTCGACGTCTGGATAGAGGAACGGCGGAGATACATGCGCCAGAGGGATGTCCTTCTGGGCTTGAGCGTCCTCACTACCCTGGCGGCGATCGCGCTCGCCTACATGGCGGTCAAACACAACCAGGTCGAGTACGCGGGGGTGTCGATATTCAGCACGGCGCTTTCCGGGGTGGAGCTGTTCTTCATGCGCGTGGCGCAGGATCGGTATGACGAAGTAGGCGCGATTCCGGGTGAGCCGCCGCATTTCAGGTGGAGCGTCCTCGAGTTCCAGCCGGAGATAGAACAGACGTCTGAGCCCGATGACGCCGCGTTTGACGAGGAGCCACCAGGCTAAGCTCGTCTTATTGACGTTCCACCGCAAGCAATAGTCATTTTCGGCGCCACCGGTGATCTGACGCGCCGGAAGTTGCTGCCGGGGTTGTTGCGGTTGTTCCAGGCGGAATTGATGCCGGAGTTCCGGATCATCGGCGTCTCGATCGAGGAGATCAACGACGCTCGCTTTCGGGCGATCGCCGAAGAGGCTTGCCGCGAGCATGCGCGCCACGCCTTCGGCGGCGAGGAGTGGCTGGAGTTCTCCAGTCGCCTCTCCTACGTGCCGCACTCGCAGGCGCCGGAGGGATTGCGGGAGGCAGTCGGGAAGGCGGAAGAGGCGCTCGGCTCGGAGATGCGGCTGCTGCACTACTTGAGCGTGCCGCCGGCCGCGGCCCCCGACGTGATCCAGATCCTCAAGACTTGCGGGCTCTCGGAGCGCTCGCGGGTGATCATGGAGAAGCCGTTCGGGACCGACCTCGCCAGTGCTCGCAAGCTCAACCACATGGTCCACGAAGCCCTGGCCGAGGACCAGGTCTTCCGCATCGACCACTTCCTTGGCAAAGAGGCGGCGCAGAACATCCTCGCTTTGCGCTTCGCCAACGGCCTCTTCGAGCCGATCTGGAATCGCAACCACATCGACCACATCCAGATCGACGTCCCGGAGACGATTGGGGTCGGCTCCCGCGCCGCCTTTTACGAGAAGACGGGTGCCTTCCGCGACATGGTCGTCACCCACCTGTTCCAGATCCTCGCCTTCGTCGCGATGGAGCCGCCGACCTCGCTGGCTCCGGATCCGACCACCGACGAGAAGAACAAGGTCTTCCGCAGCCTGCAGCGGCTCGACCCCGATCAGGTCGTGCGCGGTCAGTACGAGGGCTACCGGGAGGAGCCCGGGGTCGACTCCAACTCCAGTACCGAGACCTTCGTCGCCCTGCGTTGCGAACTCGACAACTGGCGTTGGAGCGGCGTTCCCTTCTACCTGCGCACCGGCAAGCGGATGGGAGAAAGCGCCCGGATCATCTCGATCGCCTTCCGCGAGCCGCCGCACGCGATGTTCCCCGAGCACTCGCGCGTCGGCCGTTACGGGCCCGACCACCTCACCTTCGACCTCGACGAGTCCTCCCGCGTCTCCCTCTCCTTCTACGGCAAGCGACCGGGGATGGGGATGGTGCTGGATAAGGCGAGCATGCAGTTCTCGCTGGAGGAAACCGATTACGGCGGCGAGACCGTCGAGGCCTACGAGCGGCTGATTCGCGACGCGATGATCGGCGACCGCACCCTGTTTACCACCGCCCACGGGATCGAGCGCCTGTGGGAAGTCTCGGAACCCTTGCTTCAGGATCCACCGACGGTGAAGCCTTACCCGCAGGGCTCCTGGGGACCGGCTGAGATCGGCGCCCTGATCGCGCCCCACAGCTGGCGCCTGCCCTTTGCCCGCCGCTGGCGCCAGGCGCCCGCCGCGATCTAGGCGAGCGCGGCGCGGATCTCGGCGATCGCCTGCTCGTTGTCGCGGAAGTGGACCGCCCGCATCCCGGCAGCTTCGGCGCCCTCGATGTTCGGCCCCAGGTCGTCGATGAACAGGCACTCCTCGGCGGGCATCCCGATTCGCTCCAAGGTCAGCTCATAGATCCGCGCTTCTGGCTTGCGGCAGCCGACGAAGGCGGAGTCGACGATCTCCTCGAAGATTTCGTCAACGGGCAGCATCGCGCGCCAGAGCGGCTCCCACTCGCGCACGTTGTTGGTCAGCATCGCCATCTTCAGGCCGCTCCCTTTCAGCTCCCGCATCAGCGCGATCATCTCCTCATTCGGGTGCAGGGCGCCCCAGAACTTCTGGCGGAAGTGGTGCAGGTGGGGACGGTGGTCGAGGATCGTTTCCAGCCCGTCCTCGAGCCGCGCGATGAACTCGTCCTCGCTGATCTCCCCCCGCTCGAGCCGGAACAGGGGGAGCTCCTCGTCCTCCGCCAGCCCCACCCGCATCGCCTTGCCGAGGTTTTCCGGGGAGATCCCGACCTCGTCCTGAAAGGCGGCGAAGGCGGCGAACAGCGGCGTCGTCAGGACGCCGCCGAAGTCGGAGACGATTGCCTTGATCTCAGCCATCGGCGGTGCGGGAGACCTCGTAGGTGCCAAGCCCCTCGCGACCCTCGACCGACCAGCGGAAGAAGGCGATTTGGGAGTCGCGGTCCTCGCGGTGGACGCTGACCGAGTTGATCAGGGTGCCGGCGCCGCGCAGCGGTCGCAGCTCATCGAGGTCGGGCCACAGCTCCAGGGTCACCCGCCGCTGGACCCCGTCCTCGCCGTACTCGGTCGAGAGCAGCGCCTCTTCAAAGGTCAAGGGAGCGCCGTCGGGATCGCAGAGGACGGCGGTGACGTCCTCGTCCCCGTGCTCCCGCCCGCCCGCCGGCAGCGTTGAGGTAACGGCGAGCAGCCCGCCATCGGAGAAGACGATCCCGATCGACCGCCGCACGATTTGACCCCCGCGGCTCATTGCCCCGGCAGCCTAGTGACCGGGGAAGCGCGGCAGAGGTTATGTACCCGTAGGGGACCAAAAGCTCTGCCGCGGCTTGGGGGCTCTAGATTTGCCGCCCATGCCAGAGCTAATGATTCGCGACGCCGACCCCGCCCGCGACGCCGCCGCCTGTGCGGCGATCTACGCACCGCACGTCGAGGGCAGCGCCGTCTCCTTCGAGGAACGGGTACCGGAGGCGGGGGAGATGGGGGCGCGGATTGAGCGCTACGGGCGCAGCCACGCCTGGCTCGTCGCGGAGCGGGCGGGGGAGGTGGTCGGTTACGCCTACGCGACCGCCTTCAACGAGCGCCCCGCTTACCGCTGGAGCGCCAGCGTCTCCGTCTACGTCGGCGAGGCGGCGCGGGGTCAGGGAATCGGCCGCGCGCTCTACGAAGCGCTCTTTGGGCGCCTCCGCGACCGCGGTTTCCGCATGGCCTGCGCCGGGATCACCCTGCCGAATGCAGCGAGCGTCGGCCTGCACGAGAACCTCGGGTTCGAGCGGACCGGGATCAACCGCGAGATCGGCTGGAAGGAGGGAGCCTGGCGCGACGTCGGCTGGTTCCAACTCGAGCTGGAGCCGGCGGGAGAGGGACCGCCGCCGGAGCTGCGCTGAGCCCCCGGCTACCATTCACCCATGAGCGATAACCCTGCAGCGACCGACGCGACCAGCGACGAAACCCTGACCGAGGAGGACGTCTACGAGGTACTCGAGGAGGTCATCGACCCCGAGCTCGGCCTTGACTTCGTCTCCCTCGGCCTCGTCTACGACGTCAACATCGAGGGCACCGAGGTCTACGTCACCTTCACCCTGACCACCCCGGCCTGCCCGATTGGCCCCCAGGTCTCCGAACAGATGCGCGAGTTCGTCGGCGACATGCCCGGCGTCACCGGCGTCCACCCGAAGATGGTCTTCGACCCAGCCTGGACCCCGGAGATGATGACCGAGGAGGCGAAGTTCGCGCTCGGGTTCTAGGCACGGATTTACATTTTTTGGGGGTGAACGGAGGTCTATTCCGACCGCGTGCCGTCCCCAAGTTGTTCCCACCAGCCCGGTATAAAGGCTTGTAGGTCGCCTCCGCTAGCTACTACCTCCCGGCGAGCCAATCAACTGCGCCGATGTCGTGACCGGGGCGGCGCCTCACTTGTTATTAGCACGGCGGGGAAGATTCTCGGTCTACCTTCCGCCTTCGGCTCCGGTTGGCGCCCCTGTCTGCGAGCCCTCCCACTCGACGCTGAGGTTGCCTACGAAACGGGCAGAGTTACGTAATGTTGCCAACACTCAGGTTTCTTAAACTACTGGTACAGTGCCCGACCGCCGGAAACATACTCAACAAAAGGAGGCATGTGTGAGCGATGTAAGGATGCAACGACCGGCTGTGCTAGCGAAACGTGGAATGCTGTTTCTTGGAGCAGTCATGGCTGCTGCGACGATGTTCTTCGCCATCGGCGCTTCCCCCGCCCAAGCGGCCAGTGAAAACTTCTGTACCAGCGCCTGGTTGGCCCCGTACGGGTCGGGCGGGGACCGCTGTTACTCGACGGGCCACACTTCTCTGTATAACGCCGTGGTCGTCACCCATGAACGCGCGGGTTGCGTGGATATTGCGAATGGCGCTAACGAACTGATGTTTTCGTGGATGTGTGGTGCTGCCGGGAGCTCTCCTGCGACAGCCGCATCGATCTACGACTTCGGTCACGAAGGCGTGTTCCGCAAGGGTGTAATCAGGAATAACAACCTCAGCTTTGGCGGCTGGTTCGACGGAGCTCTGAGCTACTAGCAAGGCGATTCCGAGCCCTGTCCAATGGGCGGTCGCTTGACGTTGATCCCGGCAGGCTGGCGCTTTGGCGTCGGCCTGCTGGCGTTTTGGCTTATCGCCTTCGGGCTGTGGTCGCTGTTTCGAGATAGCGCGCCGGAGCAAGCAGCCCGACACCTTCGCCCCGCTTACGAAACCCAAAGCTCTCAGAAATGGGACCGAAGCCAAAGCGAACTTCCCGTCATCCCTCATCTGGAAGATCGCCAACGAGCGAGCTTCGCCGTGTTCCGCACGTCACCCGAGCCGCTGCCTCGGTCGATGCGTCTTGCCATGCGTCGTCCCGCCTACGGCATCAACTGGGACCTGGCCCAGCGCTTGCCCATTAAGCATCCCGCGCGTGCGTGGGCGGCTCCTGGAGACGGATACATCTGCATCTTCACCCTTCAAGTTCGCCGCGGCAGCGGAGCGGTCGGCGCCACGTGTGACACCACCGGAGGTGCGTTGGATCGCGGTCTCGCAGCGACCTTGCTGACCGAGCGAGGAATCGGAGCCTTTCAGAAGATATCCCGGGCCATCGTCGGGATCGCTCCCGATCGAGCGCATGAGATCGTCGCCGAGGCATCTGGGGCGGCCGTGAGAATCGCCGTGGTAGACGGAGTTTTCGTTCGGCACGATGCAGTGCCAAGCCCGCCCGATCGTCTGAGGCTGGTAGAGACCGCGGGTCCCACTAACTAATTCGAGGGGCGTAGTCGTGTCGGGTCCAGCCGGACGTACTCTCTTATTGCGGATTCTGAAGGTAGGGGAGTTCGGCGGCGGTCGCTCGGTTCTAGGCGAGTCGGACCGGCAGCGTTTTCAGCTGGTTGAGGAAGCCCGACTCGACGAAGACGGGCTCGCCCGTTAGCTCCGTGTTCGGGTAGCGCGCCAGGGTCTCCTCGAGGAGGATTTTCAGCTCGAGGCGGGCGAGGGCGGTGCCGAGGCAGAAGTGGCGGCCGCCGGCGCCGAAGGCCTGGTGGTCTGGATTGCGAAGGACGTCGAAGCGGTCCGGGTCCTCGTAGCGGCTCTCGTCGCGGTTTGACGACGCGTACCACATCACCACCTTCTCGCCCTCTTTGATCTGCTGGCCGCCGAGTTCGGTGTCTTTGGTGGCGGTGCGACGGAAGTGGGCGAAGGCGGGGAACATCCGCAGCGCCTCCTCGACCGCGCCGGGAATCAGCGACGGGTCGTCGATCAGGAGCTGGCGCTGGTCCGGATTTTCCATCAAGGCGCGCATCGCCGAGCTGTAGGTCGCCTTGGTGCTGTCGTTGCCGGCGGCGACGAGGAGGAAGAAGCCCATCACGATCTCGTGCTCCTCCAGCTTCTGTCCTTCGACTTCGGCATCGACGAGGACGCTGGTCAGGTCGTCGGTCGGGTTCTCGCGGCGCGCGGCGATCATCTCTCCGCAGCGGGCGAAGACCTGCTGAATCGCCTCCTGGATCGTCTCTTCAACGTTGTCGACCGAGGGGCTGTAGTCGGGGTCGCTGGCGGCCAGCGCCATGTTCATCAGGTCCGCCCAGGCCTGGTCGTCCTCCTCGGGGATGCCCATGAAGCTGCCGATCACCCGCGAAACCGCGGGTTGGGCAACGTCAGTGACCAGGTCGCAGGTTTCGCGCCCCTCGAGGCGGTCGAGCACGCCGGCGACGATCTCCCGGATCGACTCCTCGTGAGCGGCGATCCGCTTCGGCGTGAAGCCGGCCTGGAAGAGCGCCTTGAGGCGGTCGTGCTTGGGCGGGTCCATGCCGATGAACATTGCCCGCGCCAGCTCGATCGGGAAGACCTCGTCGATCACGACCACGCCGCCGAGTTCGGAGGAGTAGGTCTCCCAGTCGCGGCTGACCTTGTGGACGTCGTCGGCCCTGGTCACCGACCAGAAGCCCTTGGCGGCTGGCAGCTCGGTGACTTCTGAGGTCCAGTGGACGGGACACTCACTGCGCATCCGCTTGAACAGCTCCAGCGGCGGGCCGCTCTCCCAGTGTTCGCGCTCGAGCACGAGCTCGTCTTTGATGTCGCGCTTGCCGGCAGCGGTGTCGGTCTGGTCGGCCACGGCAGGGGATACTAACTGGCTGGCTGGCCAGTTCAAGGACTGCCGGGAAGATCCAGCCGAAACAGCAGGTGGGGGAGGTCGGCGTGGGTGACTTCGCCAGCGGGCCGGAAGCCCACCTTCTCGGCGACGCGCCGGGAAGCGAGGTTGCTCGGCAGGACCAGCGCGATGACCTGCTCGAAGCCAAGTTCCTGCGCCCAGGCGACGGCGGCGGTCGCCGCCTCGGTCGCGTAGCCGCTGCCGTGCAGCTGCGGCTCGATGCTCCACGGGAGCTCGATCTCGGCGGTGCCTTCGATGAAGGTCCAGGCGAGGCCACCGCGACCGGCGAACTTGCCGCTCCTGTGCTCAACCAAAATCCAGGGTCCGAAGCCGTGGTCGTGCCAGTGGGCGCAGTCGCCTTCGACTAACTCGTCGAGGGCGCCTACGTCGAAGGGTGGGAGGGGGGAGGGTCGCAGCCACCGCTCGACCTCGGGCCGTGTGAAGTGGGCGTGGTAGAGGGCCCGGTCGTCAGGGGACGGCTTACGGGCCAAGAGTCGCTCCGTTTGCCGCTCCGCTGCGCCCAACTCAGTTCCGGTCGGGGGGCGGCAGCTCGGGGTCCTGGTTCCCCTGTGAGGGCACCTCTTCGGCGCTGCCCTCGAAGTCGTAGTCACGGCTGGGAGACCCCGAGGTGGGTCCGCCGAAGGATCCCGGTCCAGCTCCGGGGACGCCAACGATCGCGAAGCGTCCGACCGTGAACCGTTTCAGCACCCGTCGGGCGATCGCCCGCGTCGGCGGGATCAGGAGGAAGAGGCCGGCGATGTCGGTGAGGAAGCCGGGTGCCAGCAACAGGGTGCCGCCGATCACGATGAGGACGCCGTCGGCAACCTCCTGGCCGGGGAAGCGCCGTGCCGCCAGCGCTTCGTTGAAGCGCCGCCAGGCGCTGCGACCCTGGTGTTTCAGCAGCAGCGATCCCAACAGTGCGTCGGCCAGCAGCAGAACCAGCGTTGGAACCACGCCGATCCACTGCCCCACCTGGATGATCACGTAGAGCTCGAGGATCGGGACGACGATGAAGAGGATGATCAGCAACGGCATAGGGACAGCCTAGAGAGGGTGGCTACGCGGCTTTGACGGCTTTGCCCGCTGCCGCTTCGAGCTCGGCCAGGGATTCGCCCAGCCCGTCGCTCACCACTTCGATGTCTTCCACGCAGTCATAGTCGGCGAGGAGGCCGAATCCGACTTTGCCGTTGTAGCTCATGATCGCCACCGCCAGGCAGTGGTTCTGCGGCAGGAAGGCGACCGGGAAGACCTCCTCCAGTTCCTTGCCGAGGACGTAGAGCGGCATTTGCGGTCCCGGCACGTTGGTGACGATCAGGTTGAAGAGGCGGGTCGAGAAGTTGATTCGCGAGGCCTGGGCGAGCAGGGTCGGCGGCGCGAAGTCGTTGAAGCGGGAGATCACTTCCGCCCCTAGCGCTTGTTTGGAGCGCTTCAATCCCGCCATCGCGTCACTGATGGTGCGCAGTCGCCGCACCGGGTCCTCGATGTAGACCGGCAGCGGTCCGCGCATCAGCGCGATCCGGTTGCCGAGGTTGCCGCGCTCGTCCTCGCTGCGGATTGATACCGGCACCAGTGCTCGCAGCTCCAGTCCCTCGGTGCGGATGCCGCGGCCGTGCAACCACTTGCGCAGGGCGCCGGTGACCACCGCGAGGACGACGTCGTTGACGGTGCCGCCGAGGGCATCCTTGATCGCTTTAAAGGTGGCGAGCTCCGAGCGGGCCCAGACATAGCGCCGGTGGGGCCCGATTTCCTCGTTCAGGGGGACGTCCGGGGCGGGATCGGCGAAGGCGCTGACGATCTCCCCGACTCCCTCCAGGCCCTCGACCAGCTTGCGCGCCGTCGTCTCCGGGTTGCGGACCGCGTCGACCGCGCGCTCGGCCAGTTTCACCGGCGCCGCCACCACGTCGGAGATGCCGCGGGCGACCAGCTCGGTCGTCCCCGGCTCTGGCTGCGGCACCCAGTCGTCCTCCAGCTTCGTCGGCTTCGCCTCGCGCTCGATGTCGAAGAGGACGGTGCCGATGTCGACGCCGGAGACTCCGTCGACCATCGCGTGGTGGGTCTTGGTCAGGATCGCGAAGCGGTCGCGCTCCAGGTTCTGCGCCAACCACAGCTCCCAAAGTGGCTTCGAGCGGTCGAGCTGCTGGGAGAAGACCCTCCCCGCAAGCCGTTTCAGTTGCGCCTCGCCTCCGGGATCGGGCAGCGCCGTATGGCGGATGTGGTAGGTCAGGTTGAAGTTGACGTCGTCGGCCCAGAGCGGCCGGCCGGCCTCCAGCGGCGGCACCACCAGCCGCTGCCGGAAGCGGGGAACGAGTGGCAGGCGGCTGCGAACGTGCTCGACCAGGTCGACGTATTTCGGCGGCGGCCCCTCGAAAATCAGGATCGCGCCCACGTGCATGTGGCTGCTCGAGCTCTCGTTGGTCAGGAACGAGGCATCAACAGCGGTGAGGCGATCCAGGTGACGACCGGAGGTTGCCATCGGCTAAGGCTACTTATGCCGCAGTTTGGGGGCTTTGTGACGGCTTCATCGCAATATCGCTCATCACGCCATCACGGAACCAAGCAAATGCTCAGTAATTCTTGACATGGATATCGGCAGCCAGTAGATCTCCTGTAGTCCACCGGGCCCAGAGAACTGCCCGAACCAAGGAGAAGCCCATGAAGTCAGCAAAGACTCTTCTCGTTCTAGCTGTTGCCGCCTCATTGATGGCGGCCCCTGCAATTGCCGGCGCAACGACCGTCACAGCTCCGTCGGGCACCGCCTATACAGGGAGCACGAGCGCGAGCAACGAAGGAAGCATCACTATCGAAACTACCCTCGACGTCACCTGTAACAAATCGTCCATGGCAGGCAGCTTCGAAACCCATGGGAGCAGCGTTACAGCCGGAGTGCAATTGAGCACCCTCACTTTCACGGAATGCAATCAGCATGTCTCTGTCGTGAACAAGGGATCGCATGAATTCCACGCCACCAGTGGCGGGAACGCGACAATCACATCATCAGGCGCTGAAATCACAATCAGTTTGACATCCATTTTCGGCACCATCCACTGCATAATCAAGACGAATAACAGCCACATAGGTACGGCTACAGCTGCCCCGGGCCCTACCGGTCATGCCACTTACCACATAAATTCCGGGACGCTCCCAGCCGAGGGCAACGTTCTCTGCGAGAGTGCGGTTTGGAGGGGTACATACAAAATCAACTCCCCGACAGGGCTGAGGTGGGATTGAGCCTAGCGCTGGAATTCCGAGATCCGCAAGAGGCGATCGCCAAATGGCGATCGCCCGCGCAGGCGAAGCCGCCTCGGTACCCTTAAACCATGCCCGCCACCGCCACCGCCCCGAAGCGGGTGCTGCTTGCAGCGCCGCGCGGCTACTGCGCCGGTGTCGATCGTGCCGTGCAGGCGGTCGAGCGCGCGCTGGAGCTATACGGCGCGCCCGTCTACGTGCGCAAGGAGATCGTCCACAACAAGCACGTGGTCGAGGAGCTGGCCAAGCGCGGCGCGATCTTCGTCGATGAGGAGACAGAGGTGCCGGAGGGCGCCCTGGTCGTCTTCTCTGCCCACGGGGTTGCGCCGAGCGTGCACGAGAATGCCTCCGCCCGGCAGCTGCGGACGATCGACGCCACCTGCCCGCTGGTGACCAAGGTCCACGTCTCCGCCCGCCGCTTCGCCGCCCAGGGCTACACGATCATCATGATCGGCCACGAGGGCCACGAGGAGGTCGAAGGGACGACCGGCGAGGCACCCGACAGCATCGTCCTAATCGAAACCGCCGACGAGGTCGAGAGCCTCGAGGTCCCAGACCCCAACAAAGTCGCCTTCATTACCCAAACGACGCTCTCGGTCGACGAGACCGCCGAGGTAATTGCTGCCCTGCGAGTCAAGTTCCCCGGCATCGTCAGCTCCAAGTCGGATGACATCTGTTACGCGACCACCAACCGCCAGATCGCGGTCAAGCAGCTTGCCCGCGAGTGTGACCTGGTCCTGGTGATCGGCTCGACTAACTCCTCCAACTCCAACCGCTTGGTAGAGGTCGCCCGCGAACACGGCGCCGCCTCGCACCTGATTGACAACCACGGCCAGGTTCAGGAGGAGTGGCTAGAGGGGGTGGAGACGGTCGGCATCACCTCCGGCGCGTCCGCCCCCGAGGAGTTGGTTGAAAGTCTCGTCTCCTTCTTCCGCGACCGCGGTGCCGAGGACGTATCCGAGCTGCGGACCGTCCACGAGGACGTTCGTTTCATGCTGCCGAAGGAGATCCGCGAGGAGATCTCAGCGCGGGCTTAGCCCGCGCTGTTCTCCCTCAGCCCTTCGGAGTGCAGGGGCGGACGACCCCCGCCGAGGCGACGGTTCCGTCTTCGAAGGTCCCGGTGCCGCGCGCGTTCAGGTGGCCGTCGGGGCATTTGGCAAAGAGGATTCCCTTGTCGAACTTGAGCTTGAAGTAGGTACCCGAGCCTGCGCCGCCGGCGATTTTCGGGATTTTGCCGACCGAGAGCAGCCCGAAGCGACCTTTGTTGATCCGCTTAATCTTCACCGTGGTGACGATCGCGGCGGTCACTGGTGCGCTCAGGTAGGCGTGGACGAAGAGGGTAGTGATGCCGCCCTTCTCGCCCCCATTGAAGGCGAGCAGCTCGCTTCTCACGTCGACCGGCGGTTGTTCGGGGAACTGGACCTCGGCTTCGGCGATCCCTTCGCCGACGATCGCGGGTCCGCAGACTTTGCGAGCCGCAGCCGTGGTTTGCGACTGCAGTTTCCCTGAGGTGCAAGCCGGCAGGCCCTTGACGTTGATCGAGCCGTTCCTGTCGGTTTCAAGTTTGAATTCGCGGACGGCGGGAGGATGTTTCCCATCAAGCGTGCGGAGTTTCGCCCAGAGCCAGAAACTGATCGGGGTCGGCTTCGTCCTCGAGAGCGCCGTCGGCGAGAAGCCCCCGTCGAATTCGACTTCAAGGTTGCCGATCAACACCTTTTCCGGCTTCGCCATCACGCTGCCCGCGACCGCCATAGCCGCGAGCGCGATGACCGCCAGAATGGCAGTCAGGTATTTACCCGGGTTCCCTTTCCCCACAGTCCTTCCTCCCTGTGTGACCGTAGCACCTGAACAGAAAGATTGCGGCTTCTCTCCGCTGGGCAGCATGCAAAGAGTTGCGCTGCGCCCATTGGCACCCGCGGAAACTGGGCCATCGCTCCCTCCAGGGTTTCCTGATCTCACATAGCAATGCCGACCGTGCAGGTAAGGGCGCATACACAACAAAACTTGTGCATGAAGAGCTGTATAGCTACAAACTCAGCAACTCAGCCCGCTCCTATCGGCAAACCTTGGCTCAAGGAGTACTTACATGAAGCATTTGAAAATTCTCGGTCTTCTGGGCGTTGTAGTTAGTGCCTTCGCATTTGCTCCCGGCGCTTCAGCGACGACCATCACAGATGGCAATACACAGGTGTATACAGGCGATATCACAGCCACAAGCGAGAGCGCTATTACTTTGCACGGAGTTGCGGACCTCACGTGTGCTCATGCCCATTTCACTGCGAAAGTCGAATCGCATGGAAGTGGAGTTACAGCCAAAGGGCCGATGGCCTTGGCCCTATTCAACTGCGATCAGCACCCGTTTATCATTAAAGCGGGGACCTTTGAAATTCATTGGACGAATGGTAGTAACGGCACATTGACATGGTCGGGAGGGCAGATTACAGTTGAATTCACAACGATCTTCGGCAACGTCCACTGTGTATTCGGGACCAATAACACTCACTTTGGAACGATTACAGCTCCGTCGAATCACAGCAGCCACGCGACATTGGATCTCGACTCAGCCCCCATCCCGATTGAATCGGGGAGTTTCCTCTGTGGGTCCAGTGCGGAAGCGACAGGAAGGTTCACAATCACCAAACCAATCGGCCTAACAGTTGATCAGTAAGTCGAACACGTATGGGCGACCGCCCGTTGCAGGTGGTCGCCCATACGGACCGAAAAGTGGGCCTGAGGATGGCGGGTAATCCTTGGGAGGGTTAGTCCTCGTAGGGCGCGTAACGACTGTGCAGCATCAGGTCGTTGCCGTCGGGATCATTGAAGAAGGCCATGTGGCAGACGCCGGTGTCGAAGGTCTCGCCTCCGAACTCGACGCCCTTGGCCTCCAGTTCCTTGCGAGCTGCCGCGACGTCGTCGACGTGCAGCGCCGGGTGAGCATTTTTCTGGGGGGCGAACTCCATGCCCATTTTGGCCGGTTCCCAGATCCCGAAGCAGGTGTCGCCGGCCCAGAACTCGAAGCGGCTCTTCTCGTCCGGCCGCAACCCGAGGGTCTCGACGTAGAAGGCGCGGGTGCGCTCTGCGTCGGTGGATGGGATGCCGATGAAGTCGGTCTTGGTGATCATCGTTTCCTCCAGTGGATTAGGGGATGCCAGGGGAGAAGCTGACTGACCAGATCTTGACGCCTGCGGCTGGGCGGAGGATAAGGCTGTGCGCCTCGTGGCTCGGATGCTCGGCCAGGGTGCGAAGGCCGGGGGTCGGATCGCTCGGAATAGAGCTCCACTGGCCGTCGATCTCGACCTCGATCTCGCCCTCGCCCTCGACCGTGGCGAAGGCTCCTCCGGCCTGGTAATCGAGGGCCAGGTCCTCGCCGTCGGCGCCCGCGACCCACGGTTGCTCCCAGGATCCCCCTGGGAAGAGCTCGGGAGTAGGGGGGATCACCCGCGCGCCCGGCCCGTCGGTCGTTCGCAGCGGTGCCATTGGCTCCGGCAGGTCTTGCAGGGCGTCGATCTCCCGCAGCTCGGCCTGGATCGCTTCCTCGGTTGCCCGGTATTCGCCCTCACCGAAGTGGGCCCAAGAGAGGGCGCCGCCGAGGCTCCAGAGGAAGAGGCTGGGCCAGCCCTCGCAGCCGTAGGCGCTCCAGAGGTCATGATCGGCGTCAACCGCGACTGGGAACTCGACCCCCAGCGCGGTCAGGGCCGCGGCGGCGTTCTCCGCTTTGGCTGCGAAGGGGAAGCGGGGGGCTTGCACGCCGATAACGCTGAGGCCCGCCGCGCGGTAGCGGCGGTGCCACTCCGCCAGGTAAGGCAGGGTGCGGATGCTGTTCAGCTGGGCGTATTCGATGAAATGGACCAGCGCCGGTCCGCCGGCGGTCAGCGCTGGCATCGACTCGGGTTCAGTCCCGACCCAGGCAAGGTCGATCGGCAGATCGGGGGCGGCGATGTTCTCGCGTCCGGGGCGCACGGGGAGCGGACGTTATCCTGGCTGCCGTGACTGAGCTCGTCACCTTCCTCTTGCCAGCACTGCCGCTGCTGGCTCTGCTGGTGGCGCTGCTCGCGGGTTGCTACCCCGGTTGCGAGGCTGTCGTCCGTCTGGCTGAGCGAATTGCCGCCGGCCGCCGGTCCCTGATCGGCGCTGCGAGCGGTCGATCCCAGCTGGCTAGCCTGCCTTCCTTCGCTCGCCGTGGCGGGTTGCTCCTCGCCCACTCGCTTTCCGGTCGCGCCCCGCCCGCTGCCGCCTAGCCGCCCGCGCCGTGTCGGTGCGGGCGTGCCTGCGTGCCCAGGAAAGCTGACTCAGAGAGGTCTTGAAGATGATGGATGCAAAGAAGTTGACGATGGTGCTGCTGGTTCTCGTCGTGGCCAGCGCATTTGCCGCTTGCGGTAGCAGCGACGAGAACACCAACGAGACGAATGGCGATGAAAGCGCGGCGGTTAATGGCGGGTTCGAGCCGCTTGCCGACGCGCCCCCTGGCTATTCGAAAGTCGCCGGCGAAGCCGAGCTGCAGCGCTCGGGTGCAGGCACCACGGTCTCGATCGCCATTTCGGGTCTGGAGCCGAAAACCGCCTACATCGCCCACCTCCACACCAGTGGCTGCGACCAGGCTGACCCAGGCGGGCCGCACTTCCAGTTCCAGAAGGGCGGCTCGGAGGAGCCGCCGAACGAGATCCACCTGAAGTTCACCTCAGACGCGAATGGCGAAGGCGAAGCGGAGGCTACGAGCGGGCGCGAAGTTCCGGTCGGCGAAGCCGGCTCGATTGTCCTCCACGTCGACGATGGGTCGCACCACGAGATGGCCGCCTACGAAACCGGGGAGGCCGAAGCGGGGACCGCACTCTTTGTCCACGAAGGCCAGCACCACGACGAAGGAAGCGGCGAGCCCAAGCACGCACACAGCGACAAGATCGCTTGCGCGGAACTTGAAGGCACCCCCACGGGCAACCAAGAAACGCCGATTGCCAGCGGCGAGGTGCCGACGATCGTCGTTCGCAACGGTGAACCGGTCGGTGGCATCCAGGAGCTTGAATTCACCGCCGGCGAAGAGGTTCGCTTCCGGGTCACCTCCGACCAAGCGGAAGAGATCCATGTCCACGGCTATGACATCTCCCAAGATGTCCCCGCTGGCGGCACGATCGAATTCGACTTCCCGGCTGAACTGGAAGGGATCTACGAGGCCGAGCTAGAGGAGCTCGGCGTCCAGATCGCCGAGTTGCGGATCAACCCGTGAACTTCCTGCCGCTGGCGCACGCCCTGGCTTCCCGGCAGGACCTGCCGGTCCCAGCCTGGCTCTTCGCTTGGGGAGCTTCGATCGTCCTGATCGTCTCCTTCTTCGCGCTGGCGGCGGGATGGCGCACTCCCCGTTTCGAGCAACTGCACGCGCGGCCGCTTGGGGCGGCGGCCTCCCGCGTCCTCCTCGGCTTGCCGATGCAGGTCCTCTGCGGCGCCATCGGCGTCTTCCTACTCGGGCTCGCGGTCTACGCCGGCCTCGAGGGCACCGAAGCCCCCGATCGCAACTTCGCCCTCACCTTCCTCTTTGTCACCTGCTGGCTCGGCTTCCCCTTCTTCTCGGCGATCTTCGGTGACCTCTTCCGGCCCTTCAATCCCTGGCGGGCGATCGGTCGCGTCGCCGGCGCCGGCTTTCAGGCGATCGCCGGCCAGCGCGCCGCGCACGCTTCCTATCCGGAGAAGCTGGGCCGGTGGCCCGCCGCGATCGGTCTCCTCGCCGTGGTCTGGCTGGAGGTCGTCTACGGCAAGGGGGGCGTTGGCTTCGACCCCCAAACCATCGCCGTCGCCACTCTCATCTACAGCGGCTACACGCTGGCGATGATGGCCGTCTTTGGGGTTGAAGAGTGGTGCGAGAGGGGCGAGGTCTTCTCGGTCTATTTCGGAATGTTCGGCCGGCTCGGGATCTTCGGCAGCGAGGACGGCAAGTTGGTGCGCCGGCGCCCGTTCTCAGCCGCAACTACTTGGGCCACGGTCCCGGGCTCGGCCGCGGTGGTGATCGCCTCGATCGCGACCACCAGCTTCGACGGCGGCCAGGAGGGAGCGTTCAAGGACGCGATCGAAAGCCTTACCGAGTGGCTCGAAGGCCTTGGAATCGGCCTGACTGCCTCGCTGCGCATCTCGGGAACCGTCTTCATGCTGCTCTGCTTTGCCGGCGTCGGCCTCATCTACATGCTTGGCATCCGGGGAATGAGGACCGTTCCCGGCGCGCCCTCGCTGGCAAAGCTGCGGGTCGGGTTCGCTCACACCCTGATCCCGATCGCCCTCGCCTATCTCGTTGCCCACTACTTCAGCTTCTTCGTCTTCCAGGAGCAGGCGCAGTTCACCTTCCTGCTTTCGGATCCGCTCGGCACCGGCACCACCGACCTTTTCGGCACTGCTGGGTCGGGCGTGGACTACTCGATCCTCAGCGCCAACGCGATCTGGTACGTCCAGGTCGGCTCGCTGATCGTGGGACACGTGCTCGGGCTGATGCTGGCCCACGACCGCGCCCTCGTCTACTGGCCCGACTACCGCAACGCGACCGCCTCGCAGTACTGGATGCTGGCGGTGATGGTCGCCTTCACCTGCTTCGGGCTCTACCTGCTCTCGGTCGCCAACGGGTAGGAGAGGGGAATGCTGCCGTTAGCCCACGCCGGCCACTACGCCGTCTGGGTTCTCTACGTCCTGCCAGTTCTAATCGTGGTCGGGGCGATCGTCAAAAGCTCTATCTCCCAGCGTCGGGCGGTAGACGCTCCTCCCGCGGGTGGCGACGATCGGGAGGACTCTGCCGATAGGCAGAGCCCCCGATCGGAGACAGGACCCGCGGGCCAGTAGCTCTCTAGAGGATCTCCGCCAGGCGCGTCTCGAGCGCCTCGGAGATGCTGTCCCGCACCGGGCCCGCGGCCAGTCGTTCGACCAGGGACTCGAGGAAGCCTTCGATGATTAGGGCCTTGGCGGCCTCGTCGTCGAGGCCGCGGGAGGTGAGGTAGAAGAGCTGCTCCTTGTCAACTTGGGCGATCGCCGCAGCGTGGGTGCAGCGGACGTCGTCGGCGAGGATCTCGAGACCGGGGATCGCGTCGGCGTGGGCCTCGGGAGAGAGCAGCAGGTTGCGGCTCTCCTGGAAGGCATCGGTCTGCTGGGCGCCGGGATCGACCTTGATCATTCCCCGCCAGACGGCCGTCGAGCCGGCGGCGAGGACGCCGCGGAAGGCGAGGTCGGAGTTGGTATTCGGCGCCGCGTGCTCCTGCAGGGTGTCGAAGTCGAGGTGCTGTCCGGGACCGCCGGCGTAGCCGCCGGTGACGCGGGCCTCGGAGCCCGGGCCGGCGAGCTTGGTCTCCATCCGCACCTTGCCGCCGCCGGAGCCAAAGCCAAGCGCGGCCCAGTCCAGGCGGCCGTCGCGCTCCACCTCGGCTCGCTGGGTGGCGAAGATCCAAGCCTGCTCGGAGATGTCCTGGGTGTTGACGTAGCGCAGGGTCGCGGCCTGGCCGACGGCCAGCTCGACCACCGAGTTCAGCACCGCGTCGACCTCGTCGCCCGGCGAGGACCAGTGCTCCCAGACCTCGGCTTCGGCGCCCTCCTCGAGCACGATCAGCGTCCGCCAGTTGACCGCGGCGCCGCTGGAGTCGACCGGCAGCTCGATCTGGATCGGCTCGCTCAGTCGCACGCCTTTCGGCACATGGACGAGGACGCCGTCCTGCCAACTGGCCTCGTTGCGGGCGACGAACGGATCCTCGACCGGGACCAGCGACCCAAGCCGCTCGCGCAGCAGACCGTCGTGACTTGCAAGCGCCTCGCTCAGCGGGAGCACCGTCGCGCCCTCGGCGCCGGAGATAGTCGGTGCCGCCGGGGTCTCCTCGTAGGAGTCCAGATTGAGGCTGGAGAGGTCGGTGAATTCCCAACCCTTCGCCTTCTGGTCGGGAAGGGGGAGCTCCTGCGCGAGAGAGGCGCCGCGCTGGCGCCTCTCGTCGAGCCAGGCCGGTTGCGTCGCGACCTCAGCCAATGGAGCCCTCCATCTGCAGCTCGATCAGCCGGTTGAGCTCGACCGCGTACTCCATCGGCAGCTCCTTGGTCACGGGCTCGATGAACCCGTTGACGATCATCTTCGAGGCCTCCTCCTCGTCGAGCCCGCGGCTCTGCAGGTAGAAGAGCTGCTCGTCGCCGATTTTCGAGACGGTGGCCTCGTGGCCGATGTCGGCGTCGTTCTCGTCGATCCGGATCGTCGGGTAGGTGTCCGAGCGCGAGTCCTCATCGAGGAGCAGCGCGTCGCAGACGACCTTGGAGCGCGATTCGCTCGCCCCGTCGGCGACCTCGAGCAGGCCGCGGTAGGTCGAGCGGCCGCCGTCCTTGGAGATCGACTTGGAAAAGATCGAGGACGAGGTCCGCGGGGCGCCGTGGATGATCTTGCCGCCGGCATCCTGGTGCTGACCCTCGCCGGCGAAGGCGATCGAGAGGATCTCGCCGTGGGCTTCGGGCCCGAGCAGGTAGATCGACGGGTACTTCATCGTCAGTTTCGAGCCGAGATTGCAGTCGACCCACTCCATCGTCGCCTTTTCCTGGGCGATGGCGCGCTTGGTGACCAGGTTGAAAACGTTCTGCGACCAGTTCTGCACGGTCGTGTAGCGGACCCGCGAGCTTGGTTTGCAGACGATCTCAACCACCGCCGAGTGAAGCGAGTCACTGGAGTAGACCGGGGCCGTGCAGCCCTCGATGTAGTGGACGTCGGCGCCCTCCTCGCAGATGATCAGCGTCCGCTCGAACTGGCCCATGTTCTCGGTGTTGATCCGGAAGTAAGCCTGCAGCGGCATCTCCACTTTGACCCCGGCGGGGACGTAGACGAAGGAGCCACCCGACCAGACGGCGCTATTCAGGGCGGCCAGTTTGTTGTCGTTGGGCGGGATCACCGTTGCCCAGTACTCGCGCACCAGGTCCTCGTGCTCGCGCAGGGCGGTGTCCATGTCGGTGAAGATCACGCCCTGGGCCTCGAGCTTCTCGTTCACCTGGTGGTAGACGACCTCGGACTCGTACTGGGCGCCGACCCCGGCGAGGAATTTGCGCTCCGCCTCGGGGATTCCGAGACGGTCGAAGGTGTTTTTGATGTCGTCTGGTACCTCGCTCCAGTCACGGCTGTTCTTCTCCGAGGCGCGGACGAAGTAGTGGATGTCGTCGAAGTCGATCTGGTCGAGGTCGCCGCCCCATTTCGGGGTCGGGCGCTGTTCGAAGTGCTCCAGCGCCTTCAGCCGGAAGTCCCGCATCCACTGCGGCTCTTCCTTGAAGTCGGAAATGGTTTCGACGACCTCGCGGGTCAGGCCCTTGGGGGCTTTGTAGGCGTAGCCCGACTCCGAGTCGTGGAAGCCGAACTTCTCTTTGTAGTCGGCATTGATGCCGGCCAGCTCGCGTTTCTCGGCGAGAACCTCGGGCGTTGCCATGTCAGTTGACCTCCAAAGTGATGGTGTCGTCCTCGATCTCTACCGGGAACGTTTGCACCGGCTGGAAAGCTGGGAGCGTCTTCGGCCTGCCGGTGCTGAGGTCGAAGAGGGAGCCGTGGCGGGGGCACTCGACCGTGCAGCTGGCTGGGTCGAACTCGCCCTCGGCCAGCGGCCCGTTGTCATGCGAGCAGCGGTCCTCGATCGCGTAAAGCGTGCCGTCGCAGTTGAAGACACCAATCTTCTTGCCCTCGTGCTCGACCAGGCGCATCTCGCCCGGCGACAGCTCGGCTGCCGGGCAGACGGGGATCTTGATTCCAGCGGTGTCGGTCAAGAGGGGGTGCTCCAGTCGCCGCGAATGCGGCCTAGTGCGGATCGAGACTTAATCCTACTTCTACGGTCGGATTTTAGCGGGGCGCCCGGGTGGGCAATTCACAG
Organism: Solirubrobacterales bacterium; assembly: GCA_036519395.1. Lineage (GTDB taxonomy): Bacteria > Actinomycetota > Thermoleophilia > Solirubrobacterales > 70-9 > VAYN01. The sequence goes on along the minus strand of DATDLJ010000055.1, from coordinate 10,495 downwards.
CGGAGCGATGACTTCGGATCGCCGCTCTGGTCTTATCTACAGAACCCCACCGACGAAAGGATTCTGAGGATGAGCGCGAGGACCACTTACACGCCCGGAACGCCCTGCTGGGTCGATCTGGCGACGCCGGATCTGGATGCCGCCGAGAGCTTCTACCGCGAGCTGTTCGGCTGGGAGATTCCCGAGCTGCCGAACTCGGCCGAAATGGGCGGTTACCGGCGGGCCAAACTGAACGGCAAGGATGTCGCCGGGGCGATGCCGCTGATGCAGGAGGGCCAGCCGCCGGCGTGGAGCACTTACGTCTGCGTCGACGACGCCGACGCCATCTCCCGTGCGATCCAGGAAAACGGCGGGACGATGATCGCCGAGCCGATGGCCGTGGCGTCATACGGTCGGCTCGCAGTCTTTACCGACCCCGAGGGGGCCTTCTTCGGGATCTGGGAGCCGGCCGATTTCGCCGGTGCCGAGCTGGTCAACGAGCCCGGTGCCTTTGCCTGGAACGAGCTCAACACCCGTGATGCTGCGGCGGCGAAAGACTTCTACGGCCGCGTCTTCGGCTGGGAGTTTGAAGATCGGGAGAGCGAGAACGCGGCGGGGTACTCCATTTGCTCGGTCGACGGGAACCGGGTTGCCGGGATGCTGCACATGGGTGACCAGTTCCCCGCCGAGATCCCGCCGCACTGGAACACCTACTTCGCGGTAGAGGATGCCGAGGCGGCGATCGAGCAGGTGAAAGCGGGCGGCGGGGCCAAGGTCATGGGCCCGATGGACGTCGAGGTCGGCCGGATCGCGGTTGTCCACGACCCTTGGGGCGCCGTCTTCAGCGTGATTCGGCTAAACGACTAGCTAGGCGTGGCGAGCGCGCCGGAATGGCGCCGCTCCGATTCGCGCATCCTGATTTCCAGCGATTCCTGTGAGCGGGGCCACCTAGCCCCGCTCGCATGTGCTGCTGTCTCTGGGCATCGTTGTCAGCGGTGACCCCTCTTGCGACGGTAGAGCCAAGCGACATTGCTTGATCAAGGAGGAGCAAATGAGATGCGTAGGAATCATCGGAGCCGTCGCCCTGCTCGCGGGTGCATCTATGGCGCTTGCCGGGGTCGCTTCCGCGACCACGATTACATCGCCCGCCGGGTCGGCTTACACAAACGTCTTCCATGCTGTGTCGACGGAAAAGATCATCCTCGAAGGTGTCGTCAAAGCCGAATGCGATTCGACAATCGAAGGGAGCATTCAATCGCATGGCGCCGGAATTACAGCTGCGGGGAACCTAACTCACTTCACCTTTACCAATTGCACGAAAACGCATGGCACGACCGTGCTCGCAGCCGGCACGTTGACTATCCATTCAGATGGCAACAGCAACGGCACACTGACATCGTCCGAACTCCAGCTGACAGTGGTGCACACATCTCCCTTTGGCGAAGTGCATTGCATTTATGGAACGAATAACACGGATATCGGCACATTGACAGGAACTACCACGACCGGAGGAAACGCGCTGATTCATGCCACCGCTGTGATTCCCACTTTGGCCGGCAGCGACTTCATTTGTGGCGCAACCGCCGAACTGAAAGGGACCTACAGGGTGACAACCCCGGCTGCTCTGATCGTCGACTAGATCTGGCCGAGGTCGGCGACCGCTTCCGAGGGGTCGCCGGTCTCGCCCTCGTCCTCCCACTCGGCGGACTTGCCGAGCGAGGCGCTCTTGACGACCTTGAGGCCGAGCATCGCGCACTTCATCCGCGTTGCGGAGATGTCGATCCCGAGCAGCTCGAGGACGAACTCTTTCGGCAGCAGGAGGAGCTCCTCGCGGCTTTTGCCGACCAGCTCGTCGGTCAGCAGCGAGGTGGCGGCAGTGGAGATCGCGCAACCTTTCCCCTCAAAGGCGATCTCGGCGACGCGGTCCTCGGAATCGAGCTTGATCGTTACGTGCTGCTCGTCGCCGCAGAACGGGTTCGTGTCCTCGTACTCGAGGTCGGCGTTCTCGACGTGGCCGAAGTTGTGCGGCCGCTTGTAGTGCTCGAGGATCTGGTCGCGGTAGAGCTCGTCCATCAGAGACCAAACACCTTACGCGCGTCTTCGAGTCCATCGACCAGGCGGTCGATCTCCTCCGCGGTGGAGTAGACGCCGAAGCTGGCGCGGGCGGTGGCGGCGATTCCGAGCCGGTCCATCAGCGGCTGGGCGCAGTGGTGGCCGGCGCGGACGGCGACGCCGTGGCGGTCGAGGATCTCGGAGATGTCGTGGGCGTGAATTCCCTCGATCTCGAAGGAGACCGGGCCGAGCCGCCACTCGCCGCGGGGTGGTCCGAAGACGCGCAGTCCCGGCACCTCGGCAACGCGCTCCAAGGCGTAGTCGGTGATCTGCTCCTCGTGCGCGCGCACCTGCTCCATCCCAACTAGGTCGAGCCAGCGCAGCGCCGAAGCCATCCCGATCGCCTGCGTAATCGCCGGCGTCCCGGCCTCGAACCGCGCCGGCACGTCGGCGTAGGTCGTGCCCTCCTTGGTCACCTTGCGAATCATCGAGCCGCCGCCAAGGAAGGGCGGCATCTCGCGCAGCAGGGCGAGATTGGCCCAGAGGACGCCGATCCCGGTCGGGCCGTAGAGCTTGTGGCCGGTGATCGCGTAGAAGTCGACTCCCAGCTCGGCCATCTCGAGCGGCAGCTTCGGCGCCGCCTGGGCCCCGTCGGCAAGCACCTTGGCCCCAGCGGCGTGCGCCAGCCGGGAGATTTCGGCGAGCGGGTTCTCGGTTCCGAGCACGTTGGAGATGTGGGTGACGGCGACCAGCTTCGGTCCTCGCTCGAGCAAGGCGGCGAAAGCCTCCATATCGAGTTGCCCCTCCTCGTCGATCGGCGCCCAGTCAATCTCCGCCCCGACCCGCTCGGCCAGCTGCTGCCAGGGGACGATGTTGGAGTGGTGCTCCATCTCGGTCAGCAGCAGGCGGTCGCCTGGGCCGACGTTGGCGTCGCCCCAGGCGCGGGCGACCAGGTTGATCGCCTCGGTCGCGTTGCGGACGAAGACGACCTCGCGCCGGTCGCTGGCACCGATGTGGTCGGCGACAGTGGCTCGCGCTCCCTCGTAGGCTTCGGTCGCCTCGGCCGAGAGGGTGTGGGAGCCGCGGTGGACGTTGGAGTGATGGCGCCGCTCGTAGCGGTCGACCGCTTGGATCGAGGCCAGCACCCGCTGAGAGCTGGCGCCGCTGTCGAGATAGGCGACCGGCTGCCCGTTGACCTCGCGCTCCAGCGCTGGAAAGGCGGCGCGGACCTTCTCGATGGAGAACGGCGCCGCCGCAGCGGGGCTCTTGGCGCTCACCGGCTCCATCTCTTCGAGGTCAGGCGGCGGCGCCTGCCTCGACCTCCTCTGCGATCCAGCCGTAGCCCTTCTCCTCCAGCACGCCGACCAGCTCCGGGCCGCCTTCCTTGACGATCCGGCCCTGGTACATGACGTGGACCGCATCCGGTTTGACCATGTGCAGGATGCGCTGGTAGTGGGTGATGATCAGGACGCCCATGTCGGGTCCGGCAAACTTGTTGACGCCCTCGGCGACGGTCCGCAGCGCGTCGATATCGAGGCCCGAGTCGGTCTCGTCGAGAACCGCAATCTCCGGCCGCAGCAGCGCCAGCTGCAGCAGCTCCATCCGCTTCTTCTCGCCGCCGGAGAAGCCATCGTTGAGATAGCGGCTGGAGAAGTCTTTGGGGATGTTCGCCAGCTCCATCGCCTCCTGGGCGGTGCGGGCGAAGTCTTTGATCTTGATCTGGTCTTCGCCGCGGGCCTCGCGGTGGGCGTTGATGATCATCCGCAGGTACTTGCTGACCGAGACGCCGGGGATCGCGACCGGGTACTGGAAGGCCATGAAGAGACCGGCCTGCGAGCGGGTCTCGGGGTCGGCCTCGGTGATGTTCTCGCCCTTGAAAGTGATCGTGCCCTCGGTCACCTCGAGGGCGGGGTGGCCCATGATCACGTTGGCGAGCGTCGACTTGCCGGAGCCGTTGGGCCCCATCAGGGCGTGCACCTTGCCCTTCTCGACATCGAGGTCGAGGCCTTTGAGGATCTTCTTGTCCTCGACCTCCACGTGCAGGTTCCGTATCTCCAGCTCAGCCAATTTCGCTCCGTTTCTGGGGTTATTCGAAGTTGTCGTGATGCTTACGCGGCGGTGCTGATCGCAGCTGCGCGCTTTGGCGCGCTGTGCTCCGAGAACTCGACCAGCTCCGCCAGGGTGGTGCCGGCGAGCGCCTTGGTGACGCCCCCTTGAACCCGCATCCACAGCAGCTTGGTCGAACAGGCGTGGTCGCCGTCGCTCTCGTGCGAGCAGAGGACTTTGCCTTCGGGGGAGTCGTGAAAGCACTCCATCGGCGCGATCTGCCCTTCCAGCGCCTCGACCACCGCGTCCATCCTGATCTCCTCCGCCGGCTTCGCCAAGCGGTAGCCGCCGTGGGCTCCGCGGGTGGAGGTGACCAGGCCGGCCTTGCGGAGTTTCGCCACCAGATGCTCCAAATAGGAGAGCGGCAGGTTCTCCGCTTCGGCGACGGAACCGAGTGAGACTGGCTGCGAGCCGGGTTGACGTCCCAGCTCGACCATCAGGCGCACCCCGTACTCAGCTTTGGTCGAGAACAGCATCGACTTAAATCCTACTGAAGTGGTCGGTTATGGCTCGATCAAGCCGCGCCGGATCGCGTAGCGGACGAGCTCGACCCGGTCCCGCATCCCCAGCTTGCGCATCGCGTTGGCGCGGTGGTTCTCGACCGTCTTCTCGGAAAGATGGAGAAGCTCGGCGATCTCCTTCGTCGTGTGCGCCTCGGCGACCAGCTTGACGATCTCCTCCTCGCGCGGGGTCAGCTCCTCTTCGCCGCTGGAGCCGCGCTCAAGCACGTCCTTGATCAACGTTCGCTGCGCCTCGGGGGTGAGGAACGGCTCGCCGCGCTCGACCGCGCGGATCGCCGCCAGCAGGTCGGTGTCTGCCTGCGCCTTCAGCACGTAACCGGAGGCGCCGGCTTTCAGCGCCTCGAACAGATAACGCTCGTCGTCGTGCATCGAGAGGATCAGGACCGCCACCTCGGGCGCCTGCTTCTTGATCTCCCGCGTCGCCTGCAGCCCGGTCAGCTTCGGCATCTTCACGTCGAGGATCGCCAGGTCGGGCCGCTCGCGCACCGCCAGCTCACGCGCCTCAGCGCCGTCGCCGGCCTCGGCGACGACCTCGATGTCGGGCTGGCGCTCGAGCAACAGCCGGATTCCGGAGCGGACGATGCCATGGTCGTCGGCGATCAGGACTCTCATCGCGCCAATTCTCCCGGCAGCTCGAGCCGCACGGTGGTGCCGTGGTCGGGACGGGACTCGATCGTCAGTTCAGCCCCGACCAGCAGGGCCCGCTCGCGCATCCCACCGATTCCGAGGCCGCGCTGGGACTCGTCGAAAGCAAAGCCACGGCCGTCGTCGCTGACTTCGAGGACGACGTCATCGTTCTCGCTGCGCCGCAAACGCACCTCAACCTGCCCGGCGCCGCTGTGCCGCGCGGCATTGGATAGCGCCTCCTGTGCGACCCGGTAGACGACCAGTTGAGCGTCATCCCCGAGGCTGGAAAAGTCGCCCTCGACGCTCAGGCGCGCTTCGATCTCGCCCCGGCCAAGCTGCTCGACCTGGCCGCCGATCGCCGCCGCTAGCCCGAGGTCGTCGAGCGCGGTCGGGCGCAGCTGGCGGGCGAGGGAGAGCAGCTCCCTCATCGCCTGGTTGGCCAGTGCCTTGGTCTCGGCCAGTTCGCCCTCCAGCTCCGGCGGCGCTGCCTCCCGCACCGCCTCCAGCCGCAGCAGCAATCCCGTCAGCGACTGGTTGACCTCGTCGTGGAGGTCGCGGGCGACTCGGGCCCGCTCCTCCTCCTGGGCGTGCAGTGCCGCCGAACCCGCCCGCCGCCGCTCGGCTTCGAGCCGGCGCATCATCCGCAGGAAGGCGAGCTCGATCCGCTCGACCTCCTCGGTCTCGGCGACGCCGTCGATCGAGGTGGGGAGGAGGGGGTTGGGGCTAGAGAGGTCGACCTTCTCCATTGCCTCGACCAGATCCTCGAGCGGCCGCAGTCGCCGCCGTTCCTGCAGCAGGGAGATGGTCAGCGCCACGACCACCAGGGCGAGCCCGATCACCAGCAAGGTCATGGTCGAAGCCTAGGGGTCATTCCCCCGCCGGTAGGGGGACTCCACCTATAGGTGATTTGACGCTTTCAGCGGATACTGGGACGGCAACCCAACTCTTAGGAGCGATCACTCGATGACCACCACCAAGCAATCCACCTGGGGCGCGACCCTGCGGACCACGATTCTGTTCGCCACCCTCGGCGGCCTGCTCGTCGTCATCGGCGCCGCGATCGGCGGCCCGAGCATGGCGCTGACCTTCCTCTTCATCGCCCTCGGGATCAACCTGCTCTCTTACTTCTTCAGCGACAAACTGGCGCTGAAAATGAGCGGTGCGAAGCCGATCGACGAGTCGGAAGCGCCGCGGCTCTACCAAATCGTCCGCGAACTGACGACCCGCGCCGGCCTACCGATGCCGCGCCTTTACATGATCCCTCAGGAGCAGCCCAACGCTTTCGCCACCGGGCGCGACCCCAAGCATTCGGCGGTCGCCGTGACCCAGGGGATCACCAAATTGCTGTCCGAGGATGAGCTGCGCGGCGTTCTGGCGCACGAGCTCGCGCACATCCAGCACCGCGACATCCTGATCCAGTCGGTCGCTTCGGCGATCGGCGCGGCGATCACCTACCTCGCCTACATGTTCATGTGGTTCGGCAACGACGACAACTCCCCGCTCAGCCTCGTCGCCAGCCTGGCGATGGTGCTCCTGGCCCCGATCGCGGCGAGCATCATCCAGCTCTCGATCTCGCGCCAGCGCGAGTACGCAGCCGACGCGGGCGGCGCCGAAATCTGCGGCAACCCGGAGTCACTGGCCAGTGCGTTGCTCCGCTTGGAGCAGGGCGCGGCGGCGATCCCGATGCAGGTCAACCAGGCGGCTGAGCCCCTCTACATCGTCAAGCCCTTCTCGGGCAAGGGCATCGCCGGTCTCTTCTCGACCCATCCCCCGATTGAAGAGCGGGTCCGCCGCCTGCGTCAGATGCGCCCCAGCCTCGGCTAGTCGTTCACGGCCAGCAGACCAAAAGGCCCAGGGCTGTCGCACAGGGCTTTTTATTTTGCGGGGTTGTTGAGTGCTGTCTGGTGCAAGAGCAAGCGCCTAGCGATCTGCGCATCCGTTAAATAGGAAAATCAAGATTCGGGTAACGCGCCAGAAAATGCACCATGCGCTTTCGCGCCCGCGCAAATCCGTCGTACGCAGATTCCAGCTGGTTTGGGTTGGTAGCGAGACGGCAATACCACCTATCAATCCAACTTTCTTGATTGCCGTCTCGCCCCTGACTAGACATGCCCGGGAAATCAAACCCGGGCGAAGGATGTCCGGGAATCAAGGAGGAATACATGAAGTACGTAAAGATGCTGGGGCTGCTGGCCGTTGCTGCGACCGCCCTGATGGCGTTTGCTGCGACCGCTTCGGCAACCACCGTGACATCACCGGCAGGCTCCCCTTACACAGGTACCATCGAAGCGACAAATGAGGGCACTCTTACCCTTGTTGGCGTCGCGACCGTCAATTGCGATCATTCGTATGTCAGGGGTACAATCACTCAGCACGGCATCGTCAATGGGAATACAGTGCCGGCAAGTGGACCTATCCACGAACTGACGTTCGACGAATGCGATCAGCATGTAAACGTCCAAAGCGGCGGTACGCTCGAAATCAATTCCGCAGGGACACTCATTTCGAAAAATGCGACAGTGGAAGTCGAATTCACAACCATCTTCGGCAATATCCACTGCAACTTCGCAACCACTGGAACCGACGTCGGGGACCTCACAGATGCTCCGAGCAACTCAGGTCACGCGACACTCCATATCGAAGAAAACGACATCCCAGTTGAGGCAGAAGGCAGCAGCTTTCTCTGCGGCGCAACCGCGGAATGGAACGGCGCCTACACGGTCACGAGCCCGACAGGTCTGGTGATCGACTGACGATCGTCAGTGGCAGTAACTGAGCGGTATTGCAGGTTTAGATGTGGCGCCTACGTGGCGCCACATCTATAGTTTGCCTCAGTGCTGATACTTAGTAAGTACCTTGACAGGATCGGCTACTTTTTATAGCTTGCCTGAAAAGGGGGCCAGGATAAGGGGGCCAGGGGAATGAGGAGATCGCTTCATCGCAGGGGGATAGCAGTTGGCTTGGCGGCGCTTAGCGCTCTGGGCTGTTTTGGCTTCGCAGCGGGGTCAGCCGCTGCCGCCGAATTCCCTTACACGGTGGAACCGGAGCTTTCGCTGACGGGGAACTGCGACACCTCTGCAGTAGATCCGATTCCGGATCCAGACTGCAATCCGAGTTATCCAGCGCCTCCGGCGGGACCGACTGGCAGGTTCAGCGAAGCTTGGAGCGTAGCCATCGATGCCTACGGTGACGAGTATGTGGCGAGTCGCGGTGGAGGCGACGGGTCAACTGGGCGGATCGACATCTTCGACGACGAAGGGCACTTCATCACGGAGTTGCCGAATCCGCGCAAACCGAGAAGCACGGCCGTCGACAGCAAGGGCGTTCTCTATGTCTTCGAGGTCCCTGCCCTGGGGGAAGCGGTAATTGCTCGATACACCCCCACCGTTTACAAACCTGAAGATGGTGAAATCTCCTACAGCGCCGCCACGCGGACGGTGGTCGACACTGAACCGGGCTCCGAAGGGGCTCTCGCCATCGATCCCTCCAACGACCGTCTCTACGCGGCTTGGTGGGGTAATTTCATCACCGAATACGAGTCAGCTGAAGACGGAAATAGCTTGCTGAATACGATCACGCCTCCCGGACTTAATGCAAACCGGTCGGTTGCCGTCGATGGGCAAAGACGGCGGCTGTATGCAAGCTCCTGCAACAGCGGCGTCTCTGACTGCGTCGTGAAAGTGCTCGAAGCGGACGCGCCGTACGCCCAGTTGGAAGTCATCGACGGTTCCGAGACGCCTATAGGAGACTTCCTCTCGGGTGGCGGCTGGTTTGGATTGGCTGTCGATGAAGCGAATGGACACTTTTTCATTGGAGACTTGCGGGCGTCCAAAAACCTCTACGAGTTCGGCGAAACCTATGAGTACATCTCGAAAATTGAATTGCCCGAGGCCCAAAGCGCTGCCCCGGCGATGATCGCGGTCAGCAACAGCCCTCTCCACCCAACTGCTAGGAACCACCGCTACCTATTCGTACCTCGGGTCGCCGTTTCTGGCAGCGTCCTTGCCTACAAACCGCCCGCGATCACGGGACCAGGTGTCGAGGACCTCGCTGCCGCCAACATCGGTGAAACCGAAGCCGAGCTGAAAGCGACGATCGATCCGGGGGTAGATCCCGATACGGAACCGGCCGGATACATCATCGAATATATATCTCAAGCGCAATTCGAAGCAAGTGGTTACGCCGAAGCGCAGGTCGCGGTTAGCGGCTCCATCCCCAGTTCAGCGCCGTCCCAGCAAGTGAGTGCCTTCATCAAAGGCCTTGCTCCCGAAATCCAGTACAGGGCTCGGGCCTTCGCCGAGAACGGAGCCGGAGACGACGAAGAAGAAATTATCTTCGCTACCTATTCCGACGCGCCGATCGCCGATGTGTGCTCAAACGATGCGTTGCGCACCGGTGCCTCGGCACTCTTGCCCGACTGCCGTGCCTACGAGCTTGCAACCCCGCCCGACACCAACGGCAACCCGACCAAGGGCTCCTATCTTGAAGGCGACCGCTTTGCGGTGCCGCAATCCTCGCCTTCCGGGACCACGATCTCCTTTCAGCTCTTGGGCGGCGCGCTTCCAGGAACCGAAGCGACCGGCGGAATCTATGGCGACCCTTACAAAGCTACCCGCGGCATCTCTGGTTGGAGCACGCAGCTAGTTGGTCCTAACGGATCTCAGACGAGCAAGCCTCAGCCGGGCAGCTTCTCGCCCGACCAGGGCTACAACTTCTGGCTGGCCGGTGGCGAGGGATCGGCGCTGGTCAATGGCAAAGAAGCCCACTACATCCGCTACCCCGACGGGCATTCGGAGTTGGTTGGCCGCGGCAGCTTGGGGACCGACCCACGGGGCTTTGGAAAGCTGATCACCGAAGGTGGCAACCACATCGTTTTCCAGACCGAAGTCCCGACCCCGAAAAAACTCGAGCCCAACGCCCCACCCGATGGCACCCGCGCCGTCTATGACCGCACCCGCGACCCACTGACGGGCGCAGAGGAGACGCACGTCGTCTCGCTGCTGCCAGGAAACGTCACGCCCAGCGCAGGCCAGAACGCCGACTACCTGAATGCCTCAGCTGACGGCAACGGCATCGCCTTCACGATCGGCAGCACCCTCTACCTGCGCGTCGGCAACACGACCACCTACAACATCGGCACCGGCGTGCAGTTCGCCGGCGTCTCCGAAGGCGGAGCCCGCATCTTCTACGTCCAGGGTGGTGACCTCAAA
>DATDLJ010000054.1:0-28107 GCA_036519395.1 Solirubrobacterales bacterium | reverse complement strand
CAATGAAGAGCGGGACCTGAATCACCACGCCCGACTCCAGCGTCGCCGGCTTGTTGCCGCCACCGGAGGCGGTGTCGCCCTTGACGCCCGGATCGGTCTGCGTGACTTTCATCTCGATCGCGCTCGGCACCTGCACGTCGCTCGGCTGCTCGTCGACGAAGAGCACGTCGACCTCGGCGTTGGGCAGCACCCACTGCATGGAGTCGCCGAGGCTCCCGATCGGGATTTCGATCTGTTCGTAGTCGCGGCTGTCCATGAAGACCGCCGCCTCGCCGGAGTCGTAGAGGTACTGCATCTTCTTCGATTCCGTGCGCACCGGGCGGAACTTCTCCCCGGCCCTGAAGGTTTTGTCGATCACCGAGCCGTCCTCGATCCGGCGCAGCTTCGTGCGCACGAACGCCCCGCCCTTGCCCGGCTTGACGTGCTGGAACTCGATGATCTTCCAGATCTTGCCGTCGATCTCGATATGGGTGCCGTTCTTAAATTGGTTGGTGCTGATCGTCATCGGCGGCGAATCCTAGATGGTGGCCTCAGGGAGCGGTGGTGAGCCGGCGCACCGCTTCCTCGGGATCGCGGAAGACCTCACCGCGGACGACCTTCCCGTCGGCGAGGTCCCAGATCCAGGCGACCGGCATGTCGCGGATGCCGAGCGGACGGCTGCGGGCGTAGACCCTTCCCCTCACCAGCAGCGAGCCACCGCGGCTCTCAACCGTCTTCGGCATGATCAGCAGCTCGTCCCAAGCGCGCTCGACGTCGAGCAGATAATCGCTGAGGCCCGCTGGACCCACGTAGGGCGCGCTGCGACCCACCTCCGCCGCCGTCCCGACCGGGAAGAACTCCATCGATTCGTCGCAGACCTCAGTGATCTCCAGGGGGTCGCGGCGATTGAACGCGGCATAGAGGCGCTCGATCAGCTCCTGCTCGGGCTCTGGGGCCGGTTGAATATCGGCGGAGGCGGGAGCGATAGCGACAATCGCGGCGTCATCCTCAAGCGGTCCGCCGGCGAACTCGTTGAGAGCGATCTCGATCTGCTGCGCGACCAACGCCGGGCTGGAGATATCGGTTAGCTGGGCGCGCAAGCGCTCCTCGCCGAAGCGGTCGTCGGCGCCCTCCGCCTCAGTGACCCCGTCGGTTACGACTACCAGTTGCTGGCCGGGTGCGACCGCGGTTGCCTCCAGCACCCAGGGCTCCTCGGCGAAAGCACCCAGTACCGGTCCCGGCTCACCGGCCTCGCGGACCGAGGCACCATCGACCAACAGTGGCAGCGGGTGTCCCGCCACCGCCAGCCGCACCGGCTCGGTCGGGTCTTCGGAGATCGCCATCGCCGCAACGCTGCAAAGGGCGGCACCGCTGCGAGCGAGCAGCTCGCGATTGAGGGTCCGCAAGGCAATCACCGGGTCGCCGGTCAAGGCGGCTGCGGTCCGCAGGGTGTAGCGGGCGTGGGCGGTGACGGCGGCAGCCTGAGCGCCGCGGCCGGTGACATCGCCGATCACCACCATCCAGCCGCCGGCGATTCGGAAGGCGTCGTAGAAGTCGCCGCCGATCTCGTTCTCCGCCCCCGCCGGCCTGTACGTGGCCGCCACCGACCAGCCCGGGATGTGGGGCAACGGCGGCGGCAGCAGACCGCGCTGCAGGGTCTCGGCGATCTCCGCCCGTTCCCGCTCGCTGCGCTCCAACACCGTGAACAGTCCCGCGTTGTCGAGGGCAAGGGCAACGCGGCCGGCGAGGATGGTCACGAAGTGAATGTCAGACGCGCCGAACCGGCGCCCGGAAGGACCGACGCTGATCGTCAGCATCCCCGTCGGCCGCCCGCGGGCTCGCAGCTCCACGGTTACCCCCGAGCGGACCCCGAGGCTGCGGAGGAATTCGAGGTCCTGCTCGTCCTCAGCGAACTCGCGCAGATCCTCATCGCTTCTCAGCTCGAACCGGCGTGGCTCCTGTCGCTCGCGGCTCGCCTCGCTCGCAATCTGCTCCTGCAGGCGCGGACCGCGGGCCATCAGCCGGGCGGCGATCGCGGCGGCGTCGGGGCCATCCGCGCGCAGTGCCGCGCGGCGAACCCGGTCGCCCTCGATCACATCGATGGCGCAGATGTCACCCAGCTCGGGAACGATGATCGCGGTGATTGCGTCGAGCGTCTCGTCGAGCGACCGGCCCCTATCGGCGGCCTGGGCGATGTCGTCGAGCATGCGGAAACGGCGGTTGACCTGCCGCACCTTTCGCGTTGAGACCGTGGCGATGACGGCAACCGCCACCAGGGCCAGCGCCACGATGACGTCGGCGTAGATCGGCATCAGCCCGAGGCGGAACTTTGGCCGCTGTCGCCGCCGGTACTGGTGGTGAGGTTGGAGGCAGCCCCGCCGCTGAGGACGCGGCGAGTCAAGGAAGGAGAGAGGATGCGAATCGCCGCAGCGAGCCCGTATGGGCGCGGGACGTAGCGCTCGGCCTTGCCGCCGGGGCCGCACTGGTAGATCGCCTCGGCGACCTTCTCGGGCTCGGAGACGACCCAGCGGGTGAGCGCTTTCTCGCGCAGCTCGGTCGCCGGGAAGCCCTCGGTGCGGACGAAGCCGGGCATGACGAGGCCCACGTGGACGCCGTAGGCCTTCTCCTCGGCGTAGAGCGAATCGCTCCACCCGATCAGGGCGAACTTGCTGGCGCTGTAGGAACCGGTGCGAGCGCGGGAGACGCGGCCGGCGGTGCTGGCGACGTTGACGATCGCACTCGGGGCGGAAGCGCGCAGCAAAGGCAACAGCTCCTCGGTGAGGCGGACGACGGCTTCGAAGTTGAGCTCCATGTGGCGACGGACGTTGGCGTGGCCGCCCTCGGCGAAGCTGCCGCGCCAGGCAGCGCCGGCGTTGTTAACCAAAAGATGGAGGCGGCCGCCGTGCTCGGCCTCGAGGTGGGAGCGAAGGCGTCCTGGGGCGCCCTCATCAGTGAGATCGACCGCGAGGTAGGTCGCCCGGCAGGGCAGCGATTCGGCCAGCTCCCGCAGCAACTCCTCACGGCGAGCGACAAGGACGAGCTCGGTCCCCGGCTCGCGGGCGAGCCGAATCGCCGTCGCCTTCCCAATACCGGTCGAAGCTCCCGTGACTACTGCAATACCCATGCGCGGAACTGTATTGGGAGGATTGCGGGAATGGAGAGCTCCTCCGACACCCACCATCGACTCGGCGCGGTTCGCCGCGAAGGTGAGCGGGTGACGCCGTTGGAGCTTTTCTTCGACCTCGTCTTCGTCCTCGCCCTGACCCAGTGCACGGCGCTGATGGCGCACAACCAGACCTGGTCGGGGCTCGCCCAGGGCTTGCTGGTACTGGGCGTGCTCTGGTGGGCCTGGGTCGGCTACGCCTGGCTGACCAGCGTCATCGACCCCGAGGAGGGGGCGGTGCGCCTGGTCATCTTCGCGGCGATGGCGGCGATGTTGATCGTCTCGCTCGCGGTCCAGGAGGCGTTCGGCAACCTCGCGCTCACCTTCGCCTTCGGAATTGGCGTCTACCGCCTCGCCCACATCGTCCTCTTCATGATCGCCGGAGCCGACGACAAAGACCTGCGCCGCTCGGTGATTGGGCTAGCGGTCAGCACCGCGGTCGCGGTCGGCCTGCTCCTCACCGCCTCCCTCTTCGACGGCCTCGCGCAGGGCGCCCTTTGGGCGCTGGCGATCTTCCTCGACATGGCCGGGCCCTACTTCTTCGGCGCCGATGGGTGGAAGCTGGTGCCGGGTCACTTCGCCGAGCGCCACGGCCTGATCGTGATCATCGCCCTCGGCGAGTCGATCGTCGCGATCGGCGTCGGCGCCTCCGGCGCCCTTGACCTCGGCATCGGCGCCGCCGCCGTGCTCGGCATCTTCCTCGCGGCGGCGCTCTGGTGGACCTACTTCGACGTCGTCGCCCTGATCTCGGCCCGGCGGCTCGGCGAAGCGGAGACCGGCAAGGTGCAGAACGAGCTCGCCCGCGATTCCTACTCCTACATCCATCTGCTGATGGTGGCCGGGATCGTGCTGATCGCCCTGGGGATGAAAGTGACGATCGGCCACTACGACGAGCACCTACACGAGGTGCCCGCCACCGCCCTGCTCGGCGGGGTGGCGCTCTACCTGCTTGGCCTGGTCGCCTTTCGCTACCGCCAGGTCCGCACGATCAACCGCCGCCGACTTGGCCTGGCAATCGTCCTCCTCTTCCTGATTCCAGTGGCCACCGCGGTCCCGGCGTTGCTAGCCCTGGCCGCCGCCGTCGCGCTGATCTGGGCGATGATTGCCTACGAGCATCGGGGGTATGGATCGGGGCGAGAAGAACTGCGGCGCGAAGCAAGCGCTGCGCATTCTTAGGCATACTCCGCGAACCTTTTGAGCACTCCAGACCTCCTCAACAAGCTGCTCCGCGCTGGCGCTCCTTCGGGCTACGAGGGACCAGCCGCCGAGGTCTGGCGCGAGGCCGCCTCGTTCGCAGAGGTCAGCGTTGACGGGATCGGATCATCAATTGCGCGCGTCGGCGAGGCCTCTCCCCTGCTCGCGGTCGTCGGCCACATCGATGAGATCGGGTTGGTCATCACCCACATCGACGAGAACGGCTTCCTCTGGTTCGCCCCGGTCGGCGGCTGGGATCCGCAGATCCTCGTCGGCCAACGGGTTGAGGTGCGCGGCAAGGAGGGGCTCGTTCCCGGCGTTGCCGGCCGCAAGCCGATCCACCTGCTCGAGCCCGACCAGCGCAAAAAGGTCGTCGAGCTGAAGGGCATGCACATCGACATCGGCGCCGCCGACCGCGACGAGGCCGAGGCCCTGGTCCGGGTCGGCGACCCGGTGGTGATCGCCGCCGAGCCGATGTCCGTCGCCGGGGACCGTCTCGTCTCGCGGGCGATGGACAACCGCCTCGGGGCTTACGTTGCCCTCGAGAGCCTGCGCCGCTGCGCCGAGGGCAACGGCCCTGGCGGCTCCTTCGCCGCGGTCGCCGCGGTCCAGGAGGAGATCGGCCTCTTCGGTGCTCGCACCGCCGCCTTCCAGATTCGCCCCGACATCGCGATCGCGGTCGACGTCACCCACGCCACCGATGCGCCGGGCGTCGACGAGAAGGAGATCGGCAGGCATCCCTTTGGATCCGGCCCGGCGATCGGCCGCGGCTCCACCCTTTCCCCCAAGGTCTTCGAGCTCCTGGTTGAGACCGCCGAGGCGGAGGGAATCGAGTACTCGATCAGCGCCAGTGGCCGCGGCACCAGCACCGACGCCGACGTCCTCCAGATCTCACGCGCCGGGATCCCGACCGGCCTGGTCTCGATCCCCCTGCGCTACATGCACTCGCCGGTCGAGATGGTCGACCTGCGCGACGTCGAGGCTGTGGTGAAGCTGCTGGCGGCCTTCGGGTCGCGGATCAGCAGCGAGTGGGATCTCAGTCGCTAACCGACAGCGCCCGCTACTCGACCAGCTGTAGCTCTCTGGGCAGGGTGCTGAGGTTGCGCAGGCCCTTGTCGCTGACGACCACCAGGTCCTCGATCCGCACCCCGAGGTTGCCCGGCAGGTAAATCCCGGGCTCGACGGTGACGACTTCGCCGGCGGCGAGGACGTCGTCGGAACGCAGCGAGAGCCGCGGTGCCTCGTGTACCTCCAGCCCGACCCCGTGGCCGAGGCCGTGGCCGAAGCGGTCGCCGTGGCCGGCGGCCTCGATCACCTCGCGGGCGACCTTGTCGACGTCTTCGCCCTTGACTCCGGCCTTGATCGCCCCCAGCGAGGCCGCCTGCGCCTCAAGCACGGTCTCGTAAACCGCCCGCGCCTCCTCCCCCGGCTCGCCGGTGGCGAAGGTGCGGGTGCCGTCGGAGCAGTAGCCGTCGAGCTGAGCGCCCATGTCAAAGACGACCAGCTCGCCGCGGGCGATCTCCCGCTCGCCGGGCTCGGCGTGCGGGAGGGCGCCGTTGGTGCCGGCGGCAACGATCGCCGGAAAAGAGGGGTCACCGCCGAGCTCGCGAATTCGCGCTTCGGCGGCGCGGGCAACCTCGCGCTCGCTGCGACCGGTGAGACCGCGCT
The DNA here is from genome assembly GCA_036519395.1 of Solirubrobacterales bacterium. Classification (GTDB taxonomy): domain Bacteria; phylum Actinomycetota; class Thermoleophilia; order Solirubrobacterales; family 70-9; genus VAYN01. The sequence continues at coordinate 22,103 of DATDLJ010000054.1, read as the reverse complement.
CCAGGGACCAAGTCCAGACCTCGTCGGCGAGTTTCGAAGCCTCGGCGATCGTCGCCAGCTCACCCTCGTCCTTGACCCGGCGCAGTTTCTCAACCTGTCCCCCAGCCGCCACCATCTCGGTGCCGTCGCTGAGTTTCTCCTTCAGTTTCTCCAGCAACCGCACCGACATCTGGTCGTCCTCGAACCCGACCCGGCCCTGCAGACGGTCGGCGATCCCCTGCAGCCAGTCGGCGGCGACCGTCAGGGTCTCCCAGCCCTCGACCTCCTCGGCAGCGCGCTCGGTGTAGCGGAAGTCGGTGAGGAAGAGGCGAACGTCCGGCCCGCAGATGCAGACGCCGTTGGTGCCGGTGAACCCGGTCAGGTAGCGGACGTTGGTCAGGTCGGTGACCAGCGTCCGGTCGAGCACCTTCTCGGTCAGGAGCTGCTCAAGGCGATCGCCGCGGCCGCGCATCAGGAGGCGACGCCGAGCTCGCGGGCCAGCAGCTCCAGGGCCTCGCGGTAACCGTCGGGGCCCTTGCCCGAGATCTTGGCGAGGACGAGACCGTCGAAGACCGAGAGCTTGCGCCAGTCGTCGCGCTCCTCGACCGCGGAGAGGTGGACCTCGACCGCGGGCAGCTTGGTCAGCTGCAGCGCGTCGGCGATCGCCCGGCTGTAGTGGGTCCAGGCGCCGGCATTGACGATTACCGCGTCGGCGAGGTCGGCGGAGCGATGCAGGTATTCGCAGAACTCGCCCTCGGCGTTGGTCTGGAAGTAGATCGGTTCCAGACCCAGCTCATGCGCCCACTCGGAGATCTTCGCCTCCAGCCGGGACAAGGAGAAGCCGCCGTAGATCGAGGCGTCGCGCCGCTCGAGAACGTCGAAGTTGACGCCGTGCAAAACGGCGACGCGGTTGCTGACGGTGGTCATCGGTACAACTCTTCCACGGCAGCAAGAACCTCGTCATCCGGAACGATCTGGCCCGTTCGCGGTTTCCCTGGCTCGGAGATGAGAACGAAGCCAACACCGGCGGCGGTGCGCTTCTTGTCGTGATCGAGAAGTCGGATCACTTCATCCGGGCCGGCTTCGATCCGAACGCGCACCGGCAGCTCATAGTCGTCAAGTATCCGCTTGACCTCGGCTCGAAGGTCGTCCGCGCCTGAAAGCCGTAGCGCGGCGAGTAAACCAAGGCCAACCGCCTCTCCATGCCGGTATCCACCGCGATCGGCCGCCCGGAACCCGCTTGCCGTCTCAATCGCATGCCCAACGGTATGACCGAGGTTCAGCACGTGGCGGAGTCCGGCATCGCGCTCGTCGGCAGCGACGACCGCACACTTGTAGCGGGCGCAACCGAAGATCACCTCCGCAAGCTCGTTTGGCTCGAGTCGATCCACCTTCCGCACCTTCTCCCACAGCTCACCGCCAGCCAGCAGCCCGGTCTTAACCACCTCAACGAAGCCCGCCGCCTTCTCGGCACCAGGAAGCGTCCGCAGGGTCTCAGTGTCAGCGAGAACCGCAGCCGGCTGGTGATAGGCGCCGACGTAGTTCTTGAATTCAGGAAGGTCGACCCCGGTCTTACCGCCGAAAGCGGAATCCACCTGTGCCACAAGCGTCGTCGGCACCTGAACCACCGGCACTCCGCGCTGATACACGTGGGCGCAAAAGCCGGCGAGGTCGCCGATTACCCCTCCTCCGAGGGCAACCACATGATCCTCCCGGGTAACTCCGGTGGCGGCCATCCTTTCGATTACCCACTCTGCTTCTTCGATGCTCTTGGCCATCTCCCCAGTGCGACGAACCTCCAACTTCGAGACCAGCGGCTTCAGTCGGTCCGCATAGGACCTTGCGTTGGGGTCGGTGATGCAGAACCCCTCACCAGACACCGGCCACCAACCGGAGCTGCCCACTGCATCCAGCAGGCCCGGCCCGATCAACGCTGGGTAGTCCCCCGAAGCGCTCGACGCCCACAGCAGCCTCGTGCCCTCGGGCATCTCCCCCAGCGCCTGAATCGCAGGCAGCGCCCGCTCCACCACGCCTGCGTCGGCCATCGGCACCACCGCGTCGGCGAGATCCTCGTAGAGCGGCAGGCGCTCGGCGAGCAATGCCTCCACGTCGGCCTGGCTCGTCGCCAAGGGCCGATCGGTGCCCTCGATCCGCCGCCAAGCCTCGGCCGCGTCGATCTCCAAGAGGACGACGGTGTGGCGGCCGAGCGCCTTGCGCACTCGCTCGGAGAGGACGCTCCCTCCGCCAAGGGCGATCGCGCCGCCGTCGGCCCGCTCCAGCAGCTCCCCCACCACCTCGGCCTCGCGCGCTCGGAAGGCCTCCTCCCCGTCCTCCTCGAACGCCTGGCGGATCGGCTTGCCGAGCTCGCGCTCCATCAGCTCGTCGATCTCGACCGTCTCCAGGCCCGCCTGGCGCGCAGCGGCGAGCGCCGTGCTCTTGCCGGCGCCCATGAAGCCGATGAAGACGATCGCCGGCCGCGCCACCCGGCTCAGCCCCGGAAGTCGATCCGCTGCTTGTAAGCGTCGAGCGCCGCCAGCACGTCGTCGATGTGGTCGCCGCCGAACTTCTCGCGGTAACAACGCGCCAGGGTGAGGGCGACCATCGCCTCGGCGACCACCGCGGCAGCGGGGACGACGGTCGAGTCGGTCCGCTCGCGCAGCGCCTGCGCTGGTTCCTTGCTCTCGGTGTCGACCGAGCGCAGCGGCTTGGTCAGGGTCGAGATCGGCTTGATCGCCGCCCGCACCGAGAGCGGCAGGCCGTTGGTCATCCCGCCCTCGAGCCCACCGGCGTGGTTGGTCTCGCGGTAGTAGCCACGCTCCTCGCTCCAGAAGATCTCATCGTGCGCCTCGGAGCCGGGGCGGCCGGCGACGTCCCAGGCTTCGCCGATCGCCACCCCCTTGATCGACTGGATCGAGGCGACGGCTCCAGCCAGGCGACCGTCGAGGCGGTCTTCCCAGGAGATGTGGGAGCCGAGGCCGGGGACGAGGCCGAAGACCAGCACCTCGAAGCTGCCGCCGAGGCTCTCGTTCGCCTTCCGCAGGCGGTTGATCTCCGCGACCATCGCCTTGCTGGCCTCCGGGTCGAGGCAGCGGACCGGATCCTCGTCGACGGCGGCGAAGTCCTCGGGCTTCAGGTCGGGGCGCTCCTCGGCGCGGACCGAGGCGATCTGGATCACGTGGCTGTGGATCTCGACCCCAAGGGCGGAGAGGAAGCCGCGGGCGATCGTGCCGGCGGCGACGCGGGCGGCGGTCTCCCGGGCGCTGGCGCGCTCGAGCACGTTGCGAATGTCCGCGTGGCCGTATTTCTGGGCGCCGACGAGGTCGGCGTGGCCGGGCCTCGGCAGGTGCACCTCTTCCGGCTCGAAACCCTCGACCGGCCAGGGGTTCATCCGCTCTTCCCAGTTCTTGTAGTCGCGGTTGGCGACCAGCAGCGCGATCGGGCCACCGAGGGTGCGGCCGTGGCGGACCCCGGAGCGAACCTCGACCGTGTCGGTCTCGATCTTCATCCGGCCGCCGCGCCCGTGACCGAGCTGGCGCCGCGCCATGTCGCGGTCGAGCGCCTCGCGGTCGAGCTCAAGCCCCGCCGGCATCCCCTCGACGATCGCCACGAGCCCTGGCCCGTGCGACTCCCCCGCGGTGGCGAAACGGAACGTCGTCATCGCGCCAAGGCTATCGGCGTGCCGCCGCGCTGCGCATCACGTCAAGGTCGGGTTCCCGGCCGGTCCAGATTTCCAGCGAGCGGGCGCCCTGTTGGACGAGGATCTCGAGACCGTCGACGACCGCGGCACTCGCCCCTTCCGCCGCTTTCAGCAGCCGGCTGCGGCGCTCGCCGTAGACCATGTCGACAACCGTCTGCGAGTCGTTGAAGCCACCCCGCTCCAGGGGCAGGTGATCGAAGGGGTTGTCGCCGTCGAGCCCGGCGCTGCTGGTGTTGACGATCAGGTCGTACTCCTCCTGTCGGGGGGCTCGCACCGCCGTCCCGCCGATCTCGGCGCAGATCGTCTCGGCCCGCTCATGAGTCCGGTTCCAGACCTCCACCGTCGCCCCTTCCCAGAGCAGCGCCCAGAGCACCGCCCGCGCCGCGCCGCCCGCGCCCAGGAGCAGCGCCCGACGCCCCCGCGGCGAGTCCGGCAACGAGGCGAGCAACCCGTCAGCGTCGGTGTTGTGCGCCTCGATCCTCTTGTCGGCAAAGACCAGCGTGTTGGCAGCGCCGATCTGGCGCGAGGCTTCGCTCGCCTCATCGGCCAGCGCCAGCGCCGCCTCCTTGTGGGGGACGGTGACGTTGACGCCTGCGTAGCCGAGCGAGGCCAGCTCGCGGACCGTCATCTCAAAGGCGCCCGGGGCCGCGTCGATCGCCCGGTAGCTCCAGTCCGCCAGCCCCAGCGCTTCCAGCGCCGCGGTCTGCATCGCCGGCGAGCGCGAGTGCGAGACCGGATGCCCAAGGACCGCGAGCCGTGACACGTGGCTATTCCTCGCAGCTGTCCGGCGAGTTGCCGCCGGCGGCTTCGCGGGCCGAGTTGTACTTATCGACCGCGGCTTCGAATTCGGCTTCGGTCTTGGCGAAGGTGAGCTTGCCGCAAGCGCCCGGGGTGGTCACGTAGAAGAGGTATTCGGTCTTCGGCGGGTGCGCCGCCGCCTCGATCGAAGCCAGCCCCGGGTTGCTGATCGGACCCGGCGGCAGGCCGACGTTGGTGCGGCTGTTGTAGGGCGAGTCGATCGCCAGTTCGGATTCGGTCAGCGGCTGCGTGTAGTTGCCGGTGGCGAAGCGGATCGTCGCGTCGATCCCCAGCGGCATCCCGTCGCGCAGGCGGTTGTAGATCACCGAGGCGACCAGGCCGCGCTGGCTGTCGACTCCCGCCTCGTCCTCGACCATCGAGGCGATCGTCACCACGTCGAACACGGTCAGGTTTTTCGACTTCGCGTATTTCATGCTCACGCCTTTGATCCGCTGCCTGAAGTCCTTGAGCTGGAGCTCAACGAGGTCCTCCACCGGCGCCTTCGGCTTCATTTCGAAGGTGTCGGGGAAAAGGAAGCCTTCGAGGTTCTTCGCCCCCTTGCCGCCGTATTCGGCCGGATCGAGGAATTGCGATCTGATCGTCGCCTTCGTGTAGTCGCCGGGAACGCCGATTTCCTCGACCAGCTGCGCCGCCTGCGAGCGGGTGTAGCCCTCCGGGATCGTCACCGTCAGCGTGCGCTTGATCGGCGGCTGCGAGAGCGCGTCGATCGCCGCCCCGTAGCTCATGTTCTTGGCCAAGGTGAAGTTGCCGGAATAAATTTCCGAGCGCTTCCCGGCGAGGCTGACTCGAACCTGGAACAGGGTCGAGTTGGAGATCACGTCCCGATCGGCGAGCAGGTCGCCGACTTCGCTGACGCTCGATCCCTTTGGGATCTTCACCTGCACTTGGCCGGAGCCATCGCCGTGGAAGGGCTGGAAGAGGGCAAAGAGGAACCAAAGGACGAACAGCGCCGCGATCGCGGCGAAGACGCGGAAGGGATGGCGAGCGATCGCCCCAAGCGGACCGCCGGGCGACCGCTTCGCCGGCCGGCCGTTGCTGGAGACGGGCGGGGGCGGTGGATTCCCGGCGCGGGGCGCCACCGGCAGCGGGGCCGGTTGCGCCACCTCGGGCTCCTCGTCCCAGAACTCCTCCTCCGGAGTCCGCGGCGGCGGCGAGGGCTCTGCCGGCGGAGGCGGAGGTGGCGGCGCCTTCTTCTCCTCTGCTTCAGCCTGCTTGGCGGCCCGCTTCTGTCGCTTCTCCTCCCGTTCCCGCCGGCGCTGCTCGCGCTCCTGCGCGGCGGGGTCGTCCGGACTGCCGAACGGGTCGTCGCGCATCCAGTCGTCGCTCATGGCCTGCTCGCCAGGTAGGACTCCAACAGGTGCGCAGCGGCAAGCGAGTCACGGGCGGCGCTGGCGCCGCCGCGGCGGCTGGCGTCGGCCATCCGCGAGGTCAGGCGCTCGTCATAGGTCTCAACCGGAATCGAAAGCATCGCCTCCAATTCCCGGCAGAAGCTGCGCGCCAAACCAGCCTGGCTCCCCTCCTCGCCGCTGAGGTGGAGCGGCAGGCCAACCACGACCTTTTCGACGCCGTGCTCGGCGACCAGCTCGGAGACCGCGCGCGCCTCCGGGGGCTCGATCACCGGCAATGGCGTTGCAAGCGTCCCGCTTGGGTCCGAGAGCGCGCAGCCGATTCGAACCGTGCCGTGGTCGAGAGCAAGCACCCGCATGCGCCTTTAGCCGAGCTCCCGCGCGACCGCCGCCCGCGCCGCCGCCAAAGCCTCGTCGAGCTTGGCGGGGTCCTTGCCGCCCGCCTGCGCCATGTCGTCGCGGCCGCCACCGCCACCACCTACGAGCGGGGCGATCTCGCGGATGATCGAGCCGGCGGAGAGACCGCGATCGACTACGTCCTTGGAGACGAGGGCGACGAGGCCGGCTTTGCCGCCGAACTCACCGCCGAGGACCACAGCCGAGGACTGGCCGAGCTTCGACTGCACCCGATTGGCAAGGTCGAGGAGCTGCTTCGGGTTCGCTTGCAGGTCGGCGTTGACGGTGGCGACGACAAGACGACCGCCGCCGGGGAGCTCTTCCGCCCCCGCCTCGAGCTCTCCCGCCACCGAACCCAGCTGCTCGCGCTGGGCCTTCTCGGCCCCGGCGCTGGCCTGCTTCAGCTGCTCGGCGGCGCGACGAGCAGCCGCGACCGGGTCCTGCGGGTTGCCCAGCAGCTCGCCGGCCTCCTGCAGCTGCGCCTCGCGCTCGCGGTACCAGTCGATCGCGGCCGGGCCGGTGATCGCCTCGACCCGGCGCACGTTGGCCGCGCTGGAACCCTCGGAGACGATCTTGAAGATTCCCACCTCGGCGGTGTTGGCGACGTGGGTGCCGCCGCAGAGCTCGCGGGAGACGCCGTCGACCTCGACCACGCGCACCCACTCGCCGTATTTCTCACCGAACAGGGCCATCGCTCCGAGTCGCTCCGCCTCCTCGCGGTTCATGTTCATCCAGCGGACCGAGCGGCTGGCCTTGACCCACTCGTTGATCCGCTCCTCGACGTCGCGCAGCTCCTCGGGGCTGAGCGCCTGGCCGTGGGTGAAGTCGAAGCGGAGCTTGTCGGGACGAACCGCGGAGCCCGCCTGGCGAACGTGGTTCCCGAGCCGCTCGCGCAGCGCCGCGTGCAGGAGGTGAGTGGCGGTGTGGTTCCGCATCGTCGCGTGGCGCGCCTCGGCGTCGACTTCGGCCTCGATCGGGACCCCGGGCTCGATCGCGGCGCCGCTCGATTCGACCTCCAGCGCCTGGTCATCGCCGAGCCGGTAGACGTCGACGACCCGGGCCTCCTCCCCGCCCCAGCGCAGCACGCCGGAGTCGGCGACCTGGCCGCCGCCCTCGGCGTAGAAGGGGCTCTCCTCGAGCTTGACCAGCGCCTTGCCATCGACTGGCTCGACCGCGGCGAGGCCGGTGGTGGCGCGCAGGGTTTCATAGCCGACGAAGGTGGTTGGCGGCGCCCCTTCGGCGAAAGCGAGGACCCGCTCGTGCGTGTTCTCGGAGCCGTGGGCGTTGGCGCCCGCCGTCCGCGCCCGCTGCCGCTGCTCCTCCATCAACTCTTGGAAGCCCTGGTCATCGACCGCGAGGCTGCGTTCAGCCAACAGCTCCTTGGTCAGGTCGTAGGGGAAGCCGTAGGTGTCGTGCAGCTTGAAGGCCGCGGCGGCATCGATCCAGGAGGTCTCGGCCTCCTGCGCCTCGGCGACCAGCCGCTCCAGCAACTCGCTGCCGCGCTCAAGAGTGCGGCCGAAGCTCTCCTCCTCGTCACCGACCCAGCGGCTGATCGTCTCCCGCTCCGCGACCAGCTCCGGGTAGTCCTCACCCATCAGCTCGATCGTGCGCGCGGCGAAGCGCCCCAACCAGGGCGCTTCCAGGCCCAGGGTCCGGCCCTGCTGGATCGCCCGCCGCATGATCCGCCGCAGGATGTAGCCGCGGTCCTCGTTCGAGGGAACGACGCCGTCGGCGATCAGGAAGGCAGCGCCGCGGCTGTGGTCGGCGACGATCCGCATCGCGCGGGTGACCGCGCCGCCCTCGTCGTAGCGGCGACCAGAGAGCTCTTCGGCCAGATCGATCAGCGGCCGCACATGGTCGGTCTCGAAGACCGAGGGGACGTCCTGGAGGACCGCCGCCATCCGGTCGAGGCCCATACCGGTGTCGATGTTCTTCGTCGGCAGCTCGGTCAGGGAGCCGTCCTCAGCGAGCTCGTAGCTCATGAAGACGTGGTTCCAGAACTCGAGAAAGCGGTCGGAATCATCGCCCGGGCGATCGCCCTCGGCGCCGAACTCAAGGCCGCGGTCAAGGTAGAGCTCCGAGCAGGGGCCGCAGGGGCCGGTCGGGCCGGCCTGCCAGAAGTTGTCCTTGCGGCCGAGGCGGACGATCCGCTCCTCCGGCACGCCAGTCGCGCGCCAGATCTCAATCGCCTCCTCGTCGGGGCCGAGCCCGAGCTCCTCGTCGCCACCGAAGACGGTGACCCAGATCCGCTTCGGGTCCATCCCGAAGCCCTCGGTCGAGAGCTCCCAGCCCCAGGGGATCGACTCAGCCTTGAAGTAGTCGCCGAAGCTCCAGTTGCCGAGCATCTCGAAGAAGGTCATGTGGCGGGCGGTGTTGCCGACCTCCTCGATATCGGTGGTGCGGAAGCATTTCTGCACGTCGGCGAGGCGCGATGCCGGCGGCTGTTCGCGGCCGAGGAAGTAGGGCTTGAAGGGCTGCATCCCGGCCGTGGTGAGCAGCACCGAGGGGTCGTGGACCGAGGGGACGAGCGAAGCCGAAGGGACGATCTTGTGCCCTCGCTCAGCAAAAAACGACAGGTAGGTATCGCGGATCTCCTTCGCCCTCATGTTAGGAAGCCTAAATATTTGTCCGATCCGGGGCGGCGAGGCCAGGTTTGCCCTTACGAACGGGGACGCGGCGCGTTTCAAGGGCGATCGACCGGTCAACCACCGTCCGAAGGAGGCAACCATGAAGCTGCATGTGAAGCTCGTATCGAGCCTTGCGGTGCTTGCGCTGGGGCTGGTGCCCGCGACGGGCCTGGCAGACGGCGTCAATTACGCGCCCGAGGGCCCGAAGAAGGACCATCCCGCGCATCCCACTCACCCGGCAACCCCGAAAGGCAACGCCTACGGCAAATACTGCAAAGGGCAAAGCAAGGAGCACGTCAAAGGCGAGAAGGGGACCGCCTTTAGTCGCTGCGTGCAAGCAATGGCGCGGGCTGACAGGAACGACGAGCTGACCGCGCGCAAAGCGTGTCAGACCCTCAGCAAGAAGCACGTCAAAGGCGAGAAGGGAACCCCCTTCAGCAACTGCGTCAAAGGCGTCGCGCAGATGCGCAAAGACAAAGCCGAGGACGAGACGCAGTCCTAGTACGTGTCCCGGCAGCTAGGCGGCGATGGTGCCGTGGCCGACGATCCGATCGCCGGCCATTAGCACCGCCGTCTGGCCAGGGGCAACGCCTGCGAACGCTTCGCCCAGCTCTACTTCCAGGGAGGAGTGGCGCCCCTTCCCCGCCGCCGTGACGGTGGCGGGGAGGGCGCGGGAGCGGTAGCGCAACTTGACGGCGTCGATCGCGCTGCCGTCCCGATGCAGGACCGCGTCGCGGACGCGGACACTGCGCTGCTCGAGCTCGGCCCGGGTGCCGACGGTGACCGTGTTGGTGGCCGCATCGGTGGCGATGACGTAGAGCGCCTCGGGGGCCGCGACGCCGATTCCCCGGCGCTGGCCGACGGTGAAGTCGTGGTGACCGCGGTGGCGGCCGAGCGTGCGCCCGGCGGAATCGAGGATCGCCCCCTCGCGCTCACGCAAACCGCCGTGGCGGCGGAGGAAGCCGCGCTTCCCCTGGCCGGCGAGGAAACAGAGGTCTTGGCTCTCGGCCTTGCGAGCGACGGCGAGGCCGTGACGGGCGGCAATCTCCCGCACTTCGGGCTTGGTTAGCTCGGTGAGGGGGAAACCGAGCCGGCTCAGTAGCTCGGGCGGCAGCGCCGCCAGCATGTAACTCTGATCCTTGGCCTGGTCGGCGGCACCGGCGAGCAACGGCCCCTCGCCGTCCTCAACGATCCGCGCGTAGTGGCCGGTGAGGAGGCGCTCGGCACCGACCCGCTCGGCGAGGTCGATCATTGCCGCCAGGCGGACCTCGCCGTTGCAGAGGATGCACGGGTTAGGGGTGCTGCCCTCGGCGTAGCCGCCGATGAAGCGGTCGACGACGCGGCGGCGGAAGTCCTCCTCGAGGTCGAGGGTGAAGTGCGGGAGGCCGAGCTGATGGGAAAGCGCGCGAGCGCCGAGCACGGCCTCGGGCGAGCAGCAGGCCTTGGTCCCATCGGTCTCGGGATCGGCCCAGAGCTTGACCGTGATCCCGACGACCTCGGCGCCTTCCTCGCGGGCGAGGAGCGCGGCGACGGCGCTGTCGACGCCGCCGGACATCGCGACGGCTACGCGGCGGGTCGGTTGGGACGATTGGCCACCCCTTCTGGGTGAGGTGGCCAATCGTCCTGAGTCCGCAATCAGGTTGAGCGACGAGGACGCGACGCCTTGGAGGGCGCGATGGAGGGCGTCGGTGGCGAGCTGGGCGGCGTGGCGCTTGGCGGGAGTGAGACCGCCGATTGCGGCGTCGACGGTGTCGATGTCGATCAGGGCGGCGGCGAGGACCGGCTCGTCGTCGATCAGCTCAGCCACGGCGGCGGTTGCGGCTTTCGTTGCTCCGCAGCCCTCCGTATCGACGGAGACCGCGCCGATGCGGCCATCGGTCACGGCGAAAGAGATCCGCGACAGATCGCCGCAGGCAGCGCCACCCGCGGCGCCGGTGAAGGCGCCATTTGAAACCGGGCCAAACCGGCTCTCGTCGCGCAGATAGTGCTCGAAGAGCTCTCGCTCCATAGGGGTCAAGGGTAGAGCGCTCCAGTGCCGGCCGGTGCTCGCAGGGCCGTCACCCACACCTACTTGCCGGGTGGGTGTGGGTGACGGCCCTGCCCAAGCGCCAATTTCAGGTCGGCGACGATCGCGGCGGGTTCCTCTCGCATCTGGCGCCAGGTGACGTGGATGGTCCGATAGCCCTCCGCGACGAGGATGCGGTCCCGCTGGCGATCGCCCTCGAAGTGCTTTGCGGTGCCGTGGACAGAGCGACCGTCGAGCTCGACCGCCACTCGCTGCTCCTCCCACAGTGCATCGATCTCGAAAAAGCGCCCGCGGAGGGCCAGATCGGCGTTCATCCGCGGGCGGGGCAAGCCGTGGGTGTCGACTAGCGACAAGAACGCCTCCTCGAAGTCGTTGCGGGTGATTCCTGCGGGCTCGCCAGAGCCCAAGAGCTCCCTCAGCGTCCGCGTCCCCCTCCGCCCCGGATAGCGCTCGAGCAACATCGGCAGCGAAACCCGGTCCCGCAGTTCCCGCACTTCGGCCTCGTGGAGGGCCCGCTCCACCTCCCTCTTGCTCGCGACCGCCGCGAGGTCGAAGATCGTCCGGAACGGCGAGGTCACCGGGATCCCATCGACCATTCCCATCTCATCCCCAGCAACCCGGGCACGATGACTGACGATGCCGTCTCGCTCCACCGACCGATGCGGTGGAACGGTGACGTCGATCCGACCCGAGCCCGAGGGAGCGACGCCCCAAAGCTGCGCCGCCGAGCGGTGACTCAAGAGCGCTCCGTCGCCCGCGGCGAGGACAGCCCCCATCCATCGCCCCCGCCGACTGATCCGACGCGATCCCACGACGTAGACGCCGACGAACATCTCGTGCAGCTGACCTCGCCGCAGTCGCCCGGCAATGGCCCTCCTCCCCATCCCGAGCCCCAACAGCTGTCCGCGCGCCACAATCCCGTGCTGCCGTCGAGCCAACCGGGACATCGCGAGATCCTTCTCGCGAGATAAGGATTCGACACCCGTGGGGTGCTCAATTCCGATCTCGGTGGGCACCCGCCGAGGATGAAACGACCGACCGCACGCGTGGCGCGCAGTTCGTGCCATCTCTCCACTGCGACGCAAACGAAAGAGGCTCCAACCCGCCGTTGCCGCCTCTGGCTTTGATCCCTTCAAATGAAGGTGGGTGCCTGCTCCTGCCCCCAAGGGGACCGGAGACGTTCCAGCTCCCGCGCCGTTTGTGTTGGGTCAAACGGTGAGACGGCTCTCGAACGGGTTCGAGCCTGGGCTCAACTTACCACCGTGGGGCGGGCGGTAAACCGATCAATCGTCGAGGTTGGCGAGATGCCACTCGGCCTCGCTCCAGCGATCGGCCGGCACCCGCAGCGAGATATCGCCGCGGCCAAAGCGGTCGAGCGGCCAGTCGGAGGTCAGCACCGCCTCGATATTCGCCTCGATCAGGGCCTGGTGCCAGGCCCGGGCGGTCCGCAGGTCGCTGAAGTCGCGCACGACCTCCCAGCTGTCGAAGCTGGCGTCGTCGATGTAGACCGGCGTCTTTCCCGGCCCTGGAGCCGGACGCCACCTGCGGGGGATCCAGTCCCGCAGGCCCATTTCAGTGGCCTGGCAGTTTCGGTTTATGGATGCCGATATTGAGCTCGCGCAACTGCAGCTCGTCAACCGGAGCCGGGGCGCCCGTCAGCAGGTCGAATCCCGAAGCCGTCTTGGGGAAGGCGATGACGTCGCGGATCGTCTCGGCGCCGGAGAGACGCTGGACGATGCGGTCGACGCCGTAGGCGATACCTGCGTGGGGCGGCGCCCCGTAGCTCAGCGCCTCGAGCAGGAAGCCGAACCGCGCCGCCGCCGTCTCCTTGTCGATGCCAAGGGCGGCGAAAACCGCCTCCTGCGTCTCGGCGTCGTGGATACGAACCGAGCCGCCGCCCAGCTCCTGCCCATTCCAGACTACGTCGTAGGCCTGGGCACGGGCGCTGCCCGGGTCCTCGGGGTCGAAGGCGCCGGCCGGGGCGGTGAATGGGTGATGCAGGGCGTCCCAGCGCTTCTCGTCTCCGTTCCACTCCATCAGCGGCCAATCGACGATCCAGACCAGGCGGTTCTCCCCCTCTGCGATCAAGTCGAAGCGCTCCGCCAAGTCGAGCCGCAGCTGACCCAACACCGCGTCGGTCACCGGCCGCTTATCGGCAACCAGCAGCAGCAGGTCCCCCTCCTCGGCGCCGAGGCGCGCGTTGAGGTCGGCGAGCTCCGCCTCGCTGAGGAACTTCGCGGTCGGCGAGCGCCAGCCGTCGCCCTCGCGGAAGGCCCAGACCAGCCCCTTCGCCCCCAGCTCCTGGGCGCGGGAGATCAGCCCGTCGAGCTCGGAGCGCGGCAGCTCGCGGCGGCCGGCGTTGATTCCGCGGATCGAGCCACCCCCGTCGAGCACCGAGCGGAAGACCTTGAACTCGGTCTCGCGCAAGGCGTCGCCGAGGTCGACCAGCTCGAGCCCGAACCGCAAGTCGGGGCGGTCGGTCCCGAAGCGGTCCATCGCCTCGTCGTAGCCCATCCGCTGCATTGGCACATCGACCTGCGGGCCGCCAACCCGCTCGAACACGTGGGCAAGCAGCCGTTCGTTGACCGCGATCACGTCGTCGACGTCAACAAAGGACATCTCGACGTCGAGCTGAGTGAACTCGGCCTGGCGGTCGGCCCGGGTCGCCTCGTCCCGGAAGCAGCGCGCCACCTGGTAGTAGCGCTCGAAGCCCGAGACCATCAGCAGCTGCTTGAACAGCTGCGGCGACTGCGGCAGCGCGTAGAAGGAGCCCGCTTGCTGGCGACTGGGGACGAGGAAGTCACGCGCGCCCTCGGGGGTCGAACGGGTCAGGACCGGGGTCTCAATGTCGAGGAAGCCCTCGCCGTCGAGGAACTCGCGCATCGCGGCGACGACCCGGTGGCGCAGCTGCAGCGCCTCCTGCATCGACGAGCGCCGCAGGTCCAAGTAGCGGTAGCGGAGTCGGGTGTCCTCGCCGACCTCACCGCTGAACCCCTCGACCTGGAAGGGCGGCGTCTCCGAGCCGGCCAGCAGCTCCGCGCCCGTCACCTGCAGCTCGACCTCGCCGGTGGCGAGCTCCGGGTTGACCGTCTCCGCGGAGCGCCGCACCACCTTGCCGGTCGCCGTCAGCACATCCTCAGCCCGCAGTTTGTGCGCGAGCTCGAATGACTCGCCCGAGCTATCGGGGTTAAAGACGAGCTGGACGATGCCGGTGCGGTCGCGGAGATCGATGAAGATCAACCCGCCGTGGTCGCGGCGGCGGTTGACCCAGCCGGCAACGCGGGCCTCCGAGTCAACCCGCACCGGCAGCACCTCGCCGCACCAGGCATCGCGGTAGGCGTTGGCACGCAGTGGCAGCGTCTCGCTCACGTCTCCCCTCCCGTCATCTCGTCGAGAAGCTTGCCGGGATCGGCCGGGCGCTGCTCGCCGGTCTTCATGTCGCGCAGCTGGACGCTGCCGTCGGTCTCGAGGATCAGGACCCGGCGGGCGCCGAGACGATCGGCCTGTTTGAACTGGCTCTTGAGGGTGCGCCCCGCAAGATCGACCTCGACCGAGAGGCCCGCGTGCCGCAGCTCCACTGCCAGCGCCATCGCCCGCGCTCTCTGTTCGGGATCGGCGATCGCGACGAAGGCATCGCGCCCGCCGGCGGGCTCCTCTTCATCCAGGGCAAGGAGGATGCGCTCGATCCCGGCAGCGAATCCGACCGCCGGCGTCGACGGGCCGCCTAGCTGCTCGACCAGACCGTCGTAGCGGCCGCCGCCGCCGATCTCCGACTGGGCGCCGAGCGCGTCGCAGACGAAAGAGAAGATCGTCCGCGTGTAGTAGTCGAGTCCGCGGACCAAGGTCGGGTCGACGACATAAGGAACACCCGCCGCGTCGAGCAGCGCGCGCACCTCATCGAAGTGCTCCGCGTCCTCGCCCTCGAGCTGACCGACGATGGTTGGCGCGCTCTCCATCACCGCCTGCGTTCCGGCGTCGTCGGAGTCGAAGGCGCGCAGCGGGTTGATGTCGATCCGCTCGCGCACGTCTTTGGAGAGATCGCCCTCGTGCGCGTGCAGATGCGCTTTCAGGTCCTCCAGGTAAGCGCGCCGCGCCTCGAACGAGCCGAGACTGGCGAGCCGCAGCTCGACGCCGGGCACGCCGAGCTCGGCGAGCAGGTCGGAGAGGAGCATGATCACCTCGGCATCGGCCAGCGGCGAGTCGGTGCCGATGCACTCGATCCCCAGCTGGTGGAACTGGCGGTAGCGGCCGGCCTGCGGGCGCTCGTGGCGGAAGAAGGGGCCGAGGTAGGAGAGCTTCACCGGCTGCGCCTGTTTGTGCATGCCGTGCTCGAGGTAGGCGCGGCAGATCGAGGCCGTCCCCTCCGGCCGCAGAGTGAGGCTGCGCCCGCCCTTGTCCTCGAAGGTGAACATCTCCTTGCGGACGATGTCGGTCGACTGGCCGACGCCGCGTTCGAACAGGGCGGTGTCCTCAAAGGCCGGCGTCGCGATCGACTCGTAGCCGGCGCGGGCGAAGATCGCCGCCGCGGCGCGTTCCAAACGCGCCCGCGAGCGCGCCTGCTCGGGCAGGATGTCGAAGGTGCCCCGAGGGGCTTGGTACTTGCTCGCCATCGTGCGGCGACCTTACGCCAGCGAGCCGAGGAAGGGGTTGGTCGCGCGCTCGGCGCCGAGCGTCGTGAGTCCCATGTGGCCGGGGTGGACGACGGTCTCGTCGGGGAGGGTGTCGAGCAGGCGGCCGAGCGAGGCCATCAGCGTCGGCCCGTCGGCGCCCGGCAGGTCGACCCGCCCGACCGAGCCCTGGAAGAGGACGTCGCCGGAGAAGATCGCCTCCTCGCCGCGGACGGCGTAGGTGACGTGGCCAGGGCTGTGACCCGGGGTGAAGATCACCTCAAGCTCCAGTCCCGCCAGCTCCAGCGTCTCGCCGCCGCGGACGACCTCGTCGGCCTCGTAGCTCTCAAATGGGCCGAATCCCTCCCAGGGAACGAAGGCCATGATGTTGGCGAGGATCGGCACCTCAATCTCCGGGCAGTAGACCGGCGCCCCGGTCGCCTCCGCCACCGGCGTCACGGCGCCGATGTGGTCGAAGTGACAGTGGGTGATGAGGATCGCCTCAACCTCCGCCCCGCTCGCCTCGATCGCGGCGAGGATCCGCTCCGCCTCCTCGCCGGGATCGATGACCAACAGCCGGTCCGAGCCTCTGCGGCGAACCAAGAAGCAGTTCTCAGCGACCGGGCCGACGGTGAGCATCTCCACGTCGAGCGCCATCGCTCCTCCCTACTCGTTGCGGGCGCGGATCCGGGCGCGCTCGCGCCGCCGCCACATCGTCATATCGATGTAGTAGCCGGCGGGAACGTAGAAGGCGAGCATGAAGCCGCCAAACAGCAGTGATGAGCCAACCGGTTTTTTGAAGATCAGGATCAGCAGCACGGCGAAGATCACGGCGGCGAAGAGACCGCGCATCAGCGAACCGCGCCAAGTCGGCGGCAGATCCTGTTTCGGCGCCGGTTTGCGTTTGGAGCGGGCGCGGGCTTTCGCTTCCTCGCGACTGCGGGGACGACCGGTGCGACGGTTGTTGTCGATTCGCCCGCCCTGGGTGCCGCGGCGCTTGCGACGACGCTTTTTATTCGTCTGAGCCATGGACGGAATCTAGTCGGTTAGCGATTCCAGCCGCCGCTCGATCAGGTGCTGCTGAGGGTCGAAGCCGCGCAACGGCACGTCCGCCGGATAGTCGACGAGGGCGGCCTGCGGAGCCAAACCAACGAGCTCGGCCGCGACCGGGCGGGCTTGGAGGGGCGCCGCCAGTCGCCGCACCCACTCGACAACCTCGCCGAGCGGGACCGCCAGCGGGTCGTGGACATTGGTCGAGACCTGGGTCCGGCCGCTGGAGAGGAGCAGTCCGATCGCCCGCACCCCGGCTGGCCCTCCCCCCGCCTCGCGCAGGCCGGCGGCAACTGCGCGCGCGATCTCGATGTCGTCGCTGTCGAGCTCGACGTTGAAGGCAGCCAGCGGCGGGCGGGCGGTGACCATGGTCGCGCCGGCAGTGCGGTGCGGCAGCCCCGGACCAAAGTCCGGTTGCAACTCGCCCGACTCCATCCGCAGCCAAAGCTCGGCCAGGCCGCCATTACGGAAGTAGGCGCGCTCGGCTCGGCCGGGGTTCCGCGCCAGCTCGCCGTAAAGGAAGACCGGGATACCAAGCCCACCGATCTGCGTCGCCACCGCAACCGCCTCCGCCCGGGCGGATTCCCGATCGCCGGGGTCAAGCCAGACGACCGGGCAGACGTCGAGGGCGCCGATCGCCGGGTGGGCACCGCGGTAGGCGTCCATCTCGATCGTCTCCAGCGCCTCCTCGGCGCCGGCGGCAAGCGCCTCGGTCAGCGCTCCCGGCTCGCCCGCCAAGGTGAAGACCGTGCGGCCGTGGTCGGCGTCGGTGTGGCGATCGAGCAGGGCGACCCCGCCGGTGAAGGCTGCCTCCAGCCGGGACAAGCGCTCGCTGTCACTCCCCTCCGAGACGTTGGGGACGGCGAGCAGAGGCGGCATCGGCGCCGGCTCAGACGAGCAGGTCGCTGCCGCTGACGATCGTCTCGCCGTCGAGCTCGACCTTCGGTTCCAGGACCACGCAATCGAGGTGGACCGGGACCTGGACGGTGCCGCCGATCGCAGCGGAGGCGCCGAAGGCGACGTGGCAGGTGCCGAGGATCTTCTCGTCCTCGAGGATGTTGCCGGTGAGGATTGCCTCTTCGTTGGTGCCGATCCCAAGCTCGGCGACGTTGGTCCCATCCTCGCCGTGGGCGGTCAGCAGTTCCAGGAGGCGAGCCCCGTCTTCGCCGGTTGCCTCGACCAGATGGCCCTCGCGGACGGTCAGCTCCACCGGCGTCTCCAACAGGCCAACGCCGGCGATCGAACCATCGACGATCAAGGTCCCCTCCGCCGTGCCCTCGACCGGGGCGATGAACCCCTCGCCGCAGGGCAGGTTGCCGAAGGCGCCGCGGTTGCCGAGTTCGCCCGCGTCGACGATCCCGAGCCGGCCCTCGAGCCCGATCCGCAGATCGCTGCCGTGGCGGCAGGTGATCCGCGCCTCGGCGCTGCGATTGAGCGCGGTGACCACGGCCCAGCCCCGGCGGCGGATCTCCTCCAAGTCGCCTGTCATCAGCCGGCTCAGCATCTCCTCGGTGACGCCCGGCAGGGTGCCGATGCGGACGCCGGCGTCGGTGGCGGCTTTGCGAGCGGCGGTGTGCGAGAGCGACTGGATCGTCGGCGCCAGGACAACGTCGGCCGCGGCCATCGCTGCGGCAACCGCACGGGGCGGCTCGGCGGCGGCCGAGTCACGCTCGGAGATCACCGCCAGGGTCGCGTCGGCACCGTCTCCCTGCGCCTCGATCCGCATCAGCGCCCCGATCTCTTCCGTCACCGGGTTGCAGACCACAAGCACGTCCTCGCCCGGCGAGATCCCCATGCACTGCCGAACGACCGTCTTCACTGCCCTGTCCAATTCAGCGGTCACCGGCCAACCCTAACCACTGTCGTCACAGCGGTGTCCAATCGCCCAGCCGCACCCGTGCGCCACCGCTACCATCCCCGTCCCCGCCGGAGTAGCTCAGCTGGTTAGAGCAGCGGAATCATAATCCGCGTGTCGGGGGTTCGAGTCCCTCCTCCGGCATCAGAATCCGCGGTAAGGGCTATGCCCCCGGCGTCACCGCATCGACCACCTGCGGAACCATCTTTCCGGTGATGCGGTCCCACGAAATCTTGATGTTGGTCACTCGTCCGGCCTCGACTGGAACAGATGCCTTCCGGATCGAGGACTTGAAGGAGACCTCTCCATCCTCCTCAACGTCAAAGGAAATGGCGCCCCCCTTCTTGACGGATCCGACCGGGGCGCCGTTCCAGAAGACATGAACCTTCGGGTTGAACGCGAATTGCTGCGTGTAGCCATAAACGACGACCTTTGACTCTCGGAAGATCGGGACCCCGCAGTTGGGGCACCTTGGAGCCCTGTCGGAAACCTCCTTGCCGCACTCAGGGCAAGCAATAAGGGTCATCGAGCTGCCTCCACGGGCCGAACCCTCCCATTCGGATAAGGCATGGTCAAGCGAGGGTCATCTGTGAACAATCTCGGGTCGTCTATCTGGCCTGATCGGCCGCTGGAACTTCCACCATCAGCGTCACCGGGCCGTCGTTGATTAGAGCGACTCCCATGCAGGCGCCGAAGACTCCCTTCTTCGCTCCCAGGGGCTCGCAGAAGCGGTCGTAGAGAGGCTCCGCTGCCTCCGGCCGTGCCGCTTCGACGTAGCTGGGGCGGTTGCCGCGGCGGGCGTCGCCGTAGAGGGTGAACTGGCTGACGCAGAGGACCTCGCGGTCGCCCAGGGGCTCGTTCATCCGCCCTTCGGCGTCGTCGAAGATCCGCAGCTTGCGGACCTTCTCAGCGAGTTTGTCGGCCTCGTCCTCCGTGTCGCCGACACCGACGCCGAGCAGGATCAGCATCCCGGGCCCGATTTGGGCCACGCGCTCCCCCTCGACATCGACCGCCGCTTGGCTGACGCGCTGGACCAAGGCCTTCACGCCGCGAACCTAACGCAGCGGGAAGCCGCCGGCTAGCGCTTCTGCTGCTGCGGCCAGAACGGGCTGGTTGCCTGGCCGTCGATCCCGGTCCGGGATTCGGGTGGGGCGATCACGATCGGGTCGGCTTCGGCCATCGTCACCGCGCGCGGGTCTTCCTCGTTGGCGCAGACGAAGACGCCTTTCGAGGGGGCGCCGCTAGTGGGATCGGTGACGCGACTGAGGATCTCGGCACCGGGCGCCAGTTCGGCGTCGATCTCCGAGGCAGTCGCCGGAGCGGTGACGGTGACGTCGGTCGCCGCCGCCCGAACGAGGGTGGGAAGTTGCGGTGCGGGCCTCAGCCTTCGAGCGCCTCGATCAGCGAGCCGGCGTCGTAGGCGCCGTAGAAGCGTTTGCCGTTGACGAAGAAGGTTGGGGTGCCGGTGGCGCCGCTTGCCGCGGCCGAGGCGATGTCGCGGGCGACGCGGTCGCGGTGGGTGCCGGCATCGACCTCCGCCTTGATCCGCTCGACGTCGAGCCCGAGCTCCTGGCCCAGCTCCGGGATCAACTCGGCCGAGAGTCGCGGCTGGGCCGCGTAGAGCGCCTCGTAGTAGTCCCAGAAACGACCCTGCGCAGCCGCTGCCTCGCTCGCCTCGGCGGCCAGCGGCGCCAGTGGGTGGCGCTCGGGAATCGGCAGGTGGCGGAAGCCGAAGAGGAGCCGATCGCCGAGCCGCTCGCGGACGCGGCGAAGGACCGACTGCGCGCCGAGACAGAAGGGGCACTGGAAGTCACCGAACATCACCAGCTCCAACTCCGCCCCCGGTTTGCCGCGGACGTGATCGATCTTCTCCAGCGGGGGTGAGAGCAGGTCGTCCATGGAACAC
This sequence comes from Solirubrobacterales bacterium, assembly GCA_036519395.1. Classification (GTDB taxonomy): domain Bacteria; phylum Actinomycetota; class Thermoleophilia; order Solirubrobacterales; family 70-9; genus VAYN01. The sequence goes on along the minus strand of DATDLJ010000054.1, from coordinate 1,795 downwards.
GATGTTATGTGCCCGTGCACGACATCGAGTCGATCCTGATCCTCGTCCTCGCTGCGGCTCTGCTCGTCCGCTTCGCCGACTTCGGCAAGGTCCCCGCCCCGATCGTCCTCGTCATCGGCGGCCTCGCGATCGCCTTCATCCCCGGTCTGCCGGAAGTCGAACTGGCCCCCGACACGATCTTCCTCGTCTTCCTGCCGCCGCTGGTCTACGCCGCCGGCTGGCGCACCTCGCCGCTGGAGCTGCGGGCCGTAATGCGACCGCTGGCGCTGCTCTCCGTCGGGCTGGTCTTCGTCACCGCCGCCGTTGTCGCCGTCGTCGCCCACGCCCTGGTGCCGGGGATGAGCTGGGCCGAGGCGGCGGTGCTGGGGGCCGTCCTCGCTCCCACCGACGCCGTCGCCGCCACCTCGATCTTCCGCCGCCTCGGCGCCCCGGAGCGGGTGCGGCTACTGGTCGAAGGCGAGTCGATGATCAACGACGGGACCGCGCTGGTGATCTACCGGATCGCGGTCGGCGTCGCCCTCGGCGGCGCCTTCAGCTTCGGCGACGCGGCGCTCGAGTTTGTCGGCGTCGCCCTCGGAGGGATCATCGCCGGCCTCGTCGTCGCTTACCTCTCCGACCTCGTGATTCGCCGCCAGAGCGACTCCGACCTGGCGATCATGCTCTCGGTCCTAACCGCCTACGGCGCCTACATCGGGGCCGAGGAGCTGCACGTCTCCGGCATCCTCGCCGCCGTCGTCGCCGGCCTCTACGCGGGCTACCGCTCACCGCACTCGCTCGACGCCGACGTCCGCCTCAACGCGATCGCCTTCTGGAACGTCCTGGTCTTCGGGCTCGAGATCACCCTCTTCGTCCTCCTCGGCCTGCAGCTGCCGGAGATCGTCGACACCCTTGAACAGAGCCCCTCCGGGGTCACCGAGCTGCTGCCGGCGGTGGCGGCGATCGCCGCGGCCTCGATCGCCGCCCGCCTGGCCTTCGTCTTCGCGATGCGGGGAGATGCAGGCGACACCGCCGGCGAGCGCTTCGCGGTCGGCTGGAGCGGGATGCGCGGCGCGGTCTCGCTGGCCGCGGCGCTGGCCGTGCCGCTCAGCGTCGACGGCCGCCCCCAGATCATCTTCCTCACCTTCGCCCTGATCCTCATCACCCTGGTCGGCCAGGGTCTCTCCCTCCCCTTCATCATCCGCGCCCTGCGGCTCGAGCAGCCGCGGCGCTGGTCCGACGAAGAGGCGGTGGCGCGGATGGAGGCGGCGCAGTCAGCGCTGGACCGACTCGACGAGATGGAAGAAGACGAGCGGGCCAGCGAGACGCAGCTGAAGCGCCTGCGCGACCTCTACCGCGCCCGCTTCCGCATGTGCCAGGCGGTGCTCAGCGGCGAGGACCCGGAGGCCGCCGCCCGCGAGCAGAAGATCGCCGACTACGGCCAGCTTCGCCGCGAGCTGATCGGGATCGAGCGGGGCGAGTTGCTCAGTCTTCGCGGATCTGGGCGGCTTCGAGATCAGACCTTGCGCCAAATAGAGCGCGATCTCGATCTCGAAGAGGCCCGGATTCGGGCGTAGTTCGGTAGGGAGGGACGGGTGTCCCCTGACCCACCTGAGATTTTCGCCTTTAACTGCCTATCTCTCGCCGAGTGGTCAGTGCGAAAATCACGACGCCGGTCGGTCAGGGGACACCCGTCCCTCCAAGCGACAGAATCAGCAATACGGCTGAGAAAAGCGACAGCTTTAGGAAAAGCTGTCGAACCCTCAGACGTCTTTCAGAGCTCTGTCGTTAGAGGTCCGGTCGTTCTCCGCGGGAATGT
>DATDLJ010000053.1:0-23290 GCA_036519395.1 Solirubrobacterales bacterium | reverse complement strand
CGGTTCGCGAGAACCGGATCGAGGCGGTTCGGATCAGCCGTTCCGTCCGTTCGGACGCCTAGCTTCTCCGGGCAACCCGCGACTCGCCGAACAGTTGGAGGTACCGCATGTGGGTTGTTCGCCTGACCGACAAGCAGCTCGAGGTCCTGAGGGCGTTGCTGCGCGCCGAGGAACACCTCGGGCCCGCGCTGAAAGGCTCGATCGAGGCCCTCGACCTGGCCCGCTGGGACGACCTGCCTGAGGCCGAGCTCCCCTGGGGCGAGGTGGAGCACGTCGCCCGGCTGCAGGGGATCAGCGAGGCCGACGTGATCTGGGACATCAGCGCCAGACGCAAAGCGGCTTAGGGCTGGTGGTGGGAGAGGGGCACCCGCCCCTCCCTCTCAACAGCTTTTGTTTGATGGGTCAGGTCAGTCGTAGCTGTAGAAGCCTGCGCCGGACTTCCGGCCCAGCTTGCCCTCGCCGACCATCTCGACGAGCAAGCCTGGGGGCTGGCTGGCGACCTCGCCGTTCTCGGCGTAGAGGGCGTCGCCGATCGCCTTGGAGACGTCGAGGCCAACGAAGTCGAGCAGGGCCAAGGGGCCCATCGGGTGGCCGGCGCCGAGCTTCATGCAGGTGTCGACCTCGCCCGCCTCCATGCCGGTCCGCTCCATCAGGCGAACTGCTTCGAAGAGGAAGGGGAAGAGCAGGCGGTTGACGACGAAGCCGGCCTGATCAGGAACCTCGACGGCCGTCTTGCCTAGCGCTGCACACCAGGCCAGAGCCTTCTCGCGGGCGTCGGTGGCGCCGTCGGGGAAGCAGACCTCGATCAGCTTCATCCGCGGCACCGGGTTGAAGACGTGCAGGGCAAAGAGCTTGTTGACTCCGGCAGCCTCGGCAATCGCGGCGATGCTCAACGACGAAGTGGTGGTCGCGAGGTCGGCGTTCGGGCAGGCGGCAGCGACGGCCTTGATCAACTCGCCCTTCGGCGCGACCTCCTCAACGATCGCCTCGACCACGACGTCGCAATCGGAGAGGTCGTTGGGGTCGGTGGTGACCCGCAGCCGCGAGGGATCGCCTCCCTCGATCTTGGTGCAGGCGGCGACCACTTTCTCCTCCGCGCGCCAGGCCGAAGCCTCGCTGCGGGCAAGCAGAATCGTGTCTGCAGTGGTGGTCGAGACCGCGGCAAGACCGGTGGCGATAGCCCCGCTGCCCGCGATCCCCGGACTTGAGTAACCCTGGTTAGCGCTCATTGGCCGGGGTTCCTATCACGCCTCCTGTGCCCGATGACGTGTGACCGCGCTGCGCGCCTAGGCGTCGCTCCGGGGCGGGCCAAATCTTGGCTGATTGACCAGTCAATCGGCTACTCTGAATAAGAGGCCGCGCGCTGCGCGCCAATGATCTTGAGACGAACGGAGGCTGTCGATGGACAACGGAAACGGCAAGCTCGGAGGGCGCGAGGTCGTCATCGTCGAGGCAGTTCGGACCCCGATTGGTCGCGGCCACCCGGAGAAGGGCTATTACAAGGACCTGCATTCCTCGAACCTGCTGGCCCGCACCTACGCGGAGCTGATCGAGCGGTCCGGGGTCGATCCAAACGAGGTCGGCGATGTGATCGCCGGTTGCGTGCAGCAGTTTGGCGAGCAGGGGCTCAACATCGGCCGCAACGCCTGGCTCGAGGCGGGTCTGCCGCAGGAGGTCCCGGCGACGACGGTTGATCGCCAGTGCGGCTCCGCCCAGCAGGCAGTCAACTTCGCCGCCGCTCTGGTCGCTGCCGGCGTCCACGACGTCGCCGTCGGCGGTGGGGTCGAGCACATGGGCCACATCTCCTTCGCCGACTCCTACTCGGTGATGGAGGAGCACGGTTTGGCCTTCTCGCCGGAGCTGATGGAGCGCTACAACCTGATCCCGCAGGGGCTCTCGGCCGAGATGATCGCCGACAAATGGGAGATCCCCCGCGCCGAGCTCGACGAGATCGGAGCCCGCTCCCAGCAGCTCGCCAAACAGGCGACCGACGAGGGCCGTTTCGAGCGCGAGATGATCCCGATGCAGGTCAACGGCGACACCTACATGACCGACCAGGGCCTGCGCGAGACGACGATCGAGAGCCTCGCGCAGCTGAAGCCGGCCTTCAAGGAGGACGGCAAGATCACCGCCGGCAACTCCTCCCAGGTGTCCGATGGTGCCGCCGCGGTGCTGCTGATGACCCGCGAAAAGGCCGACGCCCTTGGGCTGAAGCCGCGGGCGCGGATCTTCGACCAGACCACGGTCGGGGTCGACCCGGTGATCATGCTGACCGGGCCAATTCCCGCCACCCAGAAGCTGCTCGAGCGCAACGGGATGACGATGGACGACATCGACCTGGTCGAGATCAACGAGGCCTTCGCCTCGGTCGTCGCTGCCTGGCGTCGCGAGCTCGACCCCGACATGGATCGGGTCAACGTCAACGGCGGCGCGATTGCGCTCGGCCATCCGCTTGGCTCGACCGGCGCTCGCCTAATCACCAGCCTCCTGCATGAGATGGAGCGCTCCGACAAGGAGATGGGCCTGGTGACGATGTGCTGCGGTGGCGGTCTCGGTACCGGCACCTTGATCCAGCGGATGTAGGGAACATATACTGCGCGATTAATGCGCAGGGGATTCTTAGTACTCCTTCTTTCCGGCGTTGCTGGCGCTCGCTGCGGGGGCATTCGCGAAGGCGAATCGGCTTGCGACCGAGTACGGCCTGGATAAATGCGGCGAATGAGAAAAGTTCCTTACATACTCCTTGTTTTGGCTCTGGCCTCTGTTCTTTTCGCGAGCGGCTGTGGGGACAGCGCCGACTCTGCAGACGACGGCAACGGGGCTCCGGAGACGCTGACGAAAAAGCAGTTCGTCAAGCGCGCCGAAGCCTTCTGCGACAAGGAATACCGGGCCGAGGAACGCGACATGGAACGGTACGCCAAAAAACACGCGCTGCTGTTCGGTGGAGGCGAGCCCTGGGAACAGGAAGTTCTGAACGAGATCGTCTTTGACTACGTGCAGGTCAAAATCGACTTCTTCAAGTCGCTACCGATCCCGCCGGGTGACAAAAAAGAGGTCACGGCCATGATCAACGCTTTTGAAGAGGGCCTGCGGAAGAGCGAAAAGAACCCGGCCGCCCTTGCCGAAGCGCGACCGGGGGCGAAGCCCGAGCCCGACTACTGGGAAGCGAGCTACGACACCACGAACGCCTACGGGCCCTGGCTCTGCGGTCAGCCTTAAGCAAGTTCGGCGTTTGGCTGACCGGCCAGGCCTCTATATGCTGCGCTCTCGATGGACCTGACGCTGTCGCCATCGGAGGAGGAGTTCCGCGACGAGGTGCGCACCTGGTTGCAGGAGAACCACCCCGGGCCCGAGCCCGAGGCCGGTCTCGACGAGGTGATGGCCTTCCGCGGCGACTGGCAACTGAAGCTGCATGAGGCCGGCTGGGCCGGGATCTCCTGGCCAAAGGAGTACGGCGGCCGGGGCGCGACGATGATCGAGCAGGCGATCTTCGCCGCCGAGGCGTCGCGCCAGGAAGCACCTGCTCCGGCCAACGTGCTGGGGCTGGCGATGGGTGGCCCGGTTGTCATTGCCCATGGCACCGAGGAGCAGAAGGCGCGCCACCTGGAGCCAATCCTGACTGGCGAGGAGATCTGGTGTCAGGGCTTCTCCGAGCCCGAGTCTGGGTCCGACCTCGCTTCGCTAAAGACCCGCGCGGTCAAGGACGGCGACGAATGGGTGGTGACCGGCCAGAAGGTCTGGACCACCTTCGCCCAGTACGCGAAGTGGTGCATGCTGGTCGCCCGCACCGACCCCGATGCTCCCAAGCACCAGGGGCTGACCTACTTCCTGATGGACATGGAGCAGGACGGGGTGCTGACCCGGCCGCTGGTCCAGATCACCGGCGAGGGTGAGTTCAACGAGGTCTTCTTCGAAGAGGCCCGCGTCCCCGACGCAAACATCGTCGGCGGTGTTGGCAACGGCTGGGCGGTGGCGATCACGACCCTGATGAACGAGCGCGCCGGGCTCGCCTTCGGGGCGATCTCCCAGATCCAGAACAGTCTTGGCCGGCTCTCCAAGTTGGCGCGGGAGACCCCCGCCAACGGCGGCACCGCTGCTGACGATTCTTACTTCCGCCAGCGGATCGCCCAGCTCTACATCGAGGTGGAGACGATGCGGCTGAACGCCTACCGCGGCCTGACCAAGACGATGCAGTCGGGAATCCCGGGCCCCGAGGGCTCGCTGGGCAAGTGGCAGTGGGCCGATATCAACCAGGACCTGACCGAGTTGGCGCTGGAGATCGAGGGCGCCTACTCGATGCTGGGGCGCGGGTCCGCGCACGCCGTCGCCGGCGGCGCCTGGCAGTACGGCTTCCTCCGCTCGCGGGCCAACTCGATCGAGGGCGGGACCACCGACATCCTCAAAAACATCATCGCCGAGCGGGTGCTCGGCTTGCCACGGCTGCGTTAGGGACCAGGACAGCTTTCACTCATGTACTTCGACCTCACCGACGAGCAGCAGGCGATCAAATCGACCGCCCACGGTTTCCTCGCCTCGCGCTTCAAATCGGAGCGGATCCGCGAGATCGCCGAGAGCGAGAGCGGTTTCGACGAGAGCGGCTGGAAGGAGATGGCCGAGCTCGGCTGGGCCGGTCTCGCCCTGCCGGAGGAGTGGGGTGGTCAGGGACTGGGGATCGTCGACCTCGCGGTGCTGTTCGAGGAGATGGGCTACGCGCTCGCTCCCTCGCCGCTGCTCTCGAACACGATCGTCGGGCTGGCGCTCGCCGCCGCCGGCTCCGACGAGCAGCGGGAGCGCTATCTGCGGCCGCTCGCCGCCGGTGAGCTGCGCGCCGCGCCGGCCTTGGTCGATGCCGGCGCCGCGGCGGCGCCGGGGAAGTTCACGATGGTCGCCGAGGCTGCCGGCGACGGCGTCGTCCTCAGCGGCGAAAAGACGCTGGTGATGGACGCGGCCAGCGCCGACCTCTTCCTCGTCGCCACCGCCGACGGTCGCCGCCACCTCGTCGAGAAGAACGCGGAGGGTGTCACGGTCATCCCGGAGCAGTCGATCGACCTCACCCGTCGCCTCTCCTCGGTGCGGCTGGATGGAGTCCGAGTCGCCGCGGAGGCGACCCTGCCGGGAGAGGCATCCGCTTACATTCCGGTCTTGCACCGCGCCTGCGTCGCGATCGCGGCCGAGTCCACCGGGGTGGCTCAGCGGGCGCTTGAGTTTGCGGTCGAGTACGCCAAAGACCGGCAGCAGTTCGGCCGTCCGATCGGCGCCTACCAGGCCGTCTCCCACCGCTGCGCGCAGATGCTGCTCGAGACCGAGAACTCGCGCTCGGCCGTCTATGGCGCCGCCTGGGCGGCCGACGCCGAGCCGGAGTCGCTACCCCTGGCCGCCAGCATGGCCAAGGCTTATGCCTCCGATGCCGGCTGGCGGGTGCCCGACGCGTCGATCCAGGTCCACGGCGGGATCGGCTTCACCTGGGAGCACGACCTCCACTTCTTCCTCAAGCGCGGGCGCGCCAACGCGGCGATGTTCGGCGACGCCAAGTGGCACCGCGAGCAAGTTGCGGACGCCGTTCTGGTCGGCGAGACCACCGCGGCCACCGCCTAACTGCAGTGGGCGCCCTCGACCGCATCTCCGTCGCCGCGATTGGCACTTCGGTTGCCGATCTGGAGGCAGAGACGCTGCGGGCCGAGGCGGCGGGAGTCGAGTGCGTCTGGGCGCCGGAGCTGTTCCGCAGCGCCGTCACCCAGGCCTCCTACCTGGCGGCGAAGACCGAGCGGATCGGGGTCGCCACCGGCATCGTCTGGGCCTTCACCCGCAGCCCCTTCATCCACGCGATCAGCGCCCTCGATATCGACGAGATGTCGGGCGGCCGCTTCCGGCTGGGGATGGGCGCCGGGGTCAAACGCCTCAACGAAACCTGGCACAACGCCAACTACGGGCGGCCGGCGCCGCACCTGCGCGAGGCGATCGAGGCGACCCGGCTGATCATGCGCCAAGCCAGCGCCGGCGAGCCGATTCGCTACGAGGGCGAGTACTACGACATCGACATCAAAGGCTGGATCCGCCCGCACCCGGCGCCGCGCGAGGCGGTGCCGATCTACACCGCCGCGGTGCAGGCGGGGATGGCGCGAATGGCCGGCGACGTCGCCGACGGCCTGATCGGGCACCCGATCCAGAGCCTGCGCTGGATCGACGAGGTGGTTGTCCCAGCCTTCGAGGAGGGATTGAGTCGCTCCGGCCGCGAGCGCTCGGACTTCGACTACTTGCCGACGGTCTGCTGCGCGATCGACGACGACGAGGGCCGGGCGATCGAGATGGCCCGTCGCACGATCTCCTTCTACGCCACGGTCAAGACTTACATGCCGCTCTGGGAGCTGCACGGTTTCGCCGACAACGCCGTCGCTGCGGGCGACGCTTTCCGCCGCGGAGACCTGGCGGCGGTGCCGGCGGCGATCAGCGACGAGATGGTCGAGGCCTACTGCGCCGCCGGGCCAATCGACAAGGTCCGCGCCCGGGTCGAGGCGACGGCCGAGCGCGCCGACGGCCTCTTTCTCACCCCGCCGACCTACTTCATCTCGCCCGAGGAGCTGAGCGAGTTCCAGAACCGCATCATCGACGCCTTCGGCCCGGAGGCGTGAGCGCCGAGGCGGCGACAGGGTCCGATATTCGGACTCCCACGCAGTCTCGCGAGTTTGAAGTGCTGGAGCGGGTGCGTTCGATCCCGGCTGGGTTTGTAAGTACGTATGGGGATGTCTCGCCGGGGGCGCCTCGGTTTGCCGGGACCGTGCTCTTCCAGGTCGACGAGCCGGACCTGCCTTGGTGGCGCGTCGTCCGCGCCGACGGCTCTCTCGCCAAGGGCGACCGCCAGCGGGCCCGGTTGATCGCCGAGGGCGTTCCCTTTCGCGGCGAGCGGGTCGACATGCGCCGCGCCCGCGTCGCCGGTTAGCCCTTCTCCATCTCCCGCTGGACGTCGGCCTCGGTGATCCGGTTGCTGGGGCCGTAGGCCTTCCAGCCCTGGACGACGAGGGAGATGCCGACGCCGAGCATCACCCAGATTGGCCAGAAGTAACCGCCGTCGCCGAGTAGCCAGACCACGATGCAGACGAGGACGGCAAGGGCACCGCCGCCGGCGATGCCCTTGAAGTCCTGCTTCAGTTTTAGGCGCTGGATCGCCAGCTCACGCGCGTGCTCTGGCTTATCGATCCCGTCTTCGATCATGCGCCAATCCTAGCTAGGGGCAGATCACGATCAGGTGGAAGTCCGCGTCCTCGTTGGCCCCGTCTTTGTCTTTGGTCCGGACCTCGATCGCGTTCGGGTTCGCCGCCGAGCTGTTGGTCTGCGCGTAGCCCGCGTTCGGCACCGAGGTGCCGGCGTTGTTGCGGGCGGCGACGTTGGCGCAGCCGGTGAGGTTGAACGGGAAGGTGACCGTGACCGCGCCACCGCCCTCGGTCGCCGTGATGCCGGGGCCGCTGGCACGCGACAGCGCCGCGTTGCCGGGAGAGGCTGGGTTGTTCACCACCGCCCAGAAGGTATGGGTGGAGACCTGGGCGAACGGCACCGTGCCGAGCTTGTTGGTGTTGATCTGGAACCCGGTCAGGGTGTCCTTCTTCAGCTTGCCCCCGCCGATCGTCTGCTTTTTGATCGCGCCGCCGTTGATCGTTTGTGCCGCGTAGGCGGTTCCTGCCAATGCGGTGACGAGAGCGATCAACGCCACCACCATTGCCGGAGTGGGTCGCCTCTTCCATAGCGTGCTCATCTCTGGACTCCCTTCCAGTCGTTGCCAGTACCCGAAATCAAGTAACCCGCCCGGGGGCGAGTCGGTGCGGTCGGGTTACCCGGGAAGGTCGGAGGCGAAGCGCTCGAAGGCAGCGATGTCGGTTACGGCGGGGCCGTGACCGGGGAGGATCAGCGAGGGGTTGAGTTCGGCCAGCTTGTGGATCGAGCGCCGGTTCTCGGCCGGGTCGGGGGTGAGTTCATTGGGCGGCTCGGCCAACTTGGTCCGCGTGGTTACGTAGGTGCAGTTGCGGATTACGTCGCCGCAGATCGCCACCCGGTCGGACTCGCGGAAGAAGATCACCTCACCGGGCGCGTGGCCGGGCGCGTGGACGACGCGGAAGCCGGCCACCTCGTCACCCTCGCGGAGTACCCGGTCGACCTTGTGCGGCGGTCCTTCCCACATCCGGGCGAAGAACTTCGCCCCGGGGTTGCTGGTCGCTGCGACGGGACGCCGGCCCTCCATCGCGTCAAGGTCGCCCTCGTGGCAGGCGAGAGGGATCCCGCGCGCATCGCAGACCGCCTTGGCGCAGCCCTGGTGGTCGGGGTGGACGTGGGTGAGGGCCAGCATTGAAATCTCACGACCCTCGAGCTCGGCGAAGATGCGGCGCTTGTCCCAGCGCCGGCCGGCGTCGATGAGAACGTTCTCGGCGAGGTAGACGTTGATCAACGGGCGGGGGAACTCCTTCAACCGCCAGACGCCGGGGGCGAGGTACTTCAATGCGAGATCCCGAGCGTCGCCCGTGGCTCACCGCTGTGCTTGGCGAGCTCCTCGAGACGGGCGATTTGGCGCTCGCCTTCCTTGCGCGCCGGGTGGTCGGCGGCCAGCGGTTCGATCAGGCGCCGGATCCGGTTGCGGACCTGGAGGGCAAAGTGCGGCGTTACCGGGCCGGCGAGGGCGCGGATGTCCTCGGGAGTGATCTCCTTCGCTTGTCCAAGCAGCTGGGGGTTCTCCGCTTCGCTCATTCTCCACCCCCAATCTTCGCAAGCTCGGCAAGTTCGTTGACTTCGGCTTGCTGGGAGACATCGATCGCCGCCTGGTCGCCGATCACCCAAACGTGGTTGTAGAAGGCGCGGGTGGGGTCGGTGGTGTAGCCGGGCTTCACGTCGAGGAAGTAGTTGCGGAGGTCGGTTGGGAGCGTAGCGGCGTTGTCGGTGAGCAAGAGCGGTCCCCAGGTTCCCGAGGCGGAGAGCGGGGCCGCCGCCGCGGCGTTGGCTGGCGAGTCGCTGCGGGTGAGGACGAAGCCGTGCCCCGGGTCGTTGACGTTCCAGCCGAAGTTGCCGTCTCGGTAGCGAGCGAGGGCGAGGGCATTGGCGACCGGGTCCTCGCCGGAGACTCGTTTGACCTGCTTCGAGATCTGGCCGATTTCACGGACGACGTCGGAGGAGACCACCGAGGAAGGGCCGAGCACGTAGACCGGCACCTTTGGGTGCTTTTTCAGCTCGGCCGCGGTCGCGGCCGGCAACTTCTGCTCCTCCGTGAAGAGGATCGGGTCGCCGGAGCGGGCGGCCCAAGCGGCGGCGGGCATCGCGAAGTCGGGATGGGAGCTGGAGGCGATGACGATGTGCGCCGGCGCCTCGCCGAAGAGGCGGTCGCGCAGGGTCGCGACCTGAGCCGCGGTCGTGGCTGGGTCGCCGGAGTCGACCGGGGCGGCCTCGCCGGGGTAGGAGACGGTGCCGATGGCGATGAGGGCGGCCTCGCCCGTGGCCTCGCTTCCCTGCGGGTCGAGCGCATCCAGTGCTTCTTCGGTTGCCTCGGGAACCTCGTCGGCACTGGAGAAGAGGATCGGTGCCCGCACCGGCGCCGCCATCAAAACCGAGGCGGCGATTGCGCCTGCCCAGTCTTCTTCGGCGACCACGGTGACCGCGTCGGGCCGCTGCTCGGATTTGGTCGAGGGAAAGACCGCGAGTGCCGCCGCAGCGGCGTTTGCGGTCGGGTCGGAGCCGCCGATCCGGGTCGTGTTGTTGGTCGCGAAGCTGGGATAGCCAAGCGCTTCGGTGTCCTGCGAAGCGGGCTTCGAGCGAGGCTCACCGCTGGTCGAGCTGGGGGTCGGAGCGGGCGCTCCCGAATCCTCGTCGTCACCGCCGCTGCCGGCGACGATCGCGACCACGATGAAGATCACGGCGAGGACGACCAGCGCCACCAGTGCCTTCGGTGCTCCACCACCCGTCCCCCGTGGCTTCTTTGGTGCCGGGGAGGGAACCTCATCGGACGTCTCCGCTTTCGCCGCTGCCTTCGGCTTCGCCTTGGGGGTCTCAGCCTTAGGCGCCTCCGGCTTCTCAGGCGCCTGTGGTTTCTCCTCGGGCGGCGGTTTCTCTTCCGCCGAGGGGACGTCGGCGTTGATCGGCCGCTTCGGGAGCACGCGGGAAACGTATCGAGCGCCCCTCGTCCAGAGCGGTAAAGTGGACGACTGGCTGACTGACCAGTCAATCAACAGGCGCGGAGAGAGGATCGAGATGGAATTCGCACTCAACGAGGAACAGCTGGAGTTCAAGGCGCGGTGCCGAAAGTTCGCCGAGGAGGTAATCCGGCCGGCGGCGCGGAAGCACGACGAAGAGGAGAGCATCCCTTGGGATGTGATCAAAGAGGCGCGGAAGCAGGGCTTCGGCACGCTCGACTCGATCCAGCGCTCCGCTGCCGACTCTGAGGGTCAGCTCCAGGTGATCTCCGCCGAAGAGTTCCATTGGGGCTGCGCCGGCACCGCCCTGGCGATCTCCGGCTCCGGCCTCGCCGCGGCGGGCATCGCTTCCTCCGGTACCCCCGAGCAGATCATGAGGTGGGTCCCCGATTGCTTCGGAACCGAGGACGAGATCAAGCTCGGCGCCTACGCCGTCACCGAGCCGCAGGCCGGCTCCGACGTCAAGAGCCTGAAGACGACCGCCAAGCGCGACGGCGACGAGTGGGTCCTCAACGGCACCAAGATCTTCATCACCAACGGCGGTATTGCCGACGTTCACGTCGTCGTTGCCACCGTCGACCCGGCACTCGGTACCCGCGGGCAGGCCTCCTTCATCGTCCCCAAGGGCACCCCCGGCCTCTCCCAGGGCAAGAAGGAGTCGAAGCTCGGGATCCGCGCCTCGCACACGGCAGAGGTCGTGCTCGAGGACTGTCGTGTCCCCGGCGACTGCCTGCTCGGCGGCGAAGAGAAGCTGGAGAAGAAGCTGCAGCGCGGCCGCGAAGGGAAGAAATCGCGCGGCGCCGACGCGCTGGCGACCTTCGAGGTGACCCGTCCGCTGGTCGGCGCCTCCGCCCTCGGCATCGCCCAGGCCTCCTACGAGTGGACCCTCGAGTATCTCGACGGCCAGAGCTACGAAGGAGTTCCGATGCTGCAGTCGCAGCGGATCCAGCAGACGCTGGCCGACGTCGCGACCGAGATCGAAGCGGCGCGCCTGCTGGTCCAACGGGCCGCCTGGATGGGTCGCAACGGGAAACCGATGACCGGCGGCCAGGGCTCGATGTCGAAGCTCAAGGCCGGCGACGTGACGATGTGGGCGACGACCACGCTGATGGACCTGGTCGGCCCCTACGCGCAGAGCACCGAGTGCCCACTGGAGAAGTGGTTCCGCGACGCCAAGATCTACCAGCTGTTCGAGGGCACGGCCGAGATTCAGCGCATGGTCATCTCGCGGATGCAGGCGCGCGACTACGCCGAGCGCCTCGGCTACGCCGCCGAAGTCGCCGACCAGGCGATGAAAAAGGAGCCGGTCGCCGCGTAAGCTCGAACCGTGCACGGTCCGCACGGCCACAGTCATAGCCACGCCCTCGACGTCCGCCGCGCCGATAGTCGGCGGCGGATGCAGTGGGCGCTGGCGATCAACGTCGGGATGCTGGTCGCCGGCGCGATCGGCGGCATCCTCACCGGCTCACTCGCGGTCCTCGCCGACGCCGGCCACGTGCTCTCCGATGTCGGCTCGATCGTCCTTGCCCTGATTGCCGCGCGGCTAGCGTCACTGCCGGCCGCCGGCCGCCGCACCTTCGGCTACCAGCGCTCGGAGGTGCTGGCGGCGCTGGTCAACGGGTTGCTGCTGGTCGCGGTCAGCATTGCCGTTGCCGTCGCCGCCCTCGGCCGCTTCGGCGACCCACCCGAGATCGACGGCTGGGGGGTGCTGGCGCTGGGCCTCTTCGGTCTCGCCGGCAACGTCGCCGCCACCATCGTCCTCGCCCGCGGCCAGCGAGAGGACATCAACCTCGAGGGGGTGCTGCGGCACTCGGTCGCCGACGCACTCGGCTCGGTCGGGGTGGTCGTCGCCGGCGCCTTCGTCCTGCTCGGCGGTTCGCCGATAGTCGACCCGATCGTCGGTCTGCTGATCGCGATGCTGATCCTCGCTTCCTCCTGGCGCCTGATCAAGGAACCGGTCGACGTCTTGATGGAGGCGGCGCCGGCGGGCATCGACGTCGAAGCGATCGGCAGAGAGATCTGCCGCGAGCAGGGGGTGCGCTCGGTCCACGACCTCCACGTCTGGACCGTGACCGCCGGCTTTGGAGCGATCGCGGCGCACGTGGTCGTTGCCCAGGGGGCCGATCGCGATCTGATTCGCCGCCGACTCGAGCTGGCTCTCCGCGAGAGCTACGGGATCGAACACACGACGTTGCAGATGGAGGAGGAGGCCAGCCAGGAGCTGCTGCACGTCGAAAACACTCCGCCCGCTTAGCGACTGGCTGGCTGGGCCCAGGCAGGCGCTCGGGCACTTGTCTACTTAATTTTCGTAGTTCTTGTTGCAATCACGTTGGCGCTCGGCTTAGCCTGGGTAAGCGATCTTTCAATGGTCAGGCAGGCGCGCAACTATCTGGTGGGAGCGGCCTCGGGAGCGGGGCTGATCGCTGCTGCCATTGTCGCCTTCGTCCTGCTTGTCTCCGCCCTGGTCTTCGAGGACCTGCCCGTGCCGGGGCTGGTGAGCGGTGACGATGATGCTGTGGTCTCGACCGCCCAACCGGTAGCCGCTGGGGTCGCGACCACGACCGCAGCAGGCGGGGCTCAGGGTGGAGCCGCCGCGGGGGCTGGTGCGGGCGCGGCCAAAGGCGGCTCGGGCGATGGATCGGATGGGTCTGGCGCCCAGAGCGTCGGCGCGGGGGGTCAGCAAGGAATTCCTGGGGGAGGAAATGAAGGATCCTCGGGCGGCAGCAGTGGCGGTTCACCCACCACCACTGCTGCCTCGCCTGGCTCGGCTGGTGGTGCCACCGGGACCGCCTCGAGCGACGGTGGCGCCGCTGGTGGCGGCGGCAGCGGCGCGGGCTCCGGCTCCGGCGGTGGCAGCACGACCAGCCCCTCGACTTCGTCGAACGTGACCAGCACGGTCAACGAAACCGTCAACCAGGTCGACCAGACGGTGACCGGTGGGGCGCTTGGTGCAACCGGCGTCACCCAGGTGACCGAAGAAACGGTCAATGGGGTTGCCGGCCCGGAATCGATCGTCGGCAAAGTCGTCGATGAAACCGTTGGCGCGGTCGAAGGCATCCTCGGCGGCAATAAATAGCCGAGCGTTCCGCCCGCTCAGGGAGTAATCGTCAAAATGCCCGTCCAATGGCGGAGCGAGTACAGGCGGGGTCGGTAGCGAGCGGCGATCCGATCGAGGGATCGGCGGTCTTTCCGCAGGGGAGCCGCGTCAACGCGGAGGGTCACCTTGAGATCGCCGGCTGCGATGTCGTCGCCCTTGCCGAAGAGCACGGCACTCCCGCCTACTTCTACGCCGAGGACGACATCCGCGCCCGAGCCCGCGCTTACCGCGAGGCGTTTGAGCGCCGGGGCGCCGAGTTCGAGGTTCTCTTCGCCAGCAAGTCGCTGCCCTGCACCGCCGCCTACCGGCTCTTTGCCGAGGAGGGCCTCTCGGTCGACGTCGCCTCGGGGGGCGAGCTGCACATGGCATTGAAGGCGGGCTTTGATCCCGACCGCATCCACATGCACGGCAACAACAAGTCCGACGAGGAGATCCTCTTCGCGGCCCGCGCTGGGATCCGCCACCTGATCCTCGACTCCTTCGATGAGATCGAGCGCTGTGAGCGGCTGCTCGACGAACCGCAACGGGTGCTGATCCGGGTCACCCCCGGCATCAAGCCCTCGACCCACGACTACATCACCACCGGCCAGCTCGACTCCAAGTTCGGGTTCGGGTTGGAGGATGGGCTGGCGGCGCAGGCGGTCGAGCGCGTGCTCGCCTCCGAGAAGCTCGAGTTGGTCGGGCTGCACGCCCACATCGGTTCGCAGATCTTTGAGCTCGAGCCCTACACGCTGGCGATCAAAGCGCTGGGCGAGCTGGCTGGCGATTGGTGCCGGGTCGTCAATGTCGGCGGCGGCCTCGGTGTCGCTTACACCGCCGAGGACGAGCCGCCCTCGATCGATTCCTACGTCGGCGTCAAGGTCAGCGGTGTCGCCGAGGTCTTCGGTGAAGGCGTGCGGATCCTGGTCGAGCCCGGCCGCTCGCTGGTTGCCAACGCCGGCATTACCGCCTACCGAGTCGGGACGGTTAAGGAGATCCCCGGCGTTCGCACCTACGTCGCCGTCGACGGTGGCATGTCCGACAACCTGCGGCCAATGCTCTACGGATCCCGGTACGAGGCTCTGATCGCCGACCGCGCCGCCGTTCCGCCCGACACCTTGGTGACGATCGCCGGCATGCACTGCGAGTCCGGTGATGTGATCGTCCGCGACGCGAACCTGGCCGAGCCCGCCGTCGGCGACGTCCTCGTCACCCCGGCCACCGGCGCCTACGGTTACGCGATGGCGAACAACTACAACGGCGTGCCGCGCCCCCCGGTCGTCTTCTGCCGTGACGGTGAGTCGCGGGTCGTGGTGCGACGCGAGACCTACGAGGACCTGACGGCGAGGGACGTCTAGCGCGTGAACGCCGAGGGCTCCAAACCCGTCCGCATCGGGCTGCTGGGACGCGGCACGGTCGGCGGCGCCTTCGCCGAGCTGCTGGCGGAGCGAGCCGATGCGGTCACCTCAGCGACCGGCCGACGACCGGAGGTCGCTGGGGCGCTGACTCGCAGCGAGGGTGACTTCGACTCGATCCTAGCTGGTTCGGACCTGATCGTCGAGCTGATGGGGGGGACCGAGCCGGCGCGCGAGCACGTGTTGGCGGCGCTGCGGGCTGGCAAACCCGTCGTCACCGCCAACAAGCAGCTGCTTGCCCAGCACGGTGACGAGCTCTTCGCCGTCGCCCGCGAGGCGGGGGTGCAGCTGCGCTTCGAGGCGGCGGTGGCGGCGGTGATCCCGATCGTGCGCACGATCCAGGAGAGCTTCGGGGTTACCGAGATCGCCAAGGTGTTTGGGATCGTCAACGGCACGACCAACTTCATCCTCACCGAGATGGCCGCCAGCGGCGCCGGCTACGACGCGGTGCTGGCGCGGGCACAAGAGCTCGGCTACGCCGAGGCCGACCCCTCCGACGACGTCAACGGCGCCGATGCGGCGGCGAAGATGGCGATCCTCGCCCGCCTTGCCTTCCACACCCCGGTAACGCTCTCGGAGGTCTCCTACGAGGGGATCGAGGCGATCCAGCCCGACGACCTCGCCTACGCGAAGGAGCTGGGGCTCTCGCTGAAGCTGCTCGGCGTCGCCGAACGGCGTGACGGCGGCATCAGCGTCCGCGTCTTCCCCTGTTTCCTCTACCCGGGCCATCCGCTGGCGCCGATCGAGGGGCCGTTCAACGCGGTCATGGTCGAGGCGCCGGCGATCTCCGAGGTGACGATGTCAGGGCCCGGTGCCGGCGGCCTGCAGACCGCCTCGGCGGTGCTCGGCGACGTCGTCTCGATCCTTGCCGGCGATGCGCCGGTGCACGAGACCCGGGTCGAGCTGCCGATTGTCAAGGACGTCAGCTCATCCTTCTACCTGCACCTCGAGGTCGACGACCGGCCCGGGGTTTTGGCGCGGGTCGCGACCGTGCTCGGCGACCACGAGATCTCGGTCAAGAGCGTGGTGCAGCGCGGGACCGGCGAGGAGGCGCGGCTGGTGATGGTGATCCACGAGTGCCTCGAGTCGCGCTTCGCGGCCGCGGTGGAGGAGCTGGCGCGGCTCGACGACCTGCGCTCGCCGCCGCGCTCGATCCGAGTGATCGAGGAGGAGTACTCGGCGTGACCTGGGGGACGCGCTGATGGCAGCCGGATTGATTGATCGCTACCGCGACCGGCTCTCGCTCGAGCCGGGCGACCCGGTGGTGACCCTGAACGAGGGCTCGACGCCGCTGATCGAGGCGCCGCGGCTCTCGGAGCGAATCGAAGCCCGCGCCTATTTCAAATTCGAGGGACTGAACCCGACCGGCTCCTTCAAGGATCGGGGGATGACGGTGGCGGTCTCCCGTGCCAAGGGGCGCGGGGCGGAGGCGATCATCTGCGCCTCGACCGGCAACACGGCAGCGAGCGCTGCCGCCTACGCGGCGCGGGCGGGGTTGCGGGGGGCGGTGATCGTCCCCGAGGGGAAGATCGCGATCGGCAAGCTCGCCCAGGCGCTGATGCACGGCGCCCGCGTCGTCGCCCTGCAGGGCAACTTCGACGACGCCTTGCGGATCGTCCGCGAGCTCTCCCAGAAGCACCCGATCGAGCTCGTCAACTCGGTCAACCCGCACCGGATCGAAGGCCAGAAGACGGCCGCCTTCGAGGTGGTCGAGGACCTGGGCGAGGGACCAGGCGCGCTGGCGATTCCGGTCGGCAACGCCGGCAACGTCACCGCCTACTGGCGCGGCTTCCAGGAGGTCAATGCGGCGCCGATCCTCTATGGCTTTCAGGCCGAGGGCGCGGCGCCGCTGGTCCGCGGCGAGCCGGTTGATCATCCCGAGACCGTCGCCTCGGCGATCCGAATCGGCAACCCGGCCCGCTGGGAGGAGGCGATGGCCGCCTTCACCGCCAGCCGCGGCCGCGTCGCCGCCGTCTCCGACGAGCAGATCTTGAACGCCTACCGCTGGCTCGCCGACAACGAAGGCGTCTTCTGCGAGCCGGCCAGTGCCGCCTCGGTCGCCGGCCTCCTCGCTCACGGCCTGCCGGTCGTCGAGGGCGTCGCCCGGCCCGAGTCCGTCGTCTGCGTCCTTACCGGCCACGGCCTCAAGGACCCCGACACCGCGCTTTCGAAAGCGCCGCAGGTGATCAACTGCGAGAACGACCTCAGCGCGGTTGAGCGGGCTGTGTTCGACTGACTTTCCGCACCGCTCACCATTCGGTACTTGCGGAGTTCACGATTGGCTTTTAGTATCAAGCTAAGCCGTGCAGGATGGCTAAGCGGTAGAGCGCTCCCAGCGCTCCCTCGGCCAAAAGGACGGCGACATGCTTCAGGCCCTGCGTCTTGTGAAACGCAGAGGATGGCGCCTCATCTGGGCGGGACCTCTTTACAGAGCAGATGAGATGGCTAGGCGTGAGGCACCAACTCGTGGCCTTGCCCCCGAGTTGGGAATAACAGGTAAGGCAAGTTAGGAACAGGTGATGCAATTTTGTCCCAGTCGCACCAGGCTCGATCCCAGGCAAGGTGGGGAAGAGTGTGCGTGCGCAAGGACCAAAATTGCTCTTCCCCCAGCCTCGAAAGAGGGCTGTTCCCCAACTTCAAGAATCGCCAGTTGACCTCTCGACCCCAGAGAAGGTCCAGCGCTTCATCGAAGCGAACGTTGCGCTCAGCGTAGAGGCGAAGCGCAAGCAGGAGGAGAACGCGGCTGAAGCGGGCAGGATCGCGAATGACCGCGGCCGGTTCGAGCTCAAGCGAGACAAGCTCTACCTGGTCTTGGGACTGGCTTTGATTGGGCTGCTGTTGATCGTGGCCGCCGTCCTGTGGTTCATCGGGTCAGAAACGGCTGCTTTGTATCTGTTGGGCAGCGGGGGACTGGGAAGCGTGGTTGCCTTCCTGCTGTTTCGGGCTCCGCAAAAAGAGGAGTGATCGCTGCGGGTGCCTTTCCGCCTCTAAGCTGCGCCGCATGACCACGCGTCGACGACTTGTCCGCGTCCCCGCCTCCTCGGCCAACCTCGGCCCTGGTTACGACGCGATGGCGGCGGCGATGGCGATGCACCTGGAGCTGGAGGTGGAGGAGAGCGGCGAGTACTCCTTTGATCCCGGCGGGCTCGACGTTCCGACCGGGCGCGAGAACCTGATCGTGCGGGCCTTCGAGAGCCTGCGGTCGGCGGACGGGATCGCCTTCCGGCTGCGCAGTGAGATTCCGCTGGCGCGGGGGCTGGGGTCAAGCGCGGCGGCGATCGTCGCCGGCCTCTTTGCCGCCGACCACCTCTACGAGCTGGCGCTCTCAAAGGAGGAGATGCTGGCGCGGGCGACCGAGCTGGAGGGGCACCCGGACAACGTCGCCGCGGCGATCTACGGCGGCTTTGTGGTTTGCGGGGTTGGCGCTGATGGGGCGCCGACGTCGGCCCGCTTCGACCCGCCCGAGGGGCTCGAGGGCCTGGTCGTGATCCCGCCCGACGAGGTTTCGACCGAGCGGGCGCGGCAAGCGATCCCGGCCGAGGTGCCGTTGGGTGACGCGGTCGCCAACGTCTCCGCCGCGGCGATGTTGGTCCTCGGATTGCGGGGCGCCGACCTCGACCTGATCGCTCGTGGGCTAGAGGACCGCATCCACCAGGGGCGCCGCCGCGACCTCTTCCCGCGCTCGATGGAGATCGTCGACTCGGCTCGGGACATGGGGGCGCTGGGGGCGACGATCTCCGGCGCTGGTCCAACCGTGCTGGTCTGGACCACCTGGCAAGACGCCGGCAACGTCGCCGCGGCGCTGGAGGAGCGTTGCGCTGGCTGGGCCGAGGTCAAGCGGCTCCCCTTCAGTCCCCTCGGCGCCGACGTCCCGGAGCTTTAGCCGATGGATTGGGTGGTACGCATCGGCCTGATCGAGCTGGCCCTGGGTGGCCTGCTCGGCTGGGCGATGGTGATGCGGAGCGAGCGGCCGGAGTGGCTGCGGCGGATCGGGATCGTCGCCCCGCAGCGGATTCGCCAGGTCCACCTCGACTACGTGATGATGGGCCTGATCCTGATCGGGGTCGGGCTCGCGGTTCCCGACCTGCCGACCGCGGTTGCCGCCGCGCTCGTCTTCGGCACCTTCGTCAATCCCTTCCTCTTCGTCCCGCTCGCCTTCGATCCCGATGCCGAGCAACGCCTCTGGTACCGGGCGCTGGCGGTGGTCAGCTTCATCGGCGTCAGCGGCGGCCTGGTCGTCGCGGCGATTGTCGGGCCTGGCTAGATCTTCCGCTGGCGCGGTTAGCATCGCGCCATGCCGATCCTGCCGAAGTCAAAGCTGCTCCTGTCCGCCCTCGTTATCGCTGCGCTGCTCGCCCTGCCCGCGAGCGCCGGCGCGACCTTGAGCTACGTCAAGAACCCGTTCAACGCGACGGTCTTCGTTGCCAATGACGACGGCAGCGGTGCCCGCAAGGTTGAGACCGGGCACAACCCGCACGTCGCCCCCAGTGGGCTCGCGGTCGCCTACCTCCACGAAGGGCCGAAGAACGCGCAGGAATTGAAGGTCGCTGCCGCGACCGGGGGTGCCGGGACGACGCTGATGACCAACCTGCGGGAAGCGTTTTACGTCACCTGGTCGCCTGACTCGAAGACGATCGCGGCCCTGCGTGGGCCCGAACTCGGCAAGCGCAAGCTGGTCCTGATCGACGTCGCCACCGGTCTGCAGAGCGTCGTCGCCACCGGCTTCTTCAGCGGCTTCAGTTTCTCCCCGGACGGGACCGAAATCGCCTACTCGGTCTCGGGCAGCGAAAAGTACCCGCCGCGCAGCGACGTCTTCCGCTTCCCGGTGCCGATTCCGGGTGTGATCAACGTGCGAGCTCCGGAGCCGGTCCGCCTGACCAGTGACCACCGCTCTTCGGATCCCCTCTGGGGGCCGGAGCGGATCGTCTTCGTGAAGACGGTGGAAGGGAAGAAGCGCCGCTACGGACCGAAGAACGAGCTCTTCCTGATGAACCCGCAGGGGAAACAGGTCAAGCGCCTCACCAACACCAGAGTGCCGCCGCTGCTCCAGGGCCTCTTCCCGACCGACTGGTCCGCCGACGGCAAACGCCTGCTGACCGAGTTCCAAGGCCAGGACACGAGCTACGCCGTCGTCGTCAACCCGAAGACCGGCGCCCAGCGACCGGTTGCGGGGACGGGGGAGACGGGCTTCGTCGGCACTGCGCTCTCCTCTGACGGGAACTTCGTGCTCGGCTTCAGCGGCGGCTTCGACCCCGGGGGAAAGCATTACGTCCTCGCAATCCCCTTCCGAGGCGGCAGGCCGGCGTTGCTGGCGAAAAATGCCTACGAACCCAGCTGGAGCCGTGAGCCGAAAGCGTGTCTTGGGTATTGCGCTCTGTAGGGCGCAATACGCCTAGTCGAGCAGTCCCACCTGGCGCAGGATCGAGACGCTGTCGGAGTAGACGTCCTTGCGCTTGACGAGGCCGTTCTCGAACGGGATCACGTCGAGGCCGTCCCACTCGACCCGGTTGCCGGTCGGCTCGGCGACGAGGTCGCCGCGGCGCATCGTCTGCGTGTGGGTGGCCGCCGCGGTCCATTCTTGGACGACCAATCCCTCGCGCACGTAGAGGCGGCGGGTGGTGAAGGCGATGTCGGGCCAGGTCGCGAAGATCGCGCCGATGTGGGCGCGGGCGGCCTCGCCTTCGGCGGACTCTCCCGCGGTGTGGTTGTCGAAGACCATGTCGGGCGCGTGCATCGCCATGATCGCGTCGAGGTCGTGCTCGTTCCAGGCGGCGTTGTAGCGGTCGATCGCTTCGCGCAGCGCCTCGGGTGAGTCCTTGCTCGGGTCGGTCATCGGGGTTAGGGTCGAACCTAATGGCGAGCAACTACGCAATCAAGCACCGCGACGAGTTCGAGCGGATGGAGGGGTCGGGCGACTCGACCTGGCTGCTCGCCCGTAAGGCTTGCGGCACCACCGCCTTCGGCTACAACCTGGTCGAGATCGAGCCGGGCGGCCAGATCCCCGAGCACGACGAGTCGGGCAGCGGCCAGGTTGAGCTCTACGTGATCCTCGAGGGGGAGGCCGTGATGCGGCTTGATGGCGAGGACCACCCGGCGCCGGCCGGCACCTTCGCCTCGATTGAGCCGCCGGCTACCCGCACGATTCTCAACCGCTCCGACGCCGAGGTCGTGGCGCTGCTGATCGGGGTCGAGCCCGATGGCGGCTACGAGCCGATGTCCTGGGCCTGACGGCCTACTGCCTTTTTCCCGCATAGCGCGGTAAACGCCGAATTCGGTCGATCGACCCCCCGGTCGTCCCTATAATCCGGAAACTTGTCAACCCGTCGCGCGCCCGCTCGAAGAAGGCGTGGAACCCGGGAGGTCCAATTGAAGACCCAGTCCGATCGCGGCGCTCGCGTCGAGCGCTACTCACCAGAGCGCCCCTACCGGCCCCTCGTTTCGCCTCCGAGCGTCGAGGACAAAGACGCCTGTGCCATCTATGCCTCGGTCCGCAAAGACGCGAGCCCGAGCCATGAACCGATCGAGCTGGCGATTCCCGCCCTGCAGAAGATGCTCCACCGCGCCGGCAACGTCGACGGCGAGGGGGACGGTTGCGGCCTCCTGCTCGACATCCCGCGCAAGATCTGGGCCGAGGAGGTTCGGACCGGCGGGCACGACCCCTCGCTGGCAACCGACGATGCCTTCGCCGTAGCCCACGTCTTCATCGAGCGCTCCCAGGACGTCGAGAAGATCCAGCACGACGCCCGCGAGCTGCTCGCCGAAGGCGGCTTCCGCGTCCTCGCCGAGCGGGTCGGCGTCGTCAACTCGCCCGCCCTCGGTCCGACCGCGCGGGAGGAGGAGCCGATCTTCTGGCAGCTCGCCGGCCTGGTCCCCGACGCGAAGAGCCGCGACGCGGTCCTCTTCGACCTGATGATCTGCCTCGAGAAAGAGCTCGGCGTCCACGTCCCCTCTTTCTCCGCCGTCACCTGCGTCTACAAGGTGATGGGCGCGCCAAAGGTGCTCGGCGAGTACTACCCGGACCTGCGCGACCAGCGCTTCGAGACGATCGGCTGCTTCGGCCACAACCGCTACTCGACTAACACCTGGCCCTCGTTCAAGCGGGTGCAGCCGTTCTCGGTCCTCGGCCACAACGGCGAGATCAACACGATCCAGCAGCTGCGCCAGGAGGCGAAGATGCTGTCGGTCCCGATCCAGCCGGACTCCTCCGACTCGCAGGACCTCAACCGCACGATCGACACCCTGGTCAGCCGCGAGGGCTTCAGCCTCGCCGAGGCGATGGAGATGGTGTTGCCGCCGATCGTCGAGGAGATCCGCGGCCTGCCCGCGGACCTGCACGCCTTCTACCTGTACCTGCACCAGACGATGGGCCCGTTTGCCCAGGGTCCGGTGGCGCTGATCGCGCGGCAGACCGATGAGTGCGTCTTCTCCGCCGACGCGATGGGGCTGCGGCCGCTGTGGCAGGTGGAGACCGAAGACGACTACGTCTTCAGCTCCGAGCCCGGTGTCGTCTCGGTGGCGAAGATGGTCTCCGAGCCGAAGCCGCTGGCGCCGGGCGAGAAGGCGCTGGTGCTGATCGACCGCGCCGCCCGCAACTCGACCCTGCACCCGCACGACGAGATGCTGCGGATCGTCCGCGACCGCTGGCTGGCGCGGAACGGGGCGGAGGCCGTCGCCGGCTACGAGCGCGCCCTGGAGACCGGCGGCCCGCTCGAGGGCCAGGACGTCCCCGGTTACTCGGATGCCGGTCCCGAGGAGCCGGTCAAGGTCGCCGATCGCGTTCTCGCTGGTTTCGGTTGGCAGCGCGACGACGTCAAACTGGTTCAGCAAATGGCCTCCAACGGGGCCGAGCCGGTTGGCTCGCTCGGCTATGACGGACCGCTGGCGGCGCTCTCGCCCGAGCGCCAGAACCTCGCCGACTACTTCAAGGAGACGGTCGCCGTCGTCACCAACCCGGCGATCGACCGCGAACGCGAGATGGAGCACTTCTCGACCCGGGCGCTGTTCGGGCGGCGCCCCTCGCTCGACAACGCCGGCGAGGACACCGGCACGGTCGAAACCGGGTTCCCAGTGATCCTCGGCGGCCACCACGGGCTGGCGCCGCTCTCCGACAAGACCTACCGCGGGATCGCCCGCGAGCACGACACCTACCTGCTCGAGGATCTCTGGGAGGAGTTCGCCGGCCGCAACGACGCCGTCGACATCTCCCTGCTCGAGTCGGAGACGACCCGCGGCGCGATCGACCGGATCAAGCAGGAGGCGGTGAAGAAGGTCCGCAACGGCTGCGAGCTGTTGGTCCTCACCGACCGCACCGTCTACGACGCCGAGCGGCGCTACCTCGATCCGCACCTGGCGACCTCGGCGATCGACCAGGCGCTGAAGCAGTTCAAGGTCGAGCGCGGCGAAACCAACCTGCGGCGGCGCTGCAGCCTGGTCCTGCGCTCGGCGGCAATCCGCAACGTCCACGACGTGATGCTGGCCCTCGGGCTCGGCGCCAACGGCGTCTGCCCGTACACGATGGTCGAGGTGATCTGCGTCGAGGACTACGAGTCCGACGTCTCCAACCTCTGCGCGGCGCTGCGCAAAGGGATCGAGAAAGTGATCTCGACGATCGGCATCCACGAGGTGCGCGGCTACGC
>DATDLJ010000052.1:0-58946 GCA_036519395.1 Solirubrobacterales bacterium | reverse complement strand
CTGACCGACAACGACGCCGGCCCCTTCGGCGGCTTCAAGCAGTCCGGCCTCGGCCGCGAGCTGGGCCGCGAGGGCCTCGAGGCCTTCCAGGAGACCAAGCACGTTCACATGGAGAGCCGGATCGAGCGCAAGGAATGGTGGTACCCCTACCGCGAGTACGGGGCGGGCTAAGCGCCCCGACCGGCCCCGCCTATTCGAGCTGGAAGCTGGCCAGGTCCTGGCCGAAGATCGGGCTGACGACGACCTCGTCCAGGTCGACGTTGTCGGCGATGAAGGTTCCCAGGGTGAGGGCTCCGAACGGGACCCACGGCGCCTGTTCCATCACTTCTCGGTCGAGCTCGGCGTATTCGCGTTCCTGGTCCGGCCCGAGCTGCTCTCGCCGCAGCTCCCTGATCTTGGTGTTGATCGCGGGATCGTCGAAGCGGGAGTAGTTGGTGTTGCCGTTGGCGAGGATGCTTTCGCCGGCGAGCTGGGGACCGAAGTAGTCGTCGGGATGCGGGTAGTCGAGCAGCCAGTTGGCGAACCCAGTGTCGAGATTGGGGGTGGCGGCGTTGCCGATCACGGTGAAGTAGTTGGAGGCGTCGACGATTTTGAGAGTGACGTCAAAGCCGAGGTCGGTGAGGACCTGCTGGTAGTACTCGCCGGCTTCATTGGTCGGCGGCAGGTTGAGGGTCCAGACCGTGATCTCGCGGTCGCTGGGATCGGCCGTCGCGACCAGCTTCTTTGCCCGCTGTATATCGCGGGGATAGAGCTCGATCTCCTTGTAGCCCGGCATCTGCGAGGGCAGCACCTGCTGGGTGCGAGCAATCGTGCCGGCGTAGATCCGTTCCAGTGCCTCGGGGTCGACCGCGTAGTTGACGGCGCGCCGGACCCGGACGTCATCGAAGGGCGGCTCCTGGGTGTTCAGCCAGAAGTAGTAGACGCTGATCGACGGGTCCTCGCGGAACTGCGTTCCCTCGTAGCGCTGCTTGATTTCCGCGTAGCGATCCGGCGAGGGCGGGTTTTTCATCCAGTCGACCTTGCCGCGCTCAACCTCGTCCACCTGCGTCGTCGGGTTCGACCGCACTTCGAACTCGATCCGGTCGACGTGGCCGCTCGGCAACTGCGGCAGCTTCTCTTCGTTGGTCGCCGCCCAGGTCGGGTTGCGCTCGTACTCCCAGCTCTTGCCGGGGCGCACCGCGGTGATCTCGTAAGGCCCGGTGCCGGGCGGCGGGCTCGCGGTCTGGTCCTCGATCGGGGTGTCCTTGGGGAGCGGCGTCGCGAGCAGCAGCGCCAGCACGTAACTGAAGGTGCCGCTCGGTTCGCGCAGCTTGATGACGATCTCGCCGCTCTCGTCGTCGCTGCTGATCCCGGCGATCCCGCCCTGCTTCGTGCGGGCGAACTCTTCCGCCCCGGCAATTCCCATGAAGAACGAGGAACCGATCGAGTTGAGCCGGAGGAGGCGTTCGATCGCGAAACCGAAGTCCGAAGCGCGGACCGGCGTCCCGTCCGAGTACTTGAGGCCCGGGCGCAGCTGCAGCGTGTAGCGGCGGCCGCCTTGGTCGATGTGCGGCAGATCCTCCGCCAGGCCGGGGATCAGTTCCCGTCCCGCTTCTCCGCTCTCGTGCTTGTAGGTGAGCAGCGGGATGTAGGTGTCCGCCATCGCCGTCGATGCTTCGAGGCTGAAGGCGAGCGACGGGTCGAGATAGTCCGGGAAGGCGGTGTAGGTGCCGCGCAGGGTCCCGCCCTCATCGTCGGAGCCACCCGCCGACCCGCAGCCCGCCAAGGCGGCGCAGAGCAAGAACACGATCCCTATGCGGCCGGCAGATCGCCGCCGATTCCCCAAGGCGCCTCTCCCTCGTCGTTCCCCAACGCCGAAGCCCACCCTAACCGCGGGTGGGCCCGTGATCAAGACTTACGTCGCTGCTTGTTGCCTTTCTTCTTCTTGCAGCTGGGCTTGCTGATCACGGGGCGGAAGTTCCGGGTGAGGCCATTCTGCGCGTTGAGCCGCACCGTCGCCCGCAGCTTGACGCCGCAGATGCTGCGCGAGTTGACGACCAAGCTCTTTTTCCCACCGCGGAGTTTGAGCTTGAACTCGCTCACCGGCGCATCCGGAACGAGGTCGAAGGTGTTGCGGAGACCCTCGTTCTTCGAGTCCGTCCGCCCGGCCAGCTCAACTTCAATCGGCTGGGAGTCGGGGCCCCTCAGCGCGGCAACCAGGTCCGGCAGCGGATTGTCGGAGCTACGCAGGTAGACCGGCCCCGAGAGCGTGCCATCGAGCAGTGGCGAAGTCGCTTCTGCGCTGCCGTAAACCGATTTCGCAGGGCAGGTCTTGGCGGCAAATTGGACACGGGTACAGATGGTCTGAATGTGCTCCTGAGCAAGGAAAAATGCGTGTGGGAGCGTGACCGCAGCCCTGGCGATATTGGCGTCACCAGGCCGCGCGGTGACCGTCGCTTCCAGCCGCTGATAGTCGGAGCGCTTGGTCCCTCCGGTGACCTTAATCTGCAGATTCGGCTTGAAGCCGAGGTTCTCGCAGCCACCGACCTGGAAGCGGTTGCCGAGATTCGCGACCGCACCGCTGCCGCCCGTGATCTGCGCCGAGATGTTCATCGCTTCGCAGTTGCTCGGGTTGAGGGTGAACCCACCCGGCCGGTCCAGCTCGACGCGCACGTCCCGGACCTGCAGGGGGATCCCCGCGAGGATCTGTGGGATCGGGTCCGACTTGGCCGTCACCTGGGCGGTCTTCGGGTTGACATAGAGGGCGGTGCGAACCACCTGCACCCCGAGGTCGAAGGGCCCAGCCACGGCCGGCACGATGAAGGTGAGGCTGACCGGGGCCGACTTGTAGGGACCCGTGAGGTAGACCTTGCCGGTCTTTACGTAGAACGGGTCGGCACCGGCACCGGCACCGATCGTCGTCGTCCCGATCTGGCTCGAGGCCGAACAGGACGGCGAGGCGATCTCAAGCGCGCCGTCGCCGGTCGCGGTGCGCGCCGTCGCCTGGGCGATCCCCGCCTCAGAGCAGGTCGCGACGCCCTTGAGGACGGCAGCGAAGCCCGGGGGCGTGGTCACCGAGATCTCGTTCAGCTCCTGGTTCCCCTCGGGGCGGGTCAGCCGCAGGACGAAGGGACTGGTGGCACTGGCGATCGGGTTCGTCGACCTGGCCGAGAAGCCGAGGTCGAAGGGCCGGGCCGCCTTGCTGGTCGGGCAGTTGCTCTGTCCCGTCGCCGGCGTGTCAACCGCGGTCGTGTCGTTCGAGAACGCCGTCTCGGCCGCGGTCGGGTTGTCGGGGTCGACTGCCGACCACGGCGTCAGCGCCGTCTGGGTCGTGTAGTCAGAGCAGACGTCCGGGTTCACCAGCGAGGCATGATCGCCCTCGAAGAACTTGACCTCCAAGTCTTCGACCGGGACCTGCGGGTTGTTCGGGAAGGTCGCGGTGATCCGGCCGGTCACTAGATTCGGATCCACCTTGCCGGCCAAGGTCGCTTTGATCCCGGTTTTCGCGTCGTCGATCACCAGGTAGGTAGCGAAGTTCGAGTTGAACGGATTCTCTTTCTGGGCAGCGAGGTAGATCGACCCGTCCAGCGTTTCGTCCAGGATCGGCGTCGAGACCTCGACGGTGCCAATCTTCGAACTAAGCGGACAGCCCTCCGAAGTGGTCGAAAAGCGCATCGGGTTCGGAGAGCCAAAGCCGTCTCCGAGGTATCCAGCCTGCTCCTCGGTACAAGCCTCAAGACCGTCCGCAGCGGCCGGGTTCAGGACCACACCCTCCGGCAAGGTCACCGTGGTGTCCTTCAAGTGCGAGGTCGCCAGCCCGTCCGGGTCCAGCAGCCCCTCCTGGGGAATGTGGAGATGAGCGGTATAACCCACCGGAGCGGCAGCCTTGGTGTTGTCCGGTTTGAACCCGAACGTCGGCGAGCCAGGCCCACCTCCTGCCCAAGCTTCAGTCAGCGCTTCACAGCCGGTGTTCTGAGGAGCAACGGCTTCCGCGCTCTTCCAGTTGGAGTCCGAGAGCTGCGGGAACCCTTCGTCCGTCTGCAGACCCGTGTGCTCGAATGAATCGATGTGAGCACGGGTGACATCGGGTGCCCCACCGCACCGAGTCGGCATGGTCAGGAAGGGGCTCTCGTTGGCGGTGGGTTCGTCCTCTTCTTTACATCCCAGGAATACGAGTCCAACCCCCTGTCCTTTGTTTTCCATCTCCGCCCCGTAGCCGCACAGGGTGGCGAACCTGACCCGTTCCACCGCAGGCTGCTGAGGTGGCAGCGGCGCCACGGCAGTAACCCCATAATCGCCGTTCGAGCGCAGACTTGCCCGCAGCACAACGGTGATCGGCGAGTCCGCCACCGGACGGAAGGCGAAGGCAGCCGGGAAGCCACCTTCGGGTACGACTCGGAAGATTGGCCGCTCCTGTTCTTTAAATTCACCAAGGTCGAGACTGATTCCGCCCACCACAGCGGCCTCCGGGCAGGCGTTTTCGCGCACCTGTATAACCGAGCAAGTAGGTACCGCCTCCGGGTTGCCGACAAATCCCGCAGGCAACTCAAAGTAAAGATTGCGGAGTTGCTCTACCGACTGGTTTTCGGCAACTCCTTTCTGCGCCGTGCGACGTGCCGGAATCCGGAAGGAACTAGTTGCCAGCGGCGGATGACCGCCAGCCTCGATGAAGTCCAGACCCGCCCCGTCTTCGGATCGAGCAGCGAAGTCGAGAATCTCGAACGGAAGGGCTGGACCAAAGGTGAAACTGTCGGTGGCAACAGCTTCAGAGCCAGCCCCACCGCCGAAAGCAAAGAAACTCACACTGAACAGATCGGGCGCCCCCTCGAACAGCCAGACTTGCAACTTCAGCGGCGGCAACTCTGCCCCCGCTGCAGCCACCTGAGCGGTGGTACAGAGCGCTGCAGCAAGATGGCAGGTCCAGACCGCCGATATCCCAAATTCACCCCCGGCTGCGAGCGTGGCCCCGTCCGGAAGCGAGACGGAAACGCTTACCGGCGCAGTAGTTGCGGCGTTGCCGGTGTTTTTGACCTTAACTGAGTAGCTAACCACCTCGTCGCCGCGATTGGTTATCGACTCTAGGTGTTTGGCTTCAGTGAAGCTAAAGCTGGGCGCTCCCGATGCGCTGGCGGTAAATACGAGGCCGAGAGCGAGAATCGCAAAGGTCACCGTTAGTTGGCGTTTTCCGTTGCCTTTTCGATTACGGACGATTCCTTTCCGACCTCCTGCCTTGCCGGCTCGCCTCGGCGCTGCCTCGGAGGCATTACTACTAGCCCGGATGTCATACCGACCAAGACCATAGTTATCGCCAGCGACCACCGCGGTATCGGTTTCGACAAAAACGTTCACGTTGTTGACTGATCCGGCAGGGACGTTGTGCGCAAAATGCTTTCCGAGACGTCGTTCCAGGGTAACGCCCGCCGCCTTGCCGCAGATGAGACCGACAACCAGGGCCACGAGGGTGGCTATTGGGCGGCGCTTCATCGGTTACCTCCGCGGTTATGTCCAGCTCGGTTCTTTGCGGCTCCTTTGCCACGTTTCCCCCGATGGGTAGGCTTTTTCACGCATTTGCCTTTCTTACGGACCTGGCCTTTTTTACACGGTTTCGGTGGGGGGGTCGGCGTCACGTTCCCCAAACTGGGGTTCGTGTTGCTCCCACTTCCCTCGGGCGGAAGAGGAGTCGGTTCTGGAGACTGACACTCCGCATTGCTTGTGCAATGCGGAGGTGGAGTCGGCTCGGAGAATCCGCCGTCGATTCGCGCCGTGTAGAGGTCAGGTCCGTTATTGCTGTCGCCGCCTACCAAGGCGGAGTTCGTAAAGAAGAATATGCTCTTCCCATCAGCGGAAATCGAGGCATTGGAGATGCCGGTGAGACCCAGCGCCGACACTCCGCCGGGGTCGCTGACGAGGCTAAGAGAGCCTTCTCTCCACAGATACACATCAGCGACACTGTTGACATCAGCATCTGGGAGCATTTTCTCCTCGGTCACAAACACCACTGCGGAGCCGTCCGCGGATACCTGCGGGACGCGTTGCGCGCTGCTCGGTTGACTTTTACCTTCGCCAGCTTCGGTTCGCGGGAAGCCGAGGGCGCCAGGGCTGAGATTGAAAGCACCATTGCCCATGCAGGAGAAGCAAAGGAGCTCGCCGGTCAGGTCGTCAAAGCGATAGACGTCCCGGTTTGCGTCAGTATCTTCGTCTAGCAGCTTCGCAGCGGAGTAGAAGACTAGGTAGCTACCCTGCTCCGCTCCTGAACGAGGTAGAGCATAAGAAGGAGCGGCAGAATAGTCACCGCTCGCCAAGGTGGCCACGAAGGCGGTGCGGCCCGTGGGATGAGCATCGTCACGCTGGTAAACGTAGAGGTTGTGAGCGCCCTGAATTGGGCTTTCGCCACGAGCGTTTGACCCGGCGAGGACTCCCTGTGCCGTGAAGTAGACACGGCTGCCATCAGCGGAGCTACCGAACACCTCCATGGCGTTTGCCCCCGATCCGCCGGAAGCGAGTGCCAGAGTGGGCTGACCAGCCGGAGGCTCAGCGTCGTAAACGTAGAGGTCGGAGCCGTTGTCCGTATCGGCATTGAGCAGGCGCCGAGGGCTGAGGAAGATGGTTACCGAGCCGTCAGTCGAGGCGCCTCGATACTCGTCATCACCCTCGGGGCCGCCACAGGCAGGGCTGCACTGGGAGGTGGTGACGGCGATAGTGGTCTCACCGTTTTCGCGCTTGAACAGACGCTTCGGCCCAGCAAGGCTTGATTCGCCGGATGCGCTCCCGCATACGCCCTCGGTCGGGGACCCGGGACGAATCGTGAAGTAGACGACTGAACCATCCGCAGAGATTGCGTTGGCCGCTTTGGCGGATCCAATATTTGAAGAATTCCCAACGAAGCTTCCCAATCCAGCACCACACACTCCGCCGATCACGGCACCGGCCGCACCGTCGGCGCGATTGGCAATTTCGAGCGTCGGTTTGGAGCCACCGGCTCCCGTGACCATGTACAGGTTAGAACGAGAACCTCGTAGCAGTGGCTCGTCGGGAAGGAACTTGAACCCACTATTCGCGTCTTCATTCTGTCCGATAAAGGCGAAGGTCGATAGGTTCGAGCTGACCCCAATCTGAACGTAGTTGAGAGCTCTATCTTCGTTGATGCCACTGTGCTGCACTGGGGTCATCAAGGGGGCTGCCGGAGCGCTTTTCCCGTCGAGGCCGATGAGTCCCCACTTCACTTCACCACGCTGACGCTGACCCAAGGTGCTTTCGGCCCACAGCATGGTGCCGAGATCGGAGGAGGTCGTCGAGCCCAACCCAGAAGAAGTGCCGAAGGCGAACTCGGGCGGAGGGGAGACAGACCTAACACTCCAGCCATCGGCGCCCCGTACCGCGGTGTAAGGATTGTTTGGACCTGGCACACTGTTAGGCTGCCCGAAGGCTTGGGCGATGAATTGGGCCCGGTCGCCGTCATCGGCAATCAGAGGGCTGAGGGTGTTTGCCCCCACACCCCATCCATTGCCGTTCGAGACCCACTCGTAGGCGCGGCATTCCGGCAGTGCACCAGAGGTACCTTCCCGGAATTGAGCATTTGGGCAGGGCGAGATGGGTGGGGTCTTGATCGTCAACTCCACTCCCTCCACCTCAGTCACCCCTGGGCCAACCTCTACCCCATTGTCAGCGACCAGACGGTAGTAGTACGTGGTATTTCCCGTCAGCCCAGCGACCCTTTGGGTCTGCGGGATCGGCGCACCCCCTGATCCGGCGACTTCATCCTGTCCAATCGGGACGCTAGTGCATGGATTGGCCGAACAAGGACTAGTTCCATACTCGAAGTAATAAGTGGTGACGCTATTACTGGGATTGACCGATCCACGCAACACCAACTCTTCGGCCGCGGCATCCCAAAACGCTGCAAAGGTCTCGACCACGGGTGGGCCAGGATCGGTCATGAAGTCCCCGGCGTTCCCAGTCGACGGAGTGGGGCTCCCCGCCTTGACCGCGACCAGCCGTACTTTGTAGTCCTGGTTGGGTTCAAGCCCGGTGGCAAGCTGATTAACCGGTTCGGCGGCTTCACCATTGCCGCCGCCGGGCACCTCAGGATCTGGGGGGCTCGTCACCCTGGTCCAGTTTGCGCCACCGTCAGTTGAGAGCTCAAAGCGATAAGTGGTGTGGATCGGACCGCCACCATTGGGATTGACGGTCCCGTGCAGCATGGCGGAATCAGAGGTAATCGCAGTGCTTGGCTGAATGAGCACCGTCGGCGGGACCGGGGGGCCGAGCACAAAGACGCCAGCTTTAGGGGTCGAGGTAGTCGCGTAAGCCGAGGTGGCACCCGTTGGCACAGCCAGCCCATTGATCGAGCTCACACTAGAGCCGACAAGATGCGTCTCGACCAAGCCGACGGCGTCGAACTCCAGTATTCGCCGCTCAGCTGCGACGGCGGCTGGAGTGCCGGCGCCGGCTTCGAATGCTTTGACGATGAAGAGGTGCCCAGTTGAAGAATCAGTGACAACGTCGGTGGGGGTGTTGCCGACAGCGGTTCCACAAGCAGTTTCCGAACCGCCGATAGTCGGGCAATAGAGCGTGGGAACAAGGGTCCCTCCAGAGGGCGTGAACTTCTGCAGGCGGAAGTTCGGTGCCGCGCTCTCGAGCACGTAGATCGAGCCAGCCCCGTCGACCGCTATACGAGCGGGCGTTGCCGTTGCAGCCCCGCCGAACTGACCGAGACCAGTCCCAGTCGTTGCCGGATTAGTTCCTTCTTTGCATACGTTGACCATCGCCGCTCGACACAGCTCAAACTGATTGCCCACCGTGTTGTCGACTCCGGCGCTAACCACGTTCCAGCCCCAGGAACGGACAAACAGACCAGCAGAGGTGAACTCCGAGACTCTCTTGCCAGAGTCGCCGACGATCACATTGCCAGCGCCGGGGGCACCAGCTGGCACCACTGCCGGGTAGCTCATATTCGTGCTGAACGAGATCGAACCAGCGACGCCCGCCTTGCAATTGGTGAGGACGGCACATATCTCGAAACCGGTCCCGCCTTCGATTCTGGTCAGGATGGTCGCGGTCGCGGCGCCTCCGCTGAGTGGGACAGAGCCGGCGGCAGTAGTGATAGCCGCCTGATTCGCATTTGCAAGGTTACCGGTGAATGCAATTAGATAAGGAGTGATGCCTCCTTCTCCACCCGGACCGCCGCTTACCGTGACGTTGCCCGGTCCAATGTTCGTGATGCTTTCCAGCGCTGACTGGACCGTGCTCGCAGCTGCGTTCCAGTCGATGTCAGCCGTCTGGGAAACCCCCGCCCCACCGGCACCGAAGTTCAATTTGTACTGACCTGCGGTGGCGTTGACAGCTAGCGTCTGCTCCTCCTCTGCCTGTTCAGAACCAGAGATGGCAACATCTGAGCCCCAGGCCTTGACAAATACCCCCGAGGCGGTGAACTCGTCGATGCGGCGCAGGGTCGCGTTACTGACGTAGAGATGGCCGGTCACTTGGTTGATAGCGATGCCTTGCGGGTTGCTTAACGTACCCCCGGTAGTGGGAGTCGCAGCCCCCGCTTTGCACTCAGCGGCATTGGTGCAGATCTCGTGTGACGCCCCGTCTTGGACCGTCGCTACCGTCGCCGTGCCAGCGGGAGTAAGACCGGCAGAGTTGGCCGTAATCGTCGCCAGATTTACCGACGCTTTTGAAGCAACAAACTCGATCGCATAGGGGCCGCCAGGGGCACCACTTACCGCAATGTTACCTGGGCCAATGTCGCCCAACTGCTCAAGCGCGCTTTTTACTTCAGCCGCATTTGCGCCAAACGCGATCGGTCCCGTGGTCGTTGGAGCAGTCGCCCCAAATCCAAGCGTAAAACTTCCGCCCGTAGCACCGCCGGCAATCGTCAGGGTCTGTTTCTCACTGGTGTCCCCGGCGCCACCAGATATCACGACGTCGGCCCCCCACGCACTGATGAATCCCCCAGAGGCGTCGAACCGCTCCACCCTGTTGTTACCACGATCTACCACATAAACGTTGCCGTCGGCGCCAGTTGCGTCCGCGACAGCAGTGTCGTTTACCGCCGCCCCAGATGGGGTGGTGGAAAACCGGCCGCCAGTCGTTTCGCCGGTCGAACTGGGGTTGCCAAAGAATCCAGTCACGCCCATGGGGTCTGCCTGGGCTGAGGTCGCAGCAATGCCCATAAGGGACAGAAGGGCGAGGACGAAAAGAGTCGTTCCCAGAAGGACCCCATGTCGAATGACTGCAGATTCGTTCACCCCTGGCACCATCAGTTTCTCCTTATCCGACAGGAGCCTCCATCCACGAGGATCGCCTGCCTGTCATTCCCTAGTTTGAATCTCGCCCCGGCCCCCGCCGAGTGTGCGCCAAGCACCCTATAGGAACCCAACAGTCTCTGTCAAGGAATGGACCTATTTTACATAATGCAAGCCCCATTACTTTACTGTCCCTGACTGCCCGTCACTCGACCAGCAAAGGGGACCGCCCATTACGAGCGGCCCCCCATTTACAACCAACTCCGACCGATCTATGGTGTGTGCGGTCCGAGAGTGATCACGCCATCCGTTGTATCCCCATTGGCATCCACATCTGTGATGCAGACTTGGCCGTTGAGGAGCACTTTGCCTCCAGCAGCCGTTTCCAAATCGCCCGCATTCACGAAATTCAGACAATTACCTTCCGCCACACCTGTGGCGATACCACTGGCTGTAACTGATTTCGGGAAACCAAGGGCCTGACACACAGCGTTGTAGTGATTTTCAAATGCAGCTTCAATATCAACGACATTTGTTGTCGCTGTGATTGGCCAGCCTAGGTTGTCTGCTGTACCTGTCGCTTTGCAGGTTTCCGGCAATCCCGGACCAACTGAGAGCTCACCTGTAATTTCAAATTCAGTGATTTCACCCTCGCCCATGTTGGTTTCGGGATCGTTCCAAATGTCTCCGTGACCATGAACAACGGCCGGACCCGTTTTGAACCCAAGGGTTGAAGACAATTCACCATGGACCTCAACTGTCTGAGGTTCCGAGATGTCACCAATCTCAGTGTCGTCTGTATACCATGTTGTATTTTCAGCTTGCGCCGCGGGAGCCGCGAAGGCAACCAGCGCAAGGGCCATGCTGGTAAGCAGCACGATCTTCTTGATCGTCATTTCAGTACTCCTTCTCCTGTGGATGTTCCCACCGGGACTCCGTTGCCACCGGTGATGATTTGCAACGAGTCAGCGCGTTTTGCCGCTCTGTCTCCATTGCATGAACAGACACAGTGATAACCGCACGAAAGGAGCCAGTCAACGAATCTCGTGCGAACTTGAGCACGGGTTTGAATCTGTTCGACATTTGCCTGGAAACCACTGGATGCTAAAGTGGTGAGCACGTAAGCTCGCAGGACACTGTCTAATGGAGAATTGGTCCTGTCCCATAGTTTCTCGAACATAGGACTGGTGACCGTTCAACCACAATGCGTTTCTTTTCTGGGCGCTCAGAGCGTAAGCGAGGATTCTGTTCGGCCCAGACTGGCTTCGGACCTTAGGCCAAGCTTTAGAACCGAACAACGTAGTCAGACCAGCCAACAGAGCCACTTTTGACCTCGGTGGCTCTATTGGCTGATCGACAGCAGAAGGTTTTATTCTTCGATTCCCATCACTTCTTCAGTGGGTTCGCCTTCTTCGTCCAAATCTGTAAGGCATATTTGTCCGTTCAGAGTCACCGGCACGTTGAACCCCGTTGTTAAATCACCGGAGTTACTGAACTGCAGACAGTTCCCCGCCATTTCGGCTGTAGCTACCCCTTTTATTGTGGCCATAGCCGGGAAGCCAAGTGCTTGACATACGGCATTATAGTGGTAGGTAAAGTGCGCAGTAAGATCGTCAAGAATATCTGTTGTGAGTGTAAGTTTCCAAGGTGGATCTACAGCAGCTGTGCCTGTTGCTTTACAGCTTTCAGGTAGACCCGGGGTAGCGGGAAGCTCGCCTGTGAAAGTGAAGCTGGTTATTTCACCCTCACCCATTGCTATGCCGTTCCATAGGTTGCCGTGTCCGTCGACTTTCGCAGGTCCCGTCGAGAAGCCGTTGATCGTTGATCGCAGTTCCCCATGAAGACCAACTGTCGTTGGACTCTCGGGGCCTCCAATGCGCGCACTGCCTGTCGTCCATGTTGCAGTTGCGGGAGCAGTTGCAGGAGCCATTAGGGCGATAACAGTGAAGGCCACGCTAGCGAGCCCAATTCGATCCATTAGACGCATTATCTCCTTTATGTGGTGGGTCATACGCCTACACTCAATACTCCTGTCTGCATGAAACTCCAAGAACCATCGCGAGTAGAAGACTTCTCACTGAGGGTTGGCTAATTTCGGCCTGCAGCTTCCAGGATGTCAACACCACGAGCACTTAGGATCAAGGATCTTAATCGCTGCCTGCGAGGTGCTCGCTTATACCTCATAGCAGTATTTGAAGCCTAGGCCCTGGGCGAGCTTGTTCGCCTTTGAGAAGTGTTCATAGGTACTGGTGTATGCGATCGCATCTTGCGACAGCGCTTCGCGTATGCCTTTTTGGGTAGCCGTGAGAAGGGCGACAATCTCTTCTTCTTCCTCTTCCGGCAGAGGAAGGGCTTTCATCCCATCCAGTCGCCTTTGAAGGTTGCCGAGGTAGACCTTCCTAGTCATCGCGCGCTGTTCGGCGACACTTGGAGGCGAACCCTGCTGGTTGAGGGCCTGGAACTTGGCTGACGTGTCTTCGTTGAACTTGAGGCAGATCGCGTCGGCCTGTTTGACGTACGCCGCCTTGGTGATGGTTTCGGTGGTTTCACCGTCGCTGTCGCTACCGCAGCCGGTTGCGATTGCCATTGCGGCCAGTGCCGCGGTTGCCATTGCCAGAAGTCGCTTGCTCATGGTCGGGGATCAATACCACGTTGAAAGATGTTGAGCAAAAACATCCTGGTTTTTTGAGGAGTATTAGGCGCGGAGGGCATCGGCTAGTCCTTCGATTAGAGATTGGGCAAGTTTGGGGTTGCGGCCGCCTAGGTGGAGACCATTCGATTCTCCCTCGGTGACTGCGTGGAGCCAGCTGTCAACCGTTCCGATCGCCCAGGTTGGCGGGTTCGTGGTGAGCTCGGGAGTGCAGCTAATGAGCTTGCCGCGGTCGATCAGGACTTCGACGCCGGCGATGCTGCGGCCCTCTTCGTCGCCTTCCCTTGGCTGCGTACCGACGCCGAGAACGCAGGCACCGTCGGCTGAGGCGGGCAACCGAATCTGGGGCATCGCCAGCAGGAACGCTGCCTCGACCTCGACGTGGGTGACTGGCGACGCGACCTCGTTCATGTAGCGGCGCTCGCAGCGCCCGGCCCAAACCAGGGGCGCCACTGCCTGTCGCACCCACTCGGTAACGACGTAGGGCTTGTTCCTGCCTTCCGCTGGCAGAACGGCGACTTGGCCGGTGGCGCGCATGATTGACAGCCGTCGCTCCAGCACCGGGTAGCTCTGATCGGGGATCGCAATATCGAGCTCGGTGAGGGAGAGGGGCTGCGCGGCGAGCACGCGAAGAATGGTTGAGCCCCAGCCTCCGGCGAGTGCCTTGATCGCGCCCTTGGCCGGCGTGGTGCCGAGCTCGATCGGCGTCTGCGGCGCCCGCGACAGCCAGCGCTCGAGCAGGTCAGCGACCTGCCGCAGTTCATCACCCATCGGGGTCAGGCAGATCACGACCTTCCGCGGCATCCCGGGGAGATCCCGTTTCTCGATCGCCTCCAGCTCCTGCAGGTCGGCGATCCGAGCCCTCAGCGTCGACTCAGCCGGCCAACCCGTTCGCTCGTGGAGCTCGGCGAGGCGCATTGGCCCCTCGGCAAGCGCCCGGATGATCGAGGCGCTAAGCGGCGAGATGAACAGCGACAGCACATGGCTACCGGCCCGCGGCTTCTGGTCGATCAGCTCAGCAAGTGGCATTGGCGACGATCCCTTTATCCCTTTCGGTACCCGGTAGTACTTCCGGGCCAACTATAGGCGACCAATCGAATATGTCAAAGGAATTAAAGAAGAGCGGGTGGCGGGATCGCTAGATTCGCCGCCAGCGATGAGTTCGGGCGCCCGTCGCGGTCTAACCAGTCGAAAGCCCAACG
Source organism: Solirubrobacterales bacterium (assembly GCA_036519395.1). Lineage (GTDB taxonomy): Bacteria > Actinomycetota > Thermoleophilia > Solirubrobacterales > 70-9 > VAYN01. The sequence goes on along the minus strand of DATDLJ010000052.1, from coordinate 44,868 downwards.
ACAGAGGAGTGGCGATGCAGGAACAGAGGGGGCCGGCCGTTAAGGCCACGGGTCTCGTCAAGCACTACGACGCGAAGGACGAAGCGGTGGAGGCCGTCCGCGGCGTCGACCTCGAAGTCCAAACCGGGGAGATCTTCGGCTTCCTCGGCCCCAACGGCGCTGGCAAGTCGACGACCGTGCGGATGCTGACGACGTTGTTGACGATCACCGCCGGGACGGCGGAAGTAATGGGGACCGACGTCGCCTCCGATCCGGACGCGGTGCGGCGGCGGATCGGCGTCGCCCTGCAGGAGGCCGGGCTCGACCCGCGCCAGACCGGCCGCGAGCTCTTGACCCTGCACGGTCGCCTCTACGGATTCAGCCAGGCCGAGGCGGTGGCGCGGACGCAGGAGCTGCTCGACCTGGTCGAACTTGAGGACGCAGCCGACCGCCAGATCAAGGGCTACTCAGGCGGCATGCAGCGCCGGCTCGACCTCGCCGCGGCGCTCGTCCACGAGCCCGAAGTGCTCTTCCTCGACGAGCCGACGACCGGGCTCGACCCGGCCAGCCGGCTGACGATCTGGGAGGAGGTGCGGCGGATCAACGGCCAGGGCACGACCGTCTTCCTCACCACCCAGTACCTGGAGGAGGCCGACCAGCTCTGCGACCGCCTGGCGATCATCGACGACGGTCGCATCGTCCGCGAAGGCACCCCGACCGCGCTGAAGGCGGAGCTGAGCGAGCGCCGCGGCGGCGAGGAGGTCTCGCTCGACGACGTCTTCCTCGACGCCACCGGCCGCAGCCGCGACCGAGCCGCCGACGAGGTCCAGGAGGTGGGCGTATGAGCGCCACGCTGATCCTCGGGAAGCGCTCGCTGCGGGAGGCGATCCGCCAGCCGGACGCCCTCTTCATGACGATGTTCATCCCGATCTTCTTCCTCGTTGTCAACACTGGCCAGGCGGCCGAGGTCTTCCCCTCGAGCTCGACCGGATTCCTCGAGGGCCAGGGATACGGCGCCTTCCAGCTGCCGATCACGCTGTTACTGGCGGCCTCCTTCGGGATGGCAGCCCTCTTCCTGGTCGAGGAAATCGAGGGCGGCTACTTCGACAAGCTGCGGGCGATGCCGATCCCGCGCTACTCGATCGTGCTCGGGCGGCTGGTGGCGGAGGGAGCGAAGGGGATCCTGCTCTCCTCGGTGATCGTCCTCCTCGCCCTCCCCTTCGGGATCACGATCGCTAGCGGTCCGCTGGGATTCATCCTGCTGATCGCGCTTAGCACCCTCTGGGGCATCGTCTACGCGGGGTTCATGCAGCTGATCGCGCTGAAAACCCGCAGCGCAGCGGCAACCAACTCGGGGGGACTGATCTTCTTCCCTCTCCTCTTCCTCACCCCCAACTTCGTCCCCCGGGACATGCTGGCGAGGCCGATGGAGGTTGCCGCGACGATCAACCCGGTCACCTACCTGATGGAGGCGCTGCGTTCGCTGATCCTCACCGACCTGGACTGGAGCAAGGTCCTCCCCGGCTTCGCCGTGGTCGCCGTGCTCGGGGCAATCATGTTGTTCCTGAACGTGCGGATGATCAAGCACTACGACTGACCGTGACCGACGCCGTCCCCTACCTTGACCTCCGCGCGCTGCAGCAGGAGCTCGGCGGCGAGCTGGGGGCGGCGACGGCGCGGGTACTTGGGTCCGGCTGGTACTTGCTGGGGCCCGAGCTGGAGGCGTTCGAGCGCGAGTTCGCCGCCTACTGCGGGACGCGGCACTGCGTGGGCGTCGCCAGCGGGGTGAGCGCGATCGAGCTCGCCCTACGCGCCGCCGGGGTCGGGCCGGGCGACGAGGTGATCGTCCCCGCCTACACCTGGATCGCGACCTGGCTGGCGGTCTCGCGGACCGGCGCCCGCCCGGTTGGCGTCGACGTGGTCGAGTCGACCTACAACATCAACCCGGAGCTGATCGAGGCGGCGATCGGCGAGCGCACCGCGGCGATCGTCCCCGTCCACCTGCGGGGGGAGCCGGCGGATATGGATGCGATCGGAGCGATCGCCGCCAACCACGGCCTGCTGGTGATCGAGGACGCCGCCCAGGCCCACGGGGCCCGGCACCGCGAGCGGCGGGTCGGCGGCATCGGCCGGGCCGGCGCCTTCTCCTTCTACCCGACCAAGAACCTGGGCGGGATCGCCGACGGCGGCGCCGTCACCACCGACGACGACGAACTTGCCGAGCGGGTGCGCCGGCTGCGCAACTTCGGGATGCGGGACCGCTACGAGATCGAGGAAGCGGGGGTCAACTCGCGCCTGAGTGAGATCCAGGCCGCGGCGCTACGGGTAATGCTGCCCCGGCTCGACGGGTGGAACCGGGCCCGGGCGGACCTGGCGGGGATCTACTACGACGCTCTCCGCGGCCACGATGCGATCGCGCTGCCGAGCCCGCCCGACTGGGCCGACCCCGTCTGGCACCTGCTGGTGATCGACCACCCCGACCGCGAGGCCTGCGCCAGCGCCCTCGCCGAGCGCGGGATCGGCACCCTCGTCCACTACCCGGTGCTGCCGCATCGCGCCGGTCCCTACCGCGAGGAATGGCCCGCGGGCAGCTTCCCGGTCGCCGACCGCCTCGCCGCCGGCGCCCTCAGCCTGCCGCTCTATCCCCAGCTCGACCCGGCGGCCTGCGAGCGCGTGGCCAAAGCGGTCCAGGAGACCTTGCCCTCCCCCTCCTCCGCGTAGCATCAGGCGCACGATGTCCGCGTCAGATCGAGCCCGAGGTCGCGCCCGCAACCTTGCCCAGCAACTGCGGTCGAAGCTGCATACCGACGTCCACGAGCGGCTGCTCGAGCTTCAGGTCGCGGTCGGCGATCTGCGCGCCGCGGTGATCCAGATGCATACGGCGGTGAGCGGCGAAATCGGCGAGCTGCGGGTCCGGCTCTCGAAAGTCGAAAGCGACTCCCAGCGCGCCGCCGAGATCGGCCGCCACGCCTACGACGAAGAGCCCGCCAACCGCCGCCGGCTCCATCAGCTGCGCCGCAGCGAGGAGTACGGCCTGGCTTTCACCGAACCCGAACCGCTGGTCACCTTCATCGTCCCCACCTACACCTCTTACGAGACCCTGCGCGACGTCGCCCTGCCCTCGATCCTCGGCCAGGAGTACTCGAACCTCGAGGTGATCGTCTCCGGCGACTGGGCGCCGCCGGAGACCGCGGCGGCGATCGCTGAGCTCGACGACCCGCGGCTCGTCTTCATTAACCGGACGATCCGCGGTCCCTACCCGGAGGACCCCTCGAAGCGCTGGTTCGGGATCGGCGGCCCGCCCTTCAACGATGCGCTGGCGATCGCACGCGGACGCTGGATCGCCACCCTCGGCGACGACGACGCGATCCGCCCCAGCCACACCCGCGACCTGCTGACGGCGGCGCAGGAGCATCAGTGGGAGCAGTGCTACGGCAAGCAGTTGGTCCACTTCGCCGAGGGAGAGCCGCTGACGCTTGGTGAGTTTCCGCCCCGCCTGGGTCAGTGGGGAATGCAATCCACCCTCTACCACTCCGGGTTGCGCTTTTTCGAATCGGAGCTATCCGACGCGATCTACGACGAGCCCAGCGACTGGTCCAAGTGCCGGCGGATGATCCGCGCCGGCGTGCGGATCGGGATGATCGACGAGATCGTCGTCGACAAGAACGAGTGGCGCCGGCGCTCGGCCCAGGAGTGGGAGGAAGGCGACCTCCCCGCTCTGGATTAAGTCGGGTTTGGTGCGTCGGCTCGGGCAGCGCGAACCGTGCGCAGGAACTCGTCGCGGTCGCGGATGTAGTCCCGCTCGTCGAACTCCGCCGAGGCGAGAACGAGATAGACGGTGCCGGGGGCGAAGCCGCCGATGTCGTGCCAGACCAGCGGCGGCAAATAGAGGCCCTGGCGAGGGTCGTCCAGCGCGAAGGTGCGGCGCTGCTCACCGTCGTCGACGGCGATCTCCAAGGCGCCGCTGACGCAAAACACGGCCTGCTCGAGGGTGAGGTGGGAGTGCCCGCCCCGCGCGGCACCCGTGGGGATGCCGTAGACATGGAAAACCCTCGCTATCGGAAAGGGAACGTGGGCGCCACCTTCGGCGAAGGCAAGATTCCCTTGCGGGTCCGCCGCCACCGGCAGCTCGATTGGCTTGCATTCCTCGACTCCCATCGGCCTCAACTGACCCTAGTGGACCGTTACGATCGGGCCGCCCCGTTGGACAGGGCGCCCACCAAAGTCAATGCCTGGAATTCACTCCACCGCCGTGGTCGAGACCGATGCGATCGGCGAGGGAGTGACGATCGGCGAGTTCTCGATCGTCCGCCCTGGGGCCGTAATCGGCGACGGGGCGACGATCTTCCCCCACTCGCTGATCGACGCCGGGGTCGAGATCGGCGCCGGGACCGAGATCCAGTACGGCTGTGTGATCGGCCGGCGGCCGCGGGCAACCGGCACCGTCAAGCGCAAGCCGACCTACAGCGAACGGCTGCGGATCGGCGCCGGCTGCGCGATCGGCGCTCACGTCGCCATCTATTACGACGTCGAGATCGGCGACGACACCCTGGTCGGTGACCACGCCTCGATCCGTGAGCGAACCGTGATTGGTAACCACTGCGTCGTCGGCCGCATGAACGGCATCGATCAGGACGTCACGGTCGAAGACGGCGCCGTGATCATGTACGGCTCCAACATCGTCGCCAAGACGGTCATCGGCAAGGGCGTCTTCATCGCCGCCGGGGCGATGCTGACCAACGACAACTCGATCGGCGCCAGCGGGGTCGACCCCGACTCCCCCGGGATCAGGATCGAAAACGGCGCCAGGATCGGCGCCGGCGCCACCTTCCTCCCCGACGTCGTCATTGGCCGCGACGCCGTCGTCGCCGCCGGCTCAGTCGTCACCCGCAACGTCGCCGCCGGGACCACCGTGATCGGGGTCCCGGCGCGCCTTCGGTCGTAGCACTACGTACCCACTGGCTTGCTCAGAACGACGCTGGCCGACCGCCGGCGGCGGCGCCGAGCCGCTGCAGCCCGAGCGCGGCTCGCAACTCCGCGCCGCAGGTGTCAACACCCCGGCCGATTCGCGCCTCGGCGACCCGCAACCTGTTCGTCACGGTCTGGCGGGTGACACCCAGGGCCGCAGCGGCAGATGACACGTTTCCTTCTGCCGCGAAGTAAGCGCGCAGGGTCTCCCTCAGGGTCTCGCCTCCGTCGCGCTCTTCGGCCAGCGGCTCGAGGTAGAGGTGCTTCAAGGACCGAACCAGGACCTCGTCCTGAAGCGCCGAGGCGAGCAGGCCGACGTCCGCGTAGCGGACCACCTTGCTCGAGCGCCGGAGCGCGACCGGTAGTGCCGCTGCCGCCTGCTGGTGGGTGAGGCGCCATCCCGACAGTCCCTGACCGGGCTCGCCGAGCACCAGGAAAGGCCCGTCGGGCCAGGTCCGCTCGGCCCGGCGGGCGAGGTCGGAGCATTCGATCCGTCGACGGCCGCCAAACCACGCCCACGTCGTTGTCTCGTCGTGGGAAATAAGAAGCAGCCGGCGATCGAGATCTCGGGCCAGCTGACGCAGCGCCGGCTCGGCCGCCGGGCCCGAAACCAGGGCGGCGATATGCCAGCCGTCGAGGTCGTAATCAAGCGGCGTGGTGTCGACCAACTCGCTGTCGAGCAACTTCTCCACCGCTTCGACCCGCCGCCGCTCCGACGAACGGCTTCTGCGCTGCACCTCGGCGGTGTACTCGTCGGCGATCGCGGTAATGACCCGGTCCAGTAATGCAGCCTCGGCACGGAGCAGCCGCTGCAGATCCACCGGTCGCAGCGACCCATCCCGCTCGATCTCCTCAACGATGAAATCGCCGAGCAGCGTGTATCCGGCGATGTAGCGCCGCAGCACGGTGTCAAGGGGGACGCCGGCACGAGCGGCATGGCGAGCCTGTTCGAGCAGGGTCGCCGGGATCGCCTCGTGTCGGCCCCGGTTGACCATCGCCGCGAGGGCGTAGCCAACGGCCGCCGAGACAGCCGTGCGCAATCCGGTCACATAATCGGGATCTCCCGCCAGGCTGGGATCGGAAACTGCGTAGGCCCGAGTCAGGATCGCCTGCTCGATCTCCGGAAGCCGCTCCCGCAGGCGCCCGGCAAGGTTGCTGCCGTCGGCAGCCAAGCGCACACTCGACGCGACTCTCCGATCTCTTCCCATCAACGTCCCCCCATGCCCAGACAACGAGTAGATCGTACGGAGCGCGATGCCTCTATGTCAAATGCGGTACATGACTTTGGTTCGCTCAACCTCCTGGCGGGGACGGACGCGTATCGTCCCCGGCCGTGACCAAGCTCTCCGTTCCCCTCTCGATCCTCGATCTCGCCGCGGTGGGGCGAGAGGAGACGATCGCCGAGAGCTTCGCGGGAAGCGTCGAGCTGGCCAAGGCGGCGGAGCGCGGCGGCTACCGGCGGATTTGGTACGCCGAGCACCACAACATCAGCTCGATCGCCTCCTCGGCGACGGCGGTCCTGATCGCCCACATCGCCGCCCACACCGAGTCGATCCGGCTCGGCGCTGGCGGGGTGATGCTGCCGAACCACTCGCCGCTGGTGATCGCCGAGCAGTTCGGGACGCTGGAGACGCTGCATCCCGGGAGGATCGACCTCGGGCTCGGCCGCGCACCCGGCACCGACCAGCAGACCTGGAGGGCGCTGCGGCGCGACCCCGCCGCCAGCGCCCGCTTCCCCCAGGACGTGGTCGAGCTGCAGAAGTACCTCGGCGACGAGGGGCCGGTGCCGGGACTGCGGGCGATCCCCGGCCGCGGGACGAACGTCCCGCTCTACCTCCTCGGCTCCTCCCTCTTCGGTGCCGAACTGGCGGCCGAGATGGGCCTCCCCTACGCCTTCGCCTCCCACTTCGCCCCCCGCTACCTACACGAGGCGCTGAAGGTCTACCGGGAGGGATTCAAACCCTCGGCTCAGCTGGACGAGCCCTACGCAATCGCCGGCGTCGGCGTGATCGCCGCCGAGACGGCGGAGAGCGCCGCCACCCAGCTCGAAGCCGCCCGCCGGATCCGCGCCCGCGCCCTCTTCGGCCGCGGCCAGAAGCTCAGCGAGGAGGACATCGGCGCCATCCTCCAGTCGCCCCAGGCTGAGGTGGTCGACGAAATGCTCGCCTACACCGCCGTCGGCACGGCGGATCAGGTCGCCGGCTACCTGCAGAGCTTCGCCGACGAGACCGGGGCCGACGAGCTGATCACCGCCCACTACTCCGACTCGATCCCCAACCGCCTGCGTTCGGTCGAACTACTCAGCGGGTAGCGTGCTTCCAGATGCGCCGCCTTGTCCTACTCCTCGCCTTCGCCGCCACCCTGGCGGCACCGGCCACTGCCTTCGCCGTGGACCGCACGGTGAGCGTCGAAGCGACGGTCGAACGGGAAGTTCCCAACGACACCGCCGAAGTCCGCTTCACCGTCAGCAAGGAGCGACATGGCCGCGCCGCCGCGCTGCACATCGTCGCGGTGCGGCTGCGAGCCGTAATCGCCGCCGCTCAATCGAGTCCGGGCGTCGGCCCGGGCGACGTCAGCACCGGGTCGATCTCGGTCCGTCGCGTCGAGCGCGGCAAGCGCCCCGTCTACCGGGCGAGCGAGAGCGTCACGGTCGTCACCCACCGCCCGGAGAACGCGGGCGAGCTGGTCGCAGCCGGAGTCGCCGCGGGGGCGACGAGCACCAGGGGGCCGAGCTTCTTCGTCGGCGATCGCGAAGCTGCCTACAACGCGGCCCTGGTCGAGGCACTCGAACGAGCGAAGGCGAAGGCGGGGCTGCTGGCCACCGCGGCCGGCGCCACCCTCGGGCCCGCGATCACGATCACCGAGAGCGGCAACGTGATCCCGGTCCCCGCGGACGCGCCGGCAGTCAAGTGCTCTCCCAGCTCGGTGGGCAAGCGGGGCGCGAAGAGCTCCGCTTGCGAGGCCTCGCCCCCGGTCAAGCCGGGCACCTCGACCGTCAGGGCGACGGTCGCCGCTACCTTCGCCCTCGAATAGGCGTAGCTCAAACCGAGGCAGGGCTCGGAGCCGGATTCCGCCGGCTCATCAACCAGGCGAAGCCGCCGCCGGTGAAGAGCATGAAGGAGCTGTAGACGGCGGCCGGGATCGCCAGCTCCTCGCTGACAGAGGTGCCGATCGCGATCGCCAGCGCCGAGTTGTGGATGCCGAGCTCGAGCGAGATCGCGGTCGCCTGGGGGTCCCCGAGCCGGGCCAGCTTCGAGATCGCGAAGCTGATCCCCATCGCCGCCAGGTTGAGGGCGAGGGCGGCGCCGAGAACGTCGGCGAGGTTCTCGAACACCTTCTCGTGCTCGCTGACGATCGCCCCGATCACGACCAGCGCGAAGAGGGTCAGCGAGACCCGTTTCACCCGCGGGTAGAAGGCCGCAGTCCGCTCCGGATAGCGGCGGCGCAGCTCCATCCCGATCGCCACCGGGACGATCGTGATCGAGAAGACGCGAAGGACGATCCCCAGCATGCTGACGTCGCCGACCTCGGTTGAGCCGAAATGATCGCCGGCGAGACCGAGGAAGAGCGGCACCGTAATCAGCGCACCGACGCTGCTGATCGCCGTCATCGTCACCGAGAGCGCCGTGTCGCCCCGCGACAGGTGCGTCAGCATGTTGGCCATCATTCCGCCGGGGGATGCCCCGAGCAGGACGAGGCCGACCGCCAGCTCCGGCGGCAGATCGAACAGCTCCGCCATCGCCACCGCCAACAGTGGCGAGATCAGCGCCAGGTTCAGCATCCCGATCGCGACCCCGCGAGGAGCGGTGAGGACGCGCCGGAAGTCATCCCGGGACAGGGTCAGCCCGAGACTGCACATGATCACCGCGATCGCGGCAGGCAAAAAGACCGTGACGGTGAGCGAGCCGTTCATCAAGGCCCGCGAAGATCGGCTAGCACGCCATCACGAGGCGCATTCTGACCGATCCGAAAAGATTGGCGGGGCCTCGAAAGGCCCCGCCAACCATCGCTAGCTGTGGTGCAGCCGGTCTTCTCCTAGAAGTAGAGGAATTTGACCGGGTCGAGGTTGGGCAGGTGGAAATAGAGTTCGCCGGACGCGGTGCCAGCCGCGCAGGGACCCGTCAGGTTGCCATCGAATCCCGCGTAGGAACCACCTTCTTGGACGTCAAGCCCAAGGGTGCCGGCCCAGGTGCAGGTCGTAGCCCCGATTTTGAGGGTGAATTTGACCGGGAATTCACCAGCCCGGTATCCCGACCATGGGGATTCGGCAGGCGCGGTCGAGAACTCGATCGGACCGGTTACCTGCGCGCTCCCGGTGTATTTGGACATCCCGTTGAGGATGCATCCGAAGTCGCCACCCGAGGTCCCGGTCAGGACTGCGGGATCGGTCCCGTTTTCAGCGACCACGGTTTTGATGTCGCCTTCACTTCCTTTGCTACCGCTATGTCCCCAGGAGCAGTAGAGGGGACCCCAGCCGGTGGTGAGTTTGAAGCTGACGCTTTCCGCTTCTACTGGGTATTCGGGTTCCAACTGGCCTTCTGACGCCTCGAGGCTCACGACTTCCGCCTGGGCCGCAGGCGCCGCACATGCAACTACGAGGACAACAAGGCCCATCAACATCATTACCTTCGATCGCATCTAACTGGATCCTTTCCTCCCGACCCCTGTCTATGGATTCGCCAACACAGTCTCTCCTCGACCCGTCCGCACGCACTAAGCGATTTGATCGATTGCCGCCGACAGCCTTAACGAGGTGGAAAGCCGGAGGCCACTAACGCGGCCCATCGGTATGGATGAACAGCGCCGGCTCGTCGAGGTGCCCCTCGGCCCGCAGCGCCAAGAGGCCGGCCATCGCCTTCGCCGTGTAGACGGGATCGAGCGGGAGCTGCTCTTCGCCGGCAAGAGCGGAAGCCCGCCTGGCGGCCTCGGTCCGGTGACCGTAACCAGCGCCGATCTGGTCGCGGGTTAGGTCGAGCATGCCCGGCTCGATCTTGAGCGAGGGAAGCCGCGCGGCGCGGCGCTCCAGCAATGAGGCAGTGTGCCGTGCAAGGCGGGCGAATACCGGCGCATCAAGCCGAAGCTGGTCGTTGACCACGACCCCGACGACGCGGGTGCGCAGGCCTGCGAGCTGGAAACCCAGCGCCAGACCAGCAGCAGTCCCGCCGGTACCGACCGGAACGACAACGTGAGCCGGCTCCGGCAAGGAACCCTCCTCCACCTGGGCGGCGATCTCGAGTGCCGCCTCGACGTAACCGAGCGCACCCACCGGCGAGGAACCGCCAGCCGGCAGCAGGTATGGCGGTCGGCCACCGCGGGCGTTGCGGGCGAGGAGCCACGGCAGCATCGCCACCGTGCGCGCCTTCGTGCGGGTACGGTAAATGCGCGCACCCGAGGCCTCGAGCCGGGCAAGCTGGGCGGTGACGTGGTCGTCGACCGGTTGGTCGACCAGCGCCAGCGCGGTCTCGAGGCCGTGTTCGCGGGCATACAGCGCGGTCGCCAGGCCCCAGTTGGTGCCGAGGCCGCCGAAGGTGAGGATCGAGCGCCGGCCGCGGCGCCGGGCATCGGGAATCAGCCACTCGAGCTTGCGCACCTTGTTGCCGCCCCAGCCACCCGAGCCGAAGGCGCCGTCTTCCTTCACCCAAATACCAAGGCCCGGCAGCTCGCGCACGGGCGTCGGCCGCTGGGACAGCGAGAGATGAGGGAGGTTGTCGGCGAGCGGCGGAAAGCGCTCGTGCAGGCAAGCGGTCAACTTCGCGCCGCTCTAGACCCCGCCGGCGGGGCGCCGGTGCTCGGGTTCGACCTCCGCCTGGCGGGGGATCAACCTGGCGGCCAGAACGAAGCCGAGGGCGGCGAAAGCGGCAGCGACGATCACCGCCAAGTGCATTCCGTTGACGAATCCGGTGGAGGCGACTTCGAGCAACTGGGCGCCGCCGCTGCCTTCGATCTGACCGGCCACCGCGACCGCTCCGGAGATGCTCGAGTCGGCGGTTTCCTGCGCGGCGGGGGGCAGTTTTTCGTAGACCGTTGAGTCGGTCAGGTGGCTGCTGAAGACCGACTGGCCGATGCCCCCCATCACCGCGATCCCGAAGGAGGCGCCGATCTGGCGGATCGCGGCGTTGGTCCCCGACGCCATTCCCGCTTTGTCGGCCGAGACCGAGCTCATCATCGCCGCCGAAGCGGGAGGCTGAACCAGGGAGACGCCGGCGCCGGCGAGGAGCAGACCGACCAGGACCACGAGGTAGGAGGAGTCGGTGCTGGTGGCGAGGAAGGCGATCAGACCCGCAGCGAGGACCGCCATCCCGGCCATCACCGTGCGCCGGTCGCCGCGCCGTTCGGCAATTTTCGGCGCCAGCGGGGCGACGATCAGGAGCGCCACGGCGAAGGGCACCAGGGCGAGACCCGCTTTCAGCGGCGAGTAATCGCGCACGGTTTGCAGGTAGAGCGTGAGCTCGTAGACGAGGCCCATCAGGGCAAGGAAGGCAACGGTGATCGCCAGCATCCCCGAGGTAAACGGCGCGGAGAGGAAGAGGCGCGGGTCGAGCTCGGGGAACTTGGCGCCCAGCTCGTAGCGGACGAAGGCGAAGAGCAGGACCGCGGCGAGAGCGAAGGCGAACAGGACCGGGGCCGAGTCCCAACCCTGCACCGGCCCCTCGATCAGGCCGTAGAAGAGGGCGAAGAGGCCGGCGAGCGAAAGCAGCGCGCCGGGCACGTCGATCGGCGGCGCCGTCGGGTCCTTCGACTCCTCGACGCTGCGGCGGATCATCACCTGGCCGAGGATCACGATCGGCACGTTGATGTAGAAGATCCAGCCCCAGGCATCGGTCGAGTTGAGGATCAACCCGCCGAGGATCGGACCGGCCGCGAGGCCGATCGCCGACATCCCGGCCCAGAGCCCGATCGCCCGCGCTCGCTCTTTCTCATCGCTGAAGGTCGAGCGAATCAGCGAGAGGGTCGACGGTGGGATCGCCCCCGCCCCCAGTCCCTGGATCGCCCGCGCGAAGATCAGGAAGGTGGCGCTGTCCATCGCGTCGGAGAGCCCCGACAACGCCGAGCCGAGGATGAACACCGCCATCCCGACTTGCAGAATCCGCTTGCGGCCGAACTTGTCGCCGATCGAGGCCGAGAGCAGGATCGTCGAGCCGAACATGATGATGTAGGCGGAGTTGATCCAGACCAGCTCCGAGGAGGTGGTGTCGAGATCGGTGGCGATCGTCGGCAGGGCGACGTTGAGGATCGTCCCGTCGATCCCGACCATGATCAGCGGGACCGAGATCGCGACGAGGATGCGCTTCTTACGGCTGTCCACGCGGCGATCCTATGTTCGGCTGCGGCCAACTCACGGCTAGCCCGTAGCATCTGGTGCTACAGTCGTGCACATGGCCAGAGAGGTATCCATTCGCGAGCTACGCAACTCGACCGCCAGGGTCGTCGCCGACCTGGAATCCGGCGAGAAGCTGACGCTGACCGTCAACCGGCGACCCGTCGCCGACATCCTTCCCCATGTTGAGCGGCGCGACCCCTGGGTCGCTTCCTCCGAGTTGCGGCGCATCGTGCGAGAGGCGCCTGCCGACCCCGACCTGCTTGACGATCTCGCGGACGTCCGCGGAGCCGAGCTCGACGAATGAGCAAAGCGATCGCCGACACTTCGATCTTCATCGCCCAGGAGACCGGCCGCGACCTCGGAGAGCTGCCCGACAAGATTGCCGTCTCAGTAATCACCATTGCGGAGTTGGAGCTGGGGGTTCTACGGGCCACCGATGCCGACGCACGCGCCCGCCGCCTTTCCACCCTCTCCCGTGTGCAATCCATCTACCCCCTCCTTCCGGTCCGAGCCGAGATCGCAAGCTGCTTCGCCCGCATCGCCGCAACCCAGCGCGAACGAGGCCGCCGCCTCCGCCGCCACGACACCTGGATCGCTGCGACCGCGATGCACCACGGCGCCGCGGTCCTTACCCAGGACGCCGACTTCTCCTCCTTCGAGGAGGTCGACGTGATCCGAGCCTGAAGCTCAGCCGCCGACGTAGTCCGCCAAGTGCTCGCCGGTGAGGGTGGAGCGGGCGGCGACGAGGTCGGCCGGGGTGCCCTCGAAGACGATCTGGCCGCCGTCGTGGCCGGCGCCGGGACCGAGGTCGATGATCCAGTCGGCGTGCGCCATCACCGCTTGGTGGTGCTCGATCACGATCACCGACTTGCCGGAGTCGACCAGCCGGTCGAGAAGGCCAAGTAGCTGCTCGACGTCGGCAAGGTGGAGGCCGGTGGTCGGCTCGTCGAGGACGTAGACGCCGCCCTTCTCTCCCATCTGGGTGGCCAGCTTCAGCCGTTGCCGCTCTCCGCCGGAGAGCGTAGTCAGCGGCTGGCCGATGCCGAGGTAACCGAGGCCGACGTCGGCGAGCCGTTGCAGGATCTTGTGAGCGGCCGGGATCTGCGCCTTGCCGTCGCCGAAGAACTCCTCCGCCTCGGCGACCGACATCGCCAGCACCTCGCTGATGTCGCGGCCGCCGAACTTGTACTCGAGCACCTCGGCCTGGAACCGCCTTCCCTCGCACTCCTCACAGGTGGTGGCAACCCCGGCCATCATCGCCAGGTCGGTGTAGATGACGCCGGCGCCGTTGCAGTTGGGGCAGGCGCCTTCGGAATTGGCGCTGAACAGCCCCGGTTTCACGCCGTTGGCTTTGGCGAACGCTTTGCGGATCGGGTCGAGCAGCTTCGTGTAGGTCGCCGGGTTGCTCCGCCGCGAGCCGCGGATCGCGGCCTGGTCAACCGTCACTACCCCGTCCCGCCCGGAGACCGAGCCGTCGATCAACGAGCTCTTGCCCGAGCCCGCCACCCCGGTGACGACGACCAGCACCCCAAGCGGTATGTCGACATCGACGTCCTGCAAGTTGTGGGTGTCGGCACCGCGCACCTCCAGCGCCCCCGACGCCGTCCGCACCGCCGGCTTCAGCGCGGCGCGGTCGTCCAGGTGCCGCCCGGTCAGCGTCTCGCTGTCACGCAACCCCGCGACGCTGCCCTCGAAGACCACCTCCCCGCCCTCGCTACCGGCGCGCGGGCCGAGGTCGACGACGTGGTCGGCGATCGCGATCGCCTCCGGCTTGTGCTCGACGACCAACACCGTGTTGCCCTTGTCGCGCAGCTGCAGCAGCAGCTCGTTCATCCGCTGGATGTCGTGCGGGTGCAGCCCGATCGTCGGCTCGTCGAAGACGTAGGTGACGTCGGTTAGCGAGGACCCGAGCTGGCGGATCATCTTCACCCGCTGCGCCTCGCCACCGGAGAGCGTGCCGGCGGGCCGCTCGAGCGAGAGGTAGCCCAGCCCGATCTCCACGAACGAGTCAAGGGTCTCCCCCAACACCGCGAGCAGCGGCGCCACCGAGGGCTCGTCGAGAGCACGAACCCACTCGGCCAGGTCGCTGATCTGCATCGCGCAGGCATCGGCGATGCTGGTCTTCTTGATCTTCGACGACCGCGCCGCCTCGCTGAGCCGGGTGCCGTCGCACTCGGGGCAGGTGGTGAAGATGACCGCCCGGTCGACGAAGGCCCGGATGTGCGGCTGCATCGCCTCCCGGTCCTTGGCCAGAAACGACTTCTGGATCGACGGGATCAGGCCCGCGTAGGTCAGGTTGATGCCCTCGACCTTGATTTTGGTCGGCTCCTTATAAAGGAGGTCTTTCAGTTCCTTCTTCGTGAACTTCTTGATCGGCTTGTCGGGATCGAAGAAGCCACATCCCCTGAGGATCCGGCCCTGCCAGCCCTTCATGCTGTAGCCGGGGATCGTCAGCGCCTCTTCATTGAGCGATTTGGCCTCGTCGTAGAGGGCCGAGAAATCGAAATCGGTGACCTCGCCCCGACCCTCGCAGTTAGGACACATGCCGCCGGTGCGGCTGAAGTTGACCCGCTCGGACTTCCCCTCGCCGACCTTCATCATCCCGCTCGCCTGCACCGAGGCGACGTTGAAGGAGAACGCCCCCGGCGAGCCGATCTGCGGCTTGCCCAGGCGGCTGAAGAGGATGCGTAGCATCGCGTTGGCGTCGGTGACGGTGCCGACCGTGGAGCGAGGGTCGGAGCCCATCCGCTCCTGGTCGACGGTGATCGCCGTCGTCAGCCCGTCGAGCACGTCGACCTCGGGCCGCGCCAACGTCGGCATGAAGCCCTGCACGAAGGCGCTGTAGGTCTCGTTGATCAGCCGCTGCGACTCGGCGGCGATCGTGCCGAACACCAGCGAGCTCTTACCCGAGCCGGAGACGCCGGTGAACGCCGTCAGCCGTCGCTTCGGGATCTCGACGCTGACGTCCTTGAGGTTGTTCACCCGCGCCCCGTGCACGCGGATCAGGTCGTGGCTGTCGGCAGCGTGGCTCTTCGTCACGACTGGTCGATGCGCACCAGGTTGCCGGACGGGTCGCGGACCGCGCAGTCCCGCGCGCCCCACGGCTGGTCGGTCGGCTCTTCGACGATCTCGGTGCCCGCCGCGCGCACCTTCTCGAAGGTGGCATCGAGGTCATCGGCGTGGAAGTGGACGCCGTTGAGGGCGCCCTTGGCGACGAGGGCGGCGACCGCCTCGCCGTCAGCGGGACTGCCGTTCAGGTAGTTGGTGAGGACGATCGAGACTTCGGGCTGGGAGGCGGCGCCGACGGTGATCCAGCGGAAGTCACCTTTGGCGACGTCGTTGCGCAGTTCGAGCCCGAGCGTGTCGCTGTAGAAGGCCAGGGCCTGGTCGGGGTCATGGACAATCACGAAGCATTGGGAAAGTGAGAGGTTCATGCCCGCAAGGCTAGGGAGCCGGCGCCGCCTGCGTTTCTCCAATCCTGCTCGGTTCGCGGCTGGGGCGGGTGACGTCCTTGGCGATGCAACCGGGCACGCCCGCGAGCGCGCCGTGGTCACGCGCCCGGTAGGCCGTCGGCGTCTCCCCCACCAACTGGGCGAAGCGGGCGCTGAACGAGCCGAGCGACGTACAGCCAACCTCCATGCAGACCTCGGAGACCGACATCTCGCCCCGGCGCAGCAACGCCTTCGCCCGCTCGATCCTCCGCGTCATCAGGTAGCCGTACGGCGTCTCCCCATAAGCCGTGCGGAACTGTCGCGAGAAGTGCGCGGGCGACATCAGCGCCGCCCGGGCGAGCGCGGCGACGTCGAGCGGCTGCGCGTACTCGCGGTCCATCAGGTCGCGGGCGCGGCGCAGATGGGCGAGGTTCTCGAGTTCCTCCGACGTCACCGTGCGAGCGTAGCGGCGAGCTGGCTAGCGCCGATACAGGGCGCCGCTTTTTTCGCCAGTGGCCGGAAGCTGTCCAGCTCGTAGCGGACCTCGTGGGTCCGCTTTAGCCGCAGCTCCAGCGGCACCAGGAGGCGATGGACGAATGGGTACTTGCGCACCATCCGAGCCCTTGCCGCCGCTGCCTCCTCGCCCTCTAGCCGCCGTGCCCGCGCCGTCACCAACACACCGGTCGGCTTGCCGAACGGCGTGCAAGGCGCCAGCTCGACCGCCTCGAAGTTGCGCAGTCGCTTGACCTTGCCGCTGCCCGCCGGCGTGCTGAAGTAGGCACGGTCGCCCTCGACCGCGAGGTTGACCGGCGTCGCGACCCAGCTGCCGTCCCGTTTGCGGGTTTTCAGCAGGACCGCCCACTGCTGGCGCAACGGCTCCAGCAGCGCCTCGGCGTCGGTTTTCTCCATCGTCGCGCCCGCCATCACGCCAGCTCCGCGACCGCACGGGTGATCTCGATACCGCTGGCGGCGGCCAGGGTCATCACTTCCTCGACCCCCACGCGTTCGCCGTGGGCCCCCAGCTCACCGGCGCCGCGGGCAAAGCGCTCCATTCCGGTGCCGGGAGAGAGGACGGCGAATGCACGGGCCGGGGAGGCGGACTCATTGCGCACCGTGTGCTCGCGGCCACCGGGGATCGCGACTACGGCCCCAGCCGCGGCGAGGTGGCGCGCCGTCTCGCCATCTTCGTCCTCGAGGTAGAAGGCCAGCTCGCCCGCCTCCACCCGAAACAGCTCGAAGTCCTCGTGGCGATGCAGCATCGGCGGCCCGCCGCCGGGAGCGAAGGTGACTTCGTAGGCGACCATCGCCCCGTTGCTGCGCTCACTCGTCACTCGGAACTCGACGAGGTCACTGCCGACCTCCACCACGTCTTTCATCTTCTTCCTCCTGTTCTTTTTGAAGAAAGACAGGGACCCTGTCTTTCATTCCGCTATAGTAGACAGGCATCCTGTCCAATGTCAAGTCGTGCTCCTGACACCCCTGCCCGCCGCCAACCCGAGAACCTCGGGGTACTCCTGCGCGAACCGTTCCTCGCCGCTTCCGAGCGCCTGCACGAGCACTTCGCCGAACACGGTCACCCCGATGTGCGCCCGCCCCACGGCAACGTCTTTCAGTTCCTCGATGACGGCGGGACCCGGGTCAGCGTCCTCGCCGAACGGGCGCAGGTCACCAAGCAGTCGATGGCAGAGCTGGTCGCCCACCTTGAACGCCACGGCTACGTCGAGCGCACCCCCGACCCCGGCGACCGCCGGGCCAAGCTCGTCCGCTCCACGCCGCGCGGGGCCGAGCTCTACGCCCTCGCCCGCGAGTTCGTTATCGAGACCGAAGCTGAGTGGGAGCGCCGACTGGGCAAGGCGAAGCTGCGCCAACTGCGCCAACTGCTCAAAGAGCTGAACGCGGCGATCTAGCCCCTACCCTCTAGATGTGATGAGTGGATCGAACCCTCCGATGCGGCGGCGGGAGATGATGGCGCTCTCGGCGGGAACGCTGGCCAGCGTCGCCCTCTACGGCTGCGGCGCCGAGGGAGGCGAGACGACCAGGCCCTCGGCGGGAGCGACGGCGGCAACGCCCGACTGCGTCCTCACTCCCGAGCAGGACGAAGGCCCGTTCTACATCGACCTGTCGCGGGTCCGGCGGGACATCGTCGAGGACCGCCCAGGCGTGCCACTCGCGCTAACGCTGACCGTCGTCGACGCGAACATCTGCGAGCCGATCCGCGACGCCGCCGTCGACATCTGGCACTGCGACGCGCTCGGCGTCTACTCGGGCGAGCCGTCGGAGGGCAGCACCGGCGAGACCTACCTGCGCGGGATCCAGCTGACCGACGCGGACGGGCGGGCGGAGTTCGCGACGATCTACCCCGGCCAGTACCCGGGGCGGACGACGCACATCCACCTCAAGGTCCACCTCGGCGGACAGCGGCGCGGCGGCGCCTATTCCGGCGGCCACGTCTCCCACACCGGCCAACTTTTCACCGCCGATAGCGACGACGCGGAGGTCTTCGGGCTCGCCCCCTACAGCAGCAACACGGCGGAGATCACCCCACGCAGCGCGGACCTGATCTTCCGGGACCAGGGTGGCTCCAGCTCAGAGCTCGCGCTGACGCGGGTTGGCACCAACCTCGGCCGGGACGGCTTCACGGCGAGAGCGGTCCTGGGCGTGGACCCCAAGGCAACGTCTTAGCCAGCGATGACGCCCGCCTCGACGGCCGGCGCCGCATAGGCGGCGGCGAGCGTCGCAACGGTCTCGTGGGCGTTGAGCCCGCTCGGGTTGGGAACCACCCAGAGTGCCGCGCCGGACCAGTGGGCAGCGCTGTCGAGCGTCTCCGGCTGCCGGCCCAGAGCCGCGCCGCGCTCGCCGAAGGCATCGCGGTAGGCGGAGATGCCGGCGATCGCGACGACCCCGGGGCGATGCTCGGCGACAAACCGCTGCAGGCGTTCGCCGCCCTCGCGCAGCTCCTCGCGGGAGAGCTCGGAGGCGCGCGCGGTGGCCCGTCGCACGAGGTTGGTGATCCCGATTCCCCGCGCCACGAGATGCGCCCGATCGGCAGCGGTCATCCCGGCGACCCGATCGACCTCGTAAGCGGTGATCCCAGCTGCCGCCAGCGCCGGATAGAAGCGGTTGGTGGGGTGCGCGAAGTGGGTGCCGACCGCCGCCGTCCACAGGCCCGGGTTGATGCCGACAAACAGGAGCTTGAGCCCGGGACCAACGAGATCGTTGACCTCATGGCCCCGAAACGCCTCCAACTCCTCTCGCGTGAACCGCATGCCGCGATCCTGCCCGAAGACCTCGAATCCGCGCGTTCCCCTTCATCCCCATCGGTAGAGAAACTGGCGATGGCCTACAGTCATCGAGCGCAGTTCTTGCTGCGCAAAACAATTGAGAGGCGGTCCCTTGAGTCCTGTCGGTTATGAGCTTTGCACTCCCGAAGGTGGCAAGGGCGGTGGCGTTCGCGCCACCCGCAGCTTCCAGATTGGCGAGACGGTGATGGTCGGAATCCTCGAAGGCGAGGTCTCCCGCAACGACTCGCATGCGACCCAAGTGGGTCGCGATACCTGGGCCCGTCATGCTGACCTGGGCCCGAAGGTCAACCACTCATGCAACCCCAACTGCGGCGTTGAGTTGAACGACACCGGAGCCTGCGATTTCGTGGCCCGCAGGTCGATTTCAAGTGGCGAGGAGATCACCTTCGACTACGCGATGCGCAACTACTCGATCGAGCACTTCCCAGATGAATGTCTCTGTGGGGCCGACATCTGCCGCGGCTCGGTCACCGGTTGGAAGGACCTGCCGTCCGAGCGCAAAGCCTCATACGAGGGCGAGGTCGCGCCCTATCTACTGGAGATAGACCGCGAGATGGATGTCTTACTCGCCTGAGCACCGGGTAGGAGAATCGAGATGGGAAAGCTGATCGCAACCACGCAAGCCACGCTTGACGGCGTCATCGACCCGGTCGGCGAGTGGGTGCAGGCGGGCGGCGACCACGCCGAGTACTCGTTCCAGCGCCAGGCGAGGTCCGGCGGCCTCGTGCTGGGCCGCAAGACCTACGAGGGATTGGCGGGATACTGGCCGAGCGAGTCGGGCAAGTGGGCGGACATGGTCAACCCGATGCCGAAGTACGTCGGATCCAACACCCTCTCCGGCGATCTCGAGTGGAACGCGACCCTGCTCAAGGGGGGCCTAGAGGACTCGATCCCGCAACTGAAGGACGAGGTGGACGGCGACCTCTTCATGCACGGCAGCGGCGAGTTCGCCTATGCCCTCGCCGATAAGGGCCTGATCGACGAGTACGAGGTCTACCTAAACCCGATCGTCTGGGGTGAGGGAAACGTCCACGTGCTTGGCGACAGGGGGACCGTCCGCATGCAGCTCAACGACATCAAACGCTTCGACTCGGGAGTGGTCCTCCTCACCTACCTGCCGGCGTCCTGACCATTCTCCAACCAGATCTATTCGTCCGGGTCAGAAGTGGAACCGGGCTCGAGATATTTCTGGAACAGCTCGAGCGTCTCGGAGGTACGTTTCTGCAGCGACTCGCTCGCGGTCTCGATATTGCCTGAGTCGGGAAGCGGTGAGTTGACTTGGGGTCGAAGCGCATAGGTCTCCCAGAGCATGATCTGCTCGAAGAAGTTCATGAAACCGACCTCGGATTGGACGAGGTTGGAGAGTGCGGTTTGGGTCTTCTCGATCGGGCCAGTCAAGAACAGCGTGACGAAGGTAACGGCCCCGAGTCCCGCAAAGAGAAAGGCATAGCCCTTGTCGCTTTCGGCGAGCACACCGTAGACGGCCGCGGTGACAAAAAGGCCCAGGCCGACCAGGAACATCAGGTAGTTCATCCAGGTGATTCGCTTGTAGGTCTTGGCGGCGTGACCCAGGGTCGTCTTGAAGATGCTCAGCGTGTATTCGTTGAGTTCGATCGCGCGTGTGGCATTGGCGGCGAGCACACGCCTGTCCATTTCCAGTTTGAACGCCACCTCAGGAGGAGCGCCTGGAAAGTCGGGCTGCGTCACAGGCGGTTGATTATTCATAAGGGGACCCTATTCGACGTTTTCGCCTCCCCGGGTGTAACGCTGTGGCCCGAGCCGGACATGTAGCGGTGATGGCCCGAAACGCCACCGCCGAAGAGGCACTGCCGCGCGAGCTAGCCGAGTCGCGCTTCTCGCGCCTTTACCGAGATCACGAGAGCGAGATCCTGCGCTACGCGCTGCGACGGAGTGCTGAACCGCAGGACGCCGCGGACGTCGTCGCCGAGACGTTCCTGGTCGCCTGGCGTCGCCTCGGCGAGGTGCCGGTCGGCGAGGAGGCCCGGCTCTGGCTCTACGCGACCGCGCGGCGGGTCCTCGCCAACCACCAGCGCGGGATCAAGCGGCGCACCCGCCTGGCCGAGCGGCTGCGGGACGAGCTGCGCCGGCAGCTCCCCTTGCAGCCGGCCTCCGATCGCCCGGTGCTCGATGCGCTCGCCAGCCTGCCCGACGCGGACCGCGAACTACTGATGCTGGTCGGGATGGAGGAGCTCAGCCCGAGCGAGGCGGCGCGCGTGCTCGGGATCTCGGCGATGGCGGCGCGGACGCGACTCCACCGCGCGCGGCGTCGCCTGCGGGCGCGCCTCAACGAGGGGCCGGAGGAGAAGCAACGGAACGAGATCGAGATGGGAGAGGCGCGATGAAGGCTCACGAGATCGACCGGCAGCTGCGCGATGCGGACCGCTTCTCGGACCGGGAGATGGAGCGGCTCGAGCTGGGCCCGGCCACGGCGGCGCTCGCCGAGGAGATCCTCGCCGAGCCGGCGGCGCCCGCTGCGACGGAGACCGTGGCCACGCCCTGGCTCACCACCCGGCACCGCCGGCGCGGTCTCCTCGGAGTCGCGGGCCTCACCACCGCCGCGGTCGCGGCTGCGGTGATCCTCCTGCTCGGCGGCGGCTCCTCCAATTCGACCTCAAGTGCCTACGGAGCGGAGCTGATCCGCTTCGCCGAGTCGACGCCGCTGCTGCTGCTCGAAGGCCCGGACTGGCGGGTCCAGAACGTCTTCCAGGCCAACGGCCGCGAAGGTCTCGAAGGGTCGATGGAATTCGTCACCGGCAAGCCGGTTCCCTACGAATCGGTCCGGTTGGAAGGCGACGAGAACGAGCAGCGCGCGGTGGGCATGCTCCCACCCGCGGTGCGCCAGCGCCGGGTCGATCTCGTCTGGAGCAGCCGCAGCCTCAGCAGCGAAATCTCAAGGGTCCGCACGATGCTCCACCCGCACGGCCGCAAATTTGTCGAGCTACCGGTTCTCGACACGACCGCGATGGTCGACACCCGCGCCGAGTTCTACGTCAACCAAGGTGGCCCCGGCAACCGGCAGATGATCGCGCTGTGGGCTGAAGGCGGCTACACGCTCGAACTGAGGGCCGCGGTCCCCGACTTGCGCGCCTTCGAAGAACGCCTCGACTGGTTGACCAAGGTGGATTCGGAGACCTGGCTCGACGCGATGCCGGCGAAGGTCGTCAAAGCCGCCGACCACGACGCCGCGGTGCGCGAAATGTTGGAGGCGATTCCGGTGCCGAGCACCTTCAGGCCCTCCCGGGTCCCCGACGAAGGCCTGACGACGAACCGCTACCAAGTCGGCGCCGCCGTTACCGGCACCGTCTCCTGCCTCTGGTTCCGCCAGTGGGGCCAAGCTCGCAGGACCGGCGACACGGCGGCGGAGGTCGAAGCCGAGAAGGCGATGGCAACCTCCAAGACCTGGCCGATCCTGCACGAGATGGCGAAGGACGGTGCATATCCGAACGTGGTCTGGGAACTCGCGGCGGGGATGCCGAGCGGAGAAGGGCGGCGCGGTTGGCGCTTGCTCCCACAAGCGGAAGGCCTCGGTTGCGCCCGCTTGGGAATCCCGGTCCTGCCGTGGAAGCAGAAACGCCAGAACGAACGCGAGGCGTCGGGCTAACCGCCCGGCGCCGCGTAGCGATGGTGGATGGCGAGCGCGTTGCCGTCCGGATCGGCGAAGAAGGCCTGGAAGCAGACGCCCGAGTCGAGGGTCTCGCCCCGGAACTCGATGCCGCGCGATTCCAGCTCCGCCTTCGCCGCCTCGAAGTCGTCAACGTGAAACTCGATCGGGTGGTTGTTGGCGCGGAACTCCACCCCGAAGGCGTCCGATTGCATTACCGCGATCGTCAGATTCCCCGTCTCGAACTCACCGGCCGGCATGCTCCCCCACTGCTTGGAGAACTCGAGGCCGAGCGTCTCGCCGTAGAACCTCGCCGCGCGCTCGTAGTCCTGCGTGGACACGGTGATGAAGTCGGTACCGCTGATGACCTGAGTCTGCGTCGCCATCACGCTCCCTTCGTCGTGGTCTTTCCCGATAGGGCTGCGGTCCATTGTGCATGGCGCCGCCGAAGCTCGTCTCCGTCGAGGTCGGCACGGCCCAACGGCAGGTAGTTCGGCGCCCAGGACCCAACGATGTCATCGGATCGAGCGACGGCCCAACAGTCCCAAAGGCGCATCTCGCCGACCGCCTGGCCGGACTCCGCTTCATAGGCGACGAGAAAGTCGTCGGCAATTTGCTCGTCGAAGAGGAGGACGAGATCGAGTCGGCACCAGCCCAGGTCAAAGCCACGGGGGCCGCGTGCTCCGGCGGACCAGTCGACGATGCCGGTGAGCCTCCCGTCCCGCCAGACGACGTTGCCCGACCAGTAGTCGCCGTGGGTGAGCACCGCCGGCGACCCGACGACCTGGGGCCAGCGAGACCGAACCTCCGGTGCCAGCGGGCCCGCCAAGATCTCCTCAGAGCCGCCGCCGCGCTCGAACACACTCGGCAGTTCCGCCAGCCGCTCGGTCGGCACCGCGTGCACCGCAGCGAGAGCCCGTCCCAGCTCGCGCGCCCACTCCCTGGGGTCAGCCGGAGTGATGTCCGGCTGACCGTCAAGCCAGCTGACCAAGGAAGTCGGGTACTTCGACCACCGGCCCTCCAGATCGCCGCCGAGCAGCACCGGGGCCAAACCGCCAAGTCCGTCAACTACCCGCAGCACCCGCTGCTCATCCATGGGCGCAGGATCGCCCACCGGGAACTGGCGGACGACCACGCTGGTCGCTGGGTTCTCGGTATCGACCCTCCAGGTGTCCGCGTGCTGGCCGCCCTCGAGGCGCACGCCACCGAGGACCGTGGCCACAGGCCCCGCCAGGCGCCGGACCTCCTCCAGCGCCCCGGGTGAAGGTTGGGTCTCGGATCCAGTCATCGCCGCAACTCTAGGTCGCTCTTCCCCTGACTAAGCGGAGATGTCGCGACGATCGAACAGCCAGGCGCCAAGGGCCGCTAGAACGCAGGCCGCGATCGTCACCCCGCCAAAGGCAACCGGCTCGATCCCCTCCTCGATCGCGTTGCCGTAGTACTTGAAGACCGACAGGTAGCGCAGCCAGTCGAAGCTCGGGTCGAGCCGGCCGATCAGATCCATCACGTACATCGCCACGAGCACCCCGGCGACGGACCCCGTGACGACGGAGGTTCGCAATGACCAAGCGCAAACGACGACCCCGAGCCCGGCGAAGAGGAGAGCCAGGGGCCAGACTCCGGCAAAGCCCGCCGCCGCCTGACCGGCGTCCAGGCCAGCACCGGCGAGGACGCTGCCGAGCATCGTGAGGAGGAGGGAGATCGCGAGCACCGCCGCCAGCTCGATCGCGGTCGCCAGAAAGCCGGCGGCGCAGAGGCGGTGCCGCGAGACCGGCGCCGAAAGGAGGACGTCGAGGCGTCCCGTTTCGGCGGCGCCGGCAAGCCCGGAAGCGACCGCGCGGACGGCCAGGAAGCCAAGGGCCAGCGGCACGATCAGGCTCAACATCTCGGCGTGCAGGTACTGCTCGACGTTGGAGAGCTGACCGATTCCGAAGGCTTCCTTCAACCCGGACGGATATTTGTCGACGACTTTGGAGAGCGAGTCTTCGACCGAGGGGAAGATCGCGACGATGAACGCCGACATCAGCCCGAGCGGCAACCCCCACGCCAGCAACGAGCGCCGCCGGTCGGAGAGGTGGCTCGAAATGAGGGCGGCGAGCTGAGCGCTCATCGCTCGCCCTCCTCGCGGTAGTAGCCGAGGAAGACCTCCTCCAACGATGGGTGGACGGCTTCGATGTCAGTCACATGGTGGGCGGCGAGCACCTTCAGCACATGGTCGAAGTCGCCCGCGACCTCGAAGCTGGCCCGGCCGTCGAGGACTGAGAACTCGCTTACCTCGGCGAGCGCCCGCAAGTCCTCGAGCGAGCTGTCCCCGGCCAGCTGCACGCTGACCTTGCGGCGTGCCTTGCCGAGCAAGTCAGCCATCCGCTCAACCGCGATCAGGCGACCCTCGCGCACCATGCCGACCCGGTCGCAGATTCGCTGAACCTCATCGAGGTCATGAGAGGAGACGAAGACGGTGCAGCCGCGCTGGCGCTCCTCGGCGACCAGGGCGAGGAACTCCTCCTGCATCAACGGATCAAGGCCGCTGGTCGGCTCGTCGAAGATCAACAGCTCCGGTTCGTGGAAGGTGGCGAGGATCAGACCGACCTTCTGCCGGTTGCCGCGCGAGAGCTGCCCCAAGGGGCGGTCCAGGTCGGCGTGAAAGCGCTCGGCCAGGGTCTCGGCACGGCCGGCTCCGTCGATCCCGCGCAAGCGCGCGAGCAGCCGCAGGGCATCACGCCCGCTCACCTGCCGGCCGAAGCCGAAGTCGCCCGGCAGATTGCCGAGCCGGGCGCGGATCGCGACGCTGTCGCGGCGGCTGTCCAGGCCGAAGAGGCGGACGCTGCCGCTGCTCGGATGGTGCAGGTCGAGCAGGGCGCGGATCGTCGTCGTCTTGCCGGCGCCGTTGGGGCCGAGAAAACCGAAGACCTCGCCCGGGGAAACGGCAAAAGTGACGTCCTCGATGCCGCGGTGGCGGCCGTAGAACTTCGTCAGCTGCTCGGCCTCGATCGTCGGGACGCTCATCTGCCGTGGGATTATGGATCAGCAGATGCGAGCAACCAACGGAGCGCCCCGCAGCGGAGGGAGTCGGGAAAGAGATCTGCTTGGCGCAGCGGTCGACCATGCCACCGCCAATGTGCCTAGGGCGAGCCCGGGACAATCGGTCGGCGAGGTGCTCGACGCGATCATCGGGTCGTCTTTCGAGTCCGCGGTCGACATCGCCGTTCTCGCTGACGACCGGCTGGTCGGGCTCGTTCCGATCGAGAGGCTTCTCGGCGCCGATCGTGGGACCGCGATCGGGGCGCTGATGGACCCCGACCCGCCGCTGGTCGCCCCCGGGGAGGACCAGGAGGTGGCGGCATGGGTGATGTGTCGCAAGGCGGAGGAGAGCATCGCGGTGGTCGACGCGGACGGGCGCTTCATCGGTCTGATCCGGGCCAACCGAATGCTCGAGGTGCTGCTCACCGAGCACGACGAGGACCTGGCCAGGATCGGCGGTTTCCTCGCCGGCAGCGGCAGAGCGCGCAGCGCCGCCGAAGAGTCCGTGATGCGACGCCTCCAGCACCGGCTGCCCTGGCTGCTGATCGGTCTGATCGGTGCGATGGCTTCGGCACTGCTGGTCGGCGCCTTCGAGGAAGAGCTCGACAAGAAGGTCGTGCTCGCCTTCTTCGTGCCTGCGGTTGTCTACATGGCGGACGCGGTCGGCGGGCAGACGAGGGTCGTTCTGATCCGCGGTCTCTCGGTCGGGGTTGGGATCCGCAGCGTCGCGCGCACGGAGTTGATCACCGGGGCGATCATGGGCGCCGTCGTCGGGGCAGCCTTCGTGCCGTTTGCCCTGATCGGCTGGGGCGATGGCGGCGTCGCCGCGGCGGTGGGCCTGGCTCTGTTTGCGAGCTGCGCGATCTCGACCGTCGTGGCGATGGTTCTGCCCTGGGCATTCCAGCGCTTCGGCGCAGACCCAGCCTTCGGGTCGGGCCCGCTGGCGACGGTGATCCAGGACCTGCTCTCAATCGCCGTCTACCTGGCGATCGCATTGCCGCTGGCGGCCTAGGGCCCTCTGGCCTGCCTCCGGTTAGACGCCGAGCAGGAGGCTGAGGGAGAGCATCAGGGCGGCGCCGGCGAAGATCCCCGCGCATGGGCCGGCGCGCCCGCGACCGGCAAAGGCCGCCGGCAGCATCTCGACGACGATCAGGGCCAGCATCGCGCCGGCGGCGAAGGCGAAAGAGAGCGGCAGCAGGCCCGCGATCTCCTCCACGGCGACGAAGGCGATGAGGGCGCCAAACGGCTGCGGCGCGCTGGTCGCCACCGCGGCCCAGAACTGCCGTCCACGACCGAAACCCGCCTCCGCCATCGGGATCGCCACGCTGGTCCCCTCGGGGATGTTTTGGATCGCGATCGCGAGGATCACGAACAGGCTCAATCCCGCCCGGTCGGAGGCGAAGGCGGTGCCGACCGCGAAGCCCTCGGGCAGGCTGTGGACGAAGAGGACGAGGAAAACCAGGGCCGAGGTGCGGGCACCGGGGCCGGTGCGGCCCATAAAGCCGGCGTCCGGGCTGAACCGCCAGCGGGCGAATGCAAGGAAACCGACGCCGACGGCGAGGCCAATGATTACCTCCGCCGTCGAGCCTTCCTCGCTCGCCGGGATCAGCAGGCCGGCGACCGCGGCCACTCCCATGACCCCAGCGGCGAAGCCGAGCAGGGTCGGCGCCAGCGCAGCGGCGCGCGAGCCGAGCAGGAACACCGGCACCGCCCCGAGGCCGGTCGCGAGGGCGGTGCCGGAAGCGGCGAGGAGGAGAATTACGACCTCTGGCATGGGGTGAAGCTAACCTCGACATCGGTGCCTGAGTTGAGCGAAGCCGAACTGGACGGCCTAATCGCCTACTGGGAAGCGGCCAACTACCTCACCGTCGCCCAGATCTACCTGCAGGAGAACGCGCTGCTGCGCGAGCCCCTGGCACCCGAGCACATCAAGCCGCGGCTGCTTGGCCACTGGGGCACCTCCCCCGGCCTCAACCTCGTCTACGCCCATCTCAACCGGCTGATCCGCGAAACCGGCGACGAGGTCCTCTACGTCGCCGGACCCGGGCACGGCGGCCCGGCCCTGGTCGCCAACGTTTATCTCGAGGGCACCTATTCCGAGATCTACCCGGAGGTCTCCGCCGATGCGGCCGGCCTGCGGCGGCTAGTGCGCCAGTTCTCCACCCCGGGCGGAATCCCCAGCCACGTCAGCGTGCCGACGCCGGGGTCGATCCACGAGGGCGGCGAGCTCGGCTATGCGCTTGTCCACGCCTTCGGCGCCGCCTTCGATAACCCGAACCTGCTGGTCGCCTGCGTGATCGGCGACGGCGAGGCGGAGACGGCGCCGTTGGAGGGCTCCTGGAAGGGCGTGCGCTTCCTCAACCCCGCCCGCGACGGCGCCGTGCTGCCGATCCTCCACCTGAACGAGAACAAGATCTCCGGACCGACCGTCCTGGGGCGGGCGCGCAAGGGCGAGATCGCCGATCTGCTCGCCGGCCACGGTTACGAATGCCACTTCGTGGCGGGCGAGGACCCGCGCCAGGTCCACCGCGAGTTCGCCGCGGCGCTGGACGAGTCACGGCAGCGGATCGCCGCGATCCAGGCGCAGGCGCGGCGGCCGCAGGCGATGGCGCGGCGGCCGCGGTGGCCGGCGATCGTGCTGCGCACGCCGAAGGGGTGGACCGGACCGAAGGAGGTCGATGGGGTCGCCGTCGAGGGAACCTTCCGCGCCCATCAGGTGCCGCTCAAAGGCGTCCGCGAGAACCCCGAGCACCTGGCGATGCTGGAGCGGTGGATGCACAGTTACAGGCCGGATGAGCGCTTCGACGGGCAGGGGCGACTCGTTCCGGAGCTAGCCGCACTGGCGCCGGCGGGGGATCGGCGGATGGGTGCCACGCCGCACGCCAACGGCGGCCGTCGCCTCACGCCGCTCGAGATCCCCGACCCCTCCGCCTACGCGATCGAGGTGCGGGGACCCGGCGCCGAGCACACCGAATCGACCAAACGCCTCGGCCTGCTGCTGCGCGACCTCTACGCCGCCAACCCGGACAACTTCCGCCTCTTTTGCCCCGACGAGACGAACTCCAACCGGCTCGGCGCCGTCTTCGAGGTCTCCGACCGCTGTCTGATGGACGCCCGCCCCGAGGACGAGAACGTCTCCCCCCAGGGCCGGGTGATGGAGGTGCTCTCCGAGCACAACTGCCAGGGCTGGCTGGAGGGCTACCTGCTGAGCGGCCGCCACGGCCTCTTCGCCACCTACGAGGCCTTCGCGATGGTCTCCGCCTCGATGGCGATCCAGCACACCAAGTGGCTGGAGGAGATGCGCCGGCTGGCGTGGCGGGAGCCGGTCGCCTCGCTCAACGTCCTGCTCACCTCAACCTGCTGGCGCAACGACCACAACGGCTTCAGCCACCAGGGACCGGGGCTGATCGACACGATGCTCAGCCTCCGCGGCGAGGTGGTCCGCATCTATTTCCCGCCTGACGCCAACAGCCTGCTGGCGGTCGCCGACCACTGCCTGCGCAGCCGCGACTACGTCAACTTGATCGTCCAGGACAAGCAGCCGCAGCTGCAGTACCTGAGCTACGAGGAGGCGCGGGCGCACGCCGCCGCCGGCGCCTCGCGCTGGGAGTGGGCGAGCAGCGACGACGAGAGCACCGACATCGTCCTCGGCTGCGCCGGTGACATCCCGACCCAGGAGACCCTCGCCGCCGCCTGGCTGCTGCGCCGCCACACGCCGGAGCTGCGAGTCCGGGTCGTCAACGTCGTCGACCTAATGGTGTTGTTCCCGCGCGAAGCACACCCGCACGGCCTGGCGGCGGAGCGCTTCGTCGAGCTCTTCGGCGAAGACGACGAGGTGGTGATGGCCTTCCACGGCTACGCCCGCGCCCTGCACCAACTGCTCCACGGCCGACCTCACCCCGGCCGCTTCCACGTCCGCGGCTTCAACGAGCAGGGCACGACGACCACGCCCTTCGACATGGTGGTGATCAACCGGATGAGCCGCTACCACCTGGCGCTGGAGGCGCTGCGCCGGTCGCGCCGGGCGCCGGCCGGCGCGACCGAGCTGGAAGCCCACTGCGAGGAGATGCTCAACCGCCACCACGCCTACGTGCGCGAGCACCTCGAGGACATGCCCGAGGTCCGCGACTGGACCTGGGACCGGGTCTGAAGGTGGCGCCCGCACCCGACCGCATCCTCACCGTCAACGCCGGCTCCTCCAGCCTGAAGCTGCGGGTGCTGGATGCGGGGGACCGCGTGGTCTGCTCGCGCGACAGCGGCTCGATCGAAGACGAGGCAGCGCTGCGCGACGAGCTGGAGGCGATCCTGAACGACGGTGGTCCGATCGAGGCCGCCGGCCACCGGGTCGTCCACGGCGGCCCCGACTTCACCGGCCCGACCACGCTCGACCCGAGCGTCGAGGACAAACTCGACCAGCTCGCCGACCTTGCCCCGCTGCACAATCCGCCCGCGGTCGCGGCGATGCGAGCGCTGGACGCCCTGCGGCCTGGCCTGCCGACCGTCGCCTGCTTCGACACCGCCTTCCACGCCCAGATGCCAGCGGCGGCGTCGACCTATGCGGTCCCGGCGGCCTGGATGGAGCGCTGGCCGCTACGCCGCTACGGTTTCCACGGCCTCTCCCACTCCTACGCCAGCCGCCGAGCGGCCGAACTGCTCGAACGGCCGGCGGCGGAGCTGCGGATCGTCACCGCCCACCTTGGCGCCGGCGCCTCGCTCTGCGCCGTCGAGGGCGGCGCCTCCGTCGACACGACGATGGGCTTCACCCCGCTCGAGGGCCTGGTGATGGCAACGCGCTCGGGCACGGTCGACCCGGGGTTGCTGCTCTGGGTCCAGCGCCACGGGGGTTGGACTGCCGAGGAGATCGAGCGCGCCCTCGACCGCGAGTCGGGCCTGCTCTCCCTCTCCGGCCGCTCCGGCGACATGCGCGAGGTGCTTGCTGGGCTCGACGAGGGGGACGAACGCTGCCAGCTCGCCTTCGCCGTCTACATCCACCGCCTCGCCGCTGCCGTCGCCGCGATGGCGGCGGCGATGGGCGGGCTCGACGCCCTCGTCTTCACCGGCGGCGTCGGCGAGAACTCGCCGCGGACGCGAGCGGCCGCAGCGAAGTCATTGGCGTTCTTGGGCGTCGAGATCGACCCGCAGCAAAATCTCTCCGCCGCCGGCGACGCCTCCGTCGCAGCGCCCCAGGCCCGGGTCCCCTCCATCGTCATCGCCGCCCGCGAGGATCTCGAGATCGCAACTCAGGTGCGCACGACTATCCCCTGGTGACGCGGGAGCGCTGGATAACCCTGCTCGTCGTCTCGGCGGCGACGGCGATGCTGCTGCTCGACGTGACGGTGGTCAACGTCGCGCTGCCGGCGATCCGCACGGACCTCGACGCCAGCTTCGCCGAGATGCAGTGGGTGATCGACGCTTACGCCCTGACCCTGGCCGCGACGCTGCTGAGCGCGGGCGCCCTCGCCGACCGGATCGGTCGGCGAGCGATCTTCGCCGGAGGGCTTGCCTTCTTCACCGCCTGCTCGGCGCTCTGCGCGGCGGCGAGCTCGCCCGTCTTCCTCGACCTCGCCCGCGCTGCCCAGGGCGTCGGCGCCGCCGCGATGTTCGCCGCCTCGCTCGCCCTGCTCGCCAACGAGTTTCAGGACAAGGAGCGCGGCTTCGCCCTCGGCGTGTGGGGCGGCGTCACCGGCGCCGCGCTCGCGATCGGCCCGCTGGTCGGCGGCGTGCTGACCGACGAGCTGGACTGGCGCTGGATCTTCCTCGTCAACCTGCCGATCGGCGGCCTCCTGTTCTGGCTGACGCTGCGCCGGCTGCCGGAGTCACGCGAGGAGCAGGCGCAGCCGCTCGACCTGGCCGGGATGGCGACCTTCGGCGCAGCCTGCTTCCTCGCCACCTACGGGCTGATCCGCGGCAACGAGGATGGCTGGGGAAGCCTGCCGATCACCGGCTCCCTGCTCGGCGCGGCGGTACTGCTCGCAGCCTTCGTCGCGATCGAGCGCCGCACCGAGGCGCCGATGCTGCCGCTCTCGCTGTTCCGTATCCCTGCTTTCACCGGGACGGCGGTGGTCGCCTTCGCGCAGTCGGTCGCGCTCTACCCGCTGCTGCTGTTCGTCGCGATCTACTTCCAGGTCGGGCTTGGCCTGACCCCGACGGAGACCGGCCTGCGCATCCTCCCCCTGACGCTCGTGCTCGTCGTCGTCGCGCCGATCTCCGGCCGCCTCACCAATCGCCTGCCGCTGCGGGTGCCGCTGACCGCCGGCCTGGTCCTGATCGGGGTCGGGCTGCTGCTCATGCGCGCGGTCGACGCTGACAGCGAGTGGACGACGCTGCTCCCCGGCCTGCTCGTCGGCGGCCTGGCGATCGGCGTCATCAGCCCCGCGCTCGCGGCGGCGATGGTGAGCGTGCTGCCGGTTGAGCGCAGCGGCCTCGCCTCGGGGATCAACAACACCTTTCGGCAGCTCGGGATCGCAATGGGCATCGCCGGGCTCGGCGCGATCTTCGAGCACCAGGCCAGCGAGGCGCTGGGTCTGCGGGCGGGAATCGTCGCCGGCCTCGACTCGGTTCTCGCGGTCGCGGCTGTCGTCGCTTTCGTCGGTGCCGCTCTCGCCTGGCCATTGCTCGGCAAGCAACGCTCGACCGCATGAGCAGTCAGGACCGACTGTAGGATCGCGCTGTGCCGTTCACTCTTCTGAACCTCAAGGAGGACCTGGAGGACGTCGGGTCCAACTTCGACGGCGCGCCGGACCTGGAGTTCCGCTTGGCGACCAAGGCGCTGGAGCTCGAGAAGTCCGGCCTGGGCTACCAGCGCGTTCCGCCCAACTATCGCTTTCCGTACGGCCACACCCACAAGCAGCAGGAGGAGCTGTACGTGGTCCTGAGCGGGAGCGGGCGGATGAAGCTCGACGACGAGATCGTCGAGCTCAGGGAATGGGACGCGGTGCGCGTCCCGCCCGGTACCTGGCGCGGCTACGAGGCCGGGCCCGAGGGCCTTGAGATCTTCGTCATCGGCGCGCCCAATCTCGGCGAGTCTCCGCGCGACGACGTCGAGGGCCAGCGCGATTGGTGGACTGACTAACGCCCATGCCCGATGTCACCGCAAACTTGATGGTCACCCTCGACGGCTACGCGGCCGGCGAGGGACAGAGCCGGGAGCGCCCGTTCGGCGACATCGACACCGACCGCCTGGAGCTCTGGCGGTCCGATCACGCGGAGGAAAACGCCGAGGAGCTCGCGGCGATCACCACCGCCGGCGCCTACATCATGGGGCGCAACATGTTCGGGCCCGACCGCGGCGAGTGGGACCTCGAGTGGCGTGGCTGGTGGGGACCCAACCCGCCCTACCACGCGCCGGTTTTCGTCCTCTGCCACCGTCCGCGCCCGAGCGTCGAGTTGGAGGGCGGGACCACCTTCCACTTCGTCACCGACGGGATCGAGGCGGCGCTCGAGCGGGCGCGGGAGGCCGCGGGCGAGAAGAACGTCTCGATCGCCGGCGGCCCCGGCACCCTCAACCAGTACCTCGCCGCCGGCCTCGTCGACGAGCTGCACCTCCACGTCGCCCCGTTCGTCGCCGGCGGCGGAGTGCGCCTGTTCGACGGCGCCGCCGGTCTCGAGCTGACGCCGGTGCACAGCCGCACTACCCCCCACGTCACCCACCTCGTCTACCGCCGCCGATAGCCGCGACGGTGCCCAGCCGCGTTTTCATCACCGGCGCTTCGGGGTTCATCGGTCGCGCCTTGGCGGCGCGGCTGCGCAGCCGCGGCAGCGAGGTGGGCGGCGTCGACCTGGTCGCCGACGAGACGGTGGGCGTGCTCGCCGGCGACATCCGCGTCCCCGGCGCGTGGCAGGAGGCGATGGCCGGCTGTGACGTCGTCATCCACACCGCCGCCCTCGTCTCCAACGCCGCCGGGCCCGAGGAGTCTTGGCGGCTGAACGTGCTCGGCACCAGGCTGGCGCTGGAGGGTGCCGCCCGAGCCGGGGTCGGCCGCTTCGTCCACTTCTCCTCGGTGCGCGCCTTCTCCGACGTCGACTTCCCCGACGGGGTCGGAGAGGAGCACCCGGTGCGCACCGACGGCAATCCCTACGTCGACACCAAGGTCGCCTCCGAGCAGGTGGCGTTGCAGGCCCACGCCGCGGGCGAGGTACCGGTCACGGTGATCCGCCCCGGCGACGTCTACGGCCCCAACTCGCGGCCGTGGACGGTGCTGCCGCTGGCCGAGATCCGGGCCAACCGCTTCGCGCTGCCAGCGATGGGCAGGAGCGTGTTCAGCCCGGTCTTCATCGAGAACCTGGTCGACGGCGTGCTGCTGGCGATCGACGAGCCCCGCGCCGCCGGGCGGGTCTACGTGCTCTCCGACGGCATCGGCGTCACCACCAGGGAGTTCTTCCACCACTACTTCCGGATGCTCAACCGGCGGGGACCCATCTGCCTGCCGACGCCGGTTGCACTGGCCCTCGCCAAGCTGAACCAGCTCGCCTACCGGTTCCGCAGCGGGACGACCGAGGTCAACCCCGCCACCATCCGCTACCTAACGCGCCGCGGCACCTACTCGATCGAGAAGGCTCGCCGCGAGCTCGGCTACGAGCCGCGGGTCGGCCTCGCCGAGGGAATGGCACGGACCGAGCAGTGGCTACGCGAGGAGGGCCTGCTTTAAGTGGAAAGACGCTTCTATTGATTCGATGTCGAGAAACGTCGGTCGGCTCCGCTCACAGGCGAGGGCCACGATAGGCGGGCCCACGACACAAGGAGACCAACATGCCCCAGTACCTGCTCCTCAAGTACTACCGCGGCGGCCCGGAGCGGCACCATCCCTTCCCCCCGATGGACCAGTGGGATCCCGACGACGTGGAGGCGCACCTGGCCTTCCTCAGGCACGTCACCGAGCTGCTCAAAGACAACGGCGAGTACGTCGAGCACAAGGGTCTGACGCCGACCCGCACCTGGGTCCGCTACGGCGGCCCTGACGCCGCGCCGGTCACCACTGACGGCCCGCTGCCCGAGACCAGCGATCTCGTCGCGGGGTGGTGGATGGTTGACGTCGACTCGCACGAGCGCGCGGTCGAGCTCGCGGCCTAC
Source organism: Solirubrobacterales bacterium (assembly GCA_036519395.1). Taxonomy (GTDB): domain Bacteria; phylum Actinomycetota; class Thermoleophilia; order Solirubrobacterales; family 70-9; genus VAYN01. The sequence continues at coordinate 10,154 of DATDLJ010000052.1, read as the reverse complement.
ACCTCCTCTGAGCCCGGCCCGGGCGGGGAGCCGCTGTACGAGTGGATCGACGTCCGGGAGGTCATGTCCGAGTCGCCCTCGAGCGACTGACGCCGGGGTGAGCGAGGAGCCGGCACGAGCGCTGGACGAGGGCGCGCTGCGCGCCCTCGTCCCTCAGGTGCTCGCGGGCCTGGTCCGCCGGGGCGAGGACTTCGATGCCGCCGAGGACGCGCTGCAGGAAGCGCTGCTGGAGGCGCTCCGGGTCTGGCCCGAGCACCCACCGCGCGAGCCGGGCGCGTGGCTGGCGACGGTCGCGACCCGGCGGCTCGTCGACGCCCGCCGCAGCGAGGCCGCCCGACAGCGCCGCGAGGAGGTGACGTACGCCGAACCGTCGCCCACCGCCACCGAAGAGGGCGACGACACCCTCTTCCTGCTCTTCTGCTGCTGCCACCCAGACCTTGCGCCCGCCTCCCAGGTGGCGCTGACCCTGCGCGCCGTCGGCGGCCTCACCACCCGGGAGATAGCCGACGCCTTCTACGTGCCGGAGGCGACGATGGCGCAGCGGATCAGCCGGGCCAAGCGCTCGCTCCGGGGGCGCCCGCTGGATCAGCCCGGCGACCTCGCCGTCGTGCTGCGCGTGCTCTACCTCATCTACACCGCCGGTCACGCGGGTCGGGTCGATCTGGCCGGCGAGGCGATCCGGCTCACCCGCCAGCTCAACCTCGCCACCGAGGAGCCGGAGGCGCGAGGGCTGCTGGCGCTGATGCTTCTCAACCACGCCCGGCTGCCGGCGCGACTCGACTCAGACGGTCGCATCGTCACGCTCGACCAACAGGATCGCGGCCTCTGGGAAACCCGCGAGATCGCCGAGGGAGTGCGGGTCCTGCAGTCGGCACTGGCCGTTCAGACGGAGGAACGCCGTCCCGGCCGCTACCAGGTCGAGGCGGCGATCGCCGCCCTGCACGACGACGCGCCGAGCCCCGAGGAGACCGACTGGCCGCAGATCCTCGCCTGGTACGACGACCTCGTAGCCCTCACCGACGACCCGGTGCGCCAGGACCCCGCCGCCGTCCTCGGGCGCGCAGTGGCAGTCGGCCACGTCCTCGGCCCCGACGCCGGCCTGCGCGAAACCGAGCGACTGCGAGAGGTGCTCGGCGACCGCCACCGCTGGCACGCCGTCCGCGGCCACCTGCATGAGCTGAACGGCGACCTGCCCGCCGCCGCCACGGCCTACGCCGAGTCGGCGCGCCGGGCCACGAACGTCGCCGAGCGCGACCACCTGGTCCGCCAGGCCGCCCGCCTCCGGGCTGGTTAGCAGGGAGCGCCTCTCGCTACATCTGTGCCGTAGGGAATTTGCCGTTGGCCCAGACGCCGGTGCTCGGGTTGCGCCACAACTCCCAGATGTACCCGTCGCTGCCTCGGTATTCGATCCATGCTTCGCCGGTGGATGGATCGCCAAGCATCGTCGGACTCGACCCTGGCGATGCTGCTTGAGCGTTCGGAATTTTGGTGTTGGACCAGAGCCCGGTGCTCGGGTTTCGGTAGAGCTCCCAGATGTAGCCGTCTGCGCCTTGGTAGTAGATCCACTGGGCGTTCGTCGTGGCGTTGCGCCCGATCACGGGGGTGGTCTCCCCGGCCGCCGGCTGCACCGCGGGAACTTTGTTGTTTGCCCAGAGCCCGGTGCTCGGGTTGCGATAGAGCTCCCAGATGTAGCCGTCTGCGGCTCGGTAGTACATCCACGCGGCGCCGATCGAAGGATCGCCCATGATTGCCGGGCTGGACCCCACCCCCGCCGGTTGGCTGTTCGGGACTTTGGTGTTGAACCAGTTGCCGGTTTTCGGGTCGCGGTAGAGCTCCCAGATATAGCCGTTGCTGCCCCGGTAGTAGATCCACTGGGCGTTCGTCGTGGCGTTGCGGCCGATCACGGGCGAAGTCTCCACGGCCGCCGAATGCCCGGCCGGGACTTTGGTGTTGAACCAGTTGCCGGTGATCGGGTCGCGGTAGAGCTCCCAGATGTAGCTGTCGGTTGCCCGGTAGTAGATCCACGCGGCACCAGCCGAAGGATCGCCCATCATGACCGGACTCGAGCCTACCGCCGCCGCTTTAGCGTTCGGGATTTTGGTGTTGGACCAGAGTCCGGTGCTCGGGTTTCGGTAGAGCTCCCAGATGTAGTCGTCTGCGCCTTGGTAGTAGATCCACTGGGCGTTCGTCGTGGCGTTGCGCCCGATCACGGGACTCGTCCCCACTGCCGCAGCCTGAGTGGCGGGGACTTTGTTGTTGAACCAGTTGCCGGTTTTCGGGTCGCGGTAGAGCTCCCAGATATAGCTGTTGCTGCCCCGGTAGTAGATCCAGAATTGATTCGTGACCGGATCACGCATTGAAACCGGGTGTCCGTCACCGGGGGGAGTGGTGACCTCACGGACAAACGGATTCTCAGGTCCTCCAGAATTCCAGTACTGGCTCAACCACTCGCCCGGCTCCGTCAAACTGTCGAAGTAGGTGTCGTACCCGCAGTCGAGTGGCAGTTTTGCCGGCTGTTCGTAGCCTTCGGCGGCCGGGCATCGGGTCTCTGAGTAGATGACGCCGGGTCCATCCGCATAACAGAGGAGATCGTTGCCATCGGTGCAGTGGCCAAAAGGGCTCGCAAATGGCGGTGGGTTGCCGGCCGGATACTGAGTGGCACCGAAGGTGTGGAACAACTCATGCAGGGTGACGTGCGTGCTCCACGATCCGCCGTAAACAAGCGCGGTCGCGGTGTACACCGCGTTGAAGTTCTCACCCGACTTTTTGGCGTCCGAATACTTAAGCGCGATGCCAGAGGCACTCGGATGTGACTGCGTATCGAACGCGAGGTACTTGACGGCGTTGTGATCTTTGGGGTCCCCGAGCACGCTCTTCAGAGTGCTGTCAACGACCCCGATGTCGTTGCTCGCGGTTGCGACGTCGAAGATCTGAACTTCAGAGCTTGAGTTGCAGCTCACCACCAACTGCAGCGCTCGCGCATTGAAGCTGGATGCCAGGGACTCCGAGCGAAGCTTGTAGTTCATCCGGTTCACGATGCTGCGGAGCGTGGCCACCGGGGTGGGCGTCGGGTCACCTGGGCGATGGGTGAAGACAACGACTACTCGCTGACCGTCGACGCTGCACGTGGGGGCGGTTTCGCCACCGGGCAGTTCGATGTAGGCACCCCCGGCGACGATCTCTGCTTTGGAATCACCGTGGGTCCTCGCCATCGGCTTGCCGAGCTCGCGATACATGTATTCGCCGGTTCCCGGTTGATATTCCATCGTCGCCTTGCCGATCCGGGTGAAATCCGGCTGGCCCGCGAGACGCCCGCCAGCTGCCTCCCCCAGGCTCGCGGCCTCACCAGGAGAGTGGTGTGCCGAGGCGCCGCCCGGTACGGCCAACGATAGAAGCGAAAGGACAGCTAGCAGCGGGACAAGGCGAGAAAGCAGCAAGAGATCTCCGTTCAGGGGCGCGTCACGAGGATGACGGAACGTACCATGAGATTCTGATTACCAATACGGATCTTGACTGGCTCTCGGGCCCCCGTCAGTCTGAATTGCGGACCGCGGCGGCGGTACCGCGGGCGAACTCCGGGTCGAGGGCAAGCACGCGCTCGGTGACCATTGCGGCGGCGCCGATCACGCCGGCACGGTCCTCGAGCGGGCTGCGGACGATGCGGAGGTGGCGGGTGGCAAGGGGCAGGGAGCGCTGGTAGACGACCTCGCGGATGCTGGCGAGCAGCTGCTCCTGGGCGTCGGCTACGTCGCCGCCGATGACGATGACCGAGGGGTTGTAGAAGTTGACCGCAGCCGCCAGCACCTCGCCGATCAGGCGGCCGGAGTGGCGGACGAGCTGGACGGCGGCAGGCAGGCCGGCGCGAGTCAGTTCGACCAGGCCGCGGGAGTCGTGAACCTCGACCCCCGCTGCGTTCAATTTCCTCGCCATCGCCCCCCCGCCGGCCAGCGCCTCGAGGCAGTTGACGTTGCCGCAACTGCAGAGGACGTCCTCATGGTCCTCGTCGACCGGGATGCGGACGTGGCCGAGGTCACCGGCGGCGCCGTCAGCCCCGCGGTGGACGTGACCGTCGATCACGATCCCGCAGCCGATCCCGGTCCCGACCTTGAGGAAGAGCAGGTGCTCGACCTCGCGCCAGTGGCTCCAGTGCTCGCCGAGGGCCATGATGTTGACGTCGTTGTCGACCAGCACAGGGGCGCCGAAGCCGGCGGCAAATCGCTCCGGGATTGGGAAGCCATCCCAGCCGGGCATGATCGGCGGGTTGCGGGGCAGCCCGGTCGCGTGCTCGACCGGACCGGGGACGCCGATCCCGATGCCGGCGACCGCGTCGCGATCGGCCCCCGCCTCGCCGAGCAGCCAGTTGAAGCGTTGTTCGACCCACTTGAGCACGACTTCGGGCCCGTCAGCGATCTCGATGTCGCCGCGGTCCTCGGCCAGCACCAGGCCGGCGAGGTTGGTCACCGCAAGCCGCGAGTGGGTGGCGCCGAGGTCGGCCGCCAGCACCAGGCCGGCGTCCTCGTTGAAGACGAGCCGCCTCGGCGGCCGGCCGCCGGTCGACTGGTTGCCGCCGACCTCCTTCAGCAGGCCGAGCGCCTGCAGCTGCTCGAGCCGCTGGGTGATCGTCGATCGGGCCAGACCGGTGCGCTTCGCCAGGTCGGCGCGGGTGGTGCCGTCCCCGTTGCGGATCAGTTTCAGCAGCGCGCCGGGGCCAATCGGACCGTCTCCGCGCTGCTCCATGGCGCCCATGCTCCAACAAAACCACTTTTGAGCGCGATCGACAAGCTTTTGCTTGACATCACTACAAAAGGGGTCTACGTTCGCTTCATGGAGGAGAGTTCAGCCCCGGCTGGATCCGCGAGCCTCTTGGCCGCCGCCCAGGATCTGCGCATCGGCATCGCCGGCACGGGCTTCGTCGGCCGCATTCACGCCCGCGCCGCTCGCCTCGCCGGCGCTCGCCTCGCCGGGGTCGCCGCCTCCACACCGGAGCGCGCCGCCGCCGCCCGAGCCGAGCTCGGAGCCGAGCGCGACTTCGCCAGCGCCGAGGAGCTGGTTAGCGCGGATGGAGTCGACGTCGTCCACATCTGCACCCCAAACCATCTCCATCTGCCGCTGGCTCGGGCCGCGATCGCGGCCGGCAAGCACGTGATCTGCGAGAAGCCGGTCGCGCTCGACTCGGCCGAGGCGGAGGAGCTCGCCGCCGCCGCCGAGCGCGCCGGCGTCCTCGTCACCGTTCCCTTCGTCTACCGCTACTACCCGACCGTGCGGGAGCTGCGGGAGCGACTCGGCGGCACCGCCGCGCCGCGGCTGCTCAGCGGCGGCTACCTGCAGGACTGGTTGCTCGGCGCCGACGACTACAACTGGCGCGTCGACCCGGAGCTGGGCGGCGCTTCGCGCGCTTTCGCCGACATCGGTTCGCACTGGTGCGACCTGCTCGAGTTCGTAACCGGCCAGCGGCTGACCTCGCTGGTGGCGCGGACCGCGATCGCCCACCCGACCCGCCGCGGCGGCGACGGCGCCTCGTTCGAGCGCGGCGACGGAGCCGGCGAGGAGAGGCCGGTGCAGACCGAGGACGTGGCGGCGTTGCTGTTCGAGACCGATGCCGGCGCGACCGGTTCACTGCTCGTCTCCCAGGTCTCGGCCGGGCGCAAGAACCGGCTCTGGCTCGAAATCGTCGCCGCCGAGGAGACCTTCGCCTTCGACCAGGAACGACCGGACCAACTGACGGTCCTGCGCCGCGCCGGCGTCGAGGTGATCCCCCGCGACTTCGCGACGTTGGCGCCGGCGGCGGCCCGCTACGTCACCCTGCCCGGCGGCCACCCGCAGGGCTATCAGGATTGCTTCGACGCCTTCGTCGCCGAGAGCTACGCCGCCTTCGCCGGGGACGCCCCCGCCGACGGCCTGCCGCGGCTCGCCGACGGCGCCCGGGCTGTCCGGATCACCGAGGCGGTGCTGGCGTCGGCGCGCAGCAACGAGTGGGTCGAGGTGGCGGGATGAAGCTGGGGCTGCTCACCGCCTGCCTGCCCGAGTGGCCGCTGGAGCGGATCGCGGAGTGGGCGGGAGAGAACGGCTACGAGACTCTCGAGGTCGCGGCTTGGCCCACGCTCGGCGACCGTCCCTTCACCGCCGCCCACCTCGCCGCCGATCGCTTCGACGCCGCGGAGGCTGACCGCGTCCGCGCCGCGCTCGAGCGCAACGGACTCGAGCTCTCGGCACTTGCCTACTACGACAACAACCTGCACCCCGACGAGGCCATTCGCGAGGAGAACCACGCCCACGTGCGCGCCTGCATCGACGCCGCCGCCGAGCTCGGCGGCGTCCCCGTCGGCACCTTCATCGGCCGCGACCCGGGCCGCAGCGTCAGCGAGAACCTGCGTACAGCCGAGCGGGCGTTTCCCCCGCTGGTCGACTACGCCGGCGAGCGCGGGGTGAAGCTGATGATCGAGAACTGCGTGATGGAGGGCTGGCACCCCGACGGCTACCCCGGCAACCTCGCCTACTCGCCGGAGCTGTGGGAGTGGATGTTCGGGATCGGGCTCTACCTCAACTTCGACCCCTCGCACCTGCTCTGGCTCGGAATCGACCCGGTCGAGGCGCTGCGCCCCCACATCGGCCGCGTCGCCCACGCCCACGCCAAGGATGCCGAGGTCTTCCCGGTCGAGCGCAACCGCTTCGGCTTCTTCGGGCGGCTCGCCCAGCGCGAGCAGGACCCCTGGGATATGGGCTGGTGGCGCTACCGGCTACCTGGCAGCGGCGAAGTCGACTTCCGCCGTTACATCGACACCCTCTACGAGGGCGGCTTCGACGGGGTGCTCTCGGTCGAGCACGAGGATCCGATCTGGGGCGGCAGCGAGGAGAAGGTCCTGCGCGGGCTGGAAATCGCGCAGCGCAACCTAAGGCCGCTGGTGGTCGGATGAACGGCGCGGCGGACAAAGCGGCCGGCGAGGCGAAGGGGCCGACCGTGCTCGAGGTCCGCGGCCTGGTCAAAACCTACCCGGGGGTCGAGGCGCTGCGCGGGGTCGACTTCAACGTCCGCGCGGGCGAGGTGCACTGCCTGCTCGGCCCCAACGGCGCCGGCAAGTCCACCCTGATCAAGTGCGTCTCCGGCGCGGTCGAGCCGACCGCGGGGGAGATCCTCGTCGACGGCGAGCCGCTGCCCGAACGTGACCCGGCGGCGGCACTCGGCCGTGGCGTCGCCACGATTTACCAGGAGCTCGACCTGGTCGAGGACCTGAGCGTTGCCCAGAACGTCTTCCTCGGGCACGAGCCGCGACGGGGACCGCTGCTCGACCTGGCGAAGATGCGGGCGGAGGCGGCGGCGCTGCTTGCCCGCCTCGGCCACGAGAAGATCAACCCGCGCACCCCCGTGCGAGCGCTGCGGCCGGCCGCCAAGCAGATCGTCTCGATCGCCCGCGCGCTCTCCTACGACGCCCGGGTGCTGATCATGGACGAGCCTTCGGCGATCCTCGACGGCGGCGAGGTCGAGACCTTGTTCGAGGTCGTGCGCCGGCTCACGGCGGAGGGCGTCGGCGTCGTCTACATCTCCCACCGCCTCGACGAGATCCGCCGCATCGGCGATCGCGTCACCGTCCTCGCCGACGGCGCCACCGCCGCCGACGGGATCGCCGCCGACACCCCGACCGACGAGCTGGTCTGGCTGATGGTCGGCCGCAAGGTCGAGCGTCTCTACCCCGAGCGCCCGCGTGGCGGCGAGGAGGTCCTGCTCGAGGTGCGGGACGTGCGCGCCTGGCCCGCGGTCCGCGGCGCCAGCTTCGAGGTGCGGGCCGGGGAAGTGCTGGGGATCGGCGGCCTCGTCGGCTCCGGGCGCAGCGAGCTGCTGCGGCTGATCTGCGGGCTCGACCCGCGCGAAGCCGGGGAAGTGATCGTCGCCGGGCGGCGGCTGCCGGCCGGCCGGCCCGACAAGGCGATCGCCGCCGGGCTCGGGCTCGCCCCCGAGGACCGCAAGTCGCAGGGCCTGCTGCTCGACTGGGACCTGACCAAGAACATCACCCTCGCCGATCTCGGCCGCTTCAGCCACGGCCTGCTCGACGTCCGCGGCGAGCGCCAGGCGGCGAGGGAGCAACTTCAAGCGCTCAACACCGTGCCCGACGACCCCGGGCGGCGCGCCCGCGAGCTCTCCGGCGGCAACCAGCAGAAGGTCGTGCTCTCCCGCTGGCTTCTGCGCGAATGCCGGGTGCTGCTGCTGGACGAGCCGACCCGGGGCGTCGACATCCCGAGCAAGGCCGAGATCTACCGGATCGTCACCGAGCTGGCCGGGCGCGGCCTCGGGGTCGTCCTCGTCTCCTCCGAGTTCGAGGAGCCCTCGGGCGTCTGCACCCGCGTCCTTGTCATGCGCGAGGGCGAGCTGGTCGCCGAGCTCGACGGCGAGCGCGCGACCGTGCGCGAGCTGCTCTCGCATGCGGTCGCCCCCACCACCGGACCCGACTTGATCGAGGAGGTCGCATGAACCAGGCAGCCGCACTGCGCAACCGGCTAGGGGCGCTGCAGTTCCAGGAGTACGCGCTGGCGCTCGTCGTCGTCGCGCTCTTCATCACCGGCGCGATCCTCAAGCCGGACACCTTCCCGACCTGGGACAACGTCCGCAACATGCTCACCCAGGCGAGCATCATCGGGATCCTCGCGGTGGGGATGACGTTTGTGATCGCCACCTCGGGGATCGATCTCTCGGTTGGCTCGATCGTGGCGGCGGCTGGCGTCTTCGGCGGCATCATGGTCGACCCCAGCGGCGGCACGCTGGTCTTCGTCCTCGCTGCGATCGGGTTCGCCGTCTTCCTCGGCGCGATCAACGCAACCGCGATCACCTTCGGCCGCGTCGTTCCCTTCATCGCCACCCTGGCGATGCTCTCGATCGCCCGCGGCCTGGCCTTGTTATTGAACGACAAGCTCCCGGTCGGCCTGCTCGACCTAAACGGCGGCTCCTTCGGCGAGCCGGCGGCGTTCTCGCTGCTCTGGTTCGGGACCGGGAAAATCCTCGGCATCCCGGTCTCGGTCTGGGTCTTCCTCGGGATCGTGGTCGGCGGCTGGATCGTCCTCAACCGGACCCGCTTCGGCCGCTACGTGGTCGCCGTCGGCGGCAACCGCGAGGCGGCGCGGATCGCCGGCGTGCCGGTGCGGAAAGTGATCTTCAGCGTCTACGTGATCTCGGGGCTGATGGCGGGGATCGCCGCGGTGCTGCTCTGCGCGCGGCTCGGCAGCGCCTCGCCGGTCAGCGGCAACCTCTACGAGCTCGACGCGATCGGGGCGGTGGTGATCGGCGGCACCAGCCTGGCGGGCGGGAGGGCGTCGATGGTGGGGACCTTCCTCGGCGTCCTCACCTTCGCATTGATCTTCAGCCTGATGACCCAGCTCGATCTCTCGACCGAGATCCAGCAGGTGACCAAAGGGGCGATCGTCCTCGGCGCGGTGCTGCTCCAGCGCCCCGAGGCGAGGTACTGAGACTTCTCATGCAGAACAAGTCAACAAACGAGAAGAAAGAGGAGGAGAGATCATGTCGCTGAAGCGACTGATGCTCGCGATCGGGATCGCGGGCCTGATTGTGTTTGGGGTGTCAGCCTGCGGCGGCGGCGATACCGAGACGGTGACCGTCGAAGGCGGCGGTGCCGCGTCTGAAGAGGAAGTTGGCTCCGGCGGTGGCGGCAACGAGACCGTCAGCATCGTCGCCAGCGTGCCGCCGACCGACAACGGCTGGCTGGGGGCGATCTCCAAGAACGCCCAGGCGCAGGCCGACGAGTACGACGACGTCGATTTCAAACTGCTCGAGGCCGCTGACGCCGATTCGCAGGCGCAGCAGATCGAGCAGGTGATCTCGGAAAAACCCGACGTGCTGGTGGTCCTGCCGCAGGACGGCGAAGCGCTGACGCCGGTCGCCCAGAAAGCCGAGAACGCCGGGATCCCGGTGGTCAACATCGACCGGCTCTTCACCCAGCCCGACGCGGCGACGGCGACGATCCTCGGCGACAACCGCCAGATCGGTGTGCTGGCGGCCGAATACATCGGCGACGAACTGAAATGCAAAGGCAAGGTCGTCGAAATCCAGGGACTGGCCGGGATCTCGGTCACCCAGGAACGGACCGAAGGGTTCGAGGAACAGCTGAAAAAGACCTGCCCCGACGGCGGTGTCGAAGTCGTCGCCCAGC
>DATDLJ010000051.1:0-5775 GCA_036519395.1 Solirubrobacterales bacterium | reverse complement strand
GCTAGACGCTGATCTCGCGAGACCGCGATAAAGCCCCTTGAGGGTGCTTTTTTGCGGTCTCGATGAAAGAGCTGTCCTGTAGATGCTGTCGCTAGGAGGGACGGGTGTCCCCTGGCCGACCGGCGTCCTGATTTTCGCCCTGGCTACTTGGCGAGAGATAGGTAGTTCACGGCGAAAATCCCAGGTGGGTCAGGGGACACCCGTCCCTCCCTACCGCACCACCCAACTAAGCAGCAGATTCCGACCAAGCCCCATAGAGCTTGGAGTAAGCCCCGCTAGCCGCGATCAGCTCGTCATGCGTCCCCTGCTCGGCGATCTGCCCGTCTTCGAGCACGACGATCTTGCCGGCGCGGCGGATGGTGGAGAGGCGGTGGGCGATGACGATTGCGGTGCGGCCGTGGAGGAGGCGCTCGAGGCCGCGCTCGATCGTTTTCTCGGTGCGGACGTCGACGTTGGAAGTGGCCTCGTCGAGGATCAGGATCCGCGGCTCGGCGAGCAGGGCGCGGGCGAAGGCGACTAGCTGACGCTGGCCGGCGGAAAGCTGGATTCCGCGCTCGCCGACCTGGGTCTCGAGGCCGTCGGGCAGGGCGGCGACGAACTCGGTCGCGCCGACCGCGCCGATCGCCGCCTCGATCTCCTCGGTGCTCGCCTCGGGCCGGCCGAAGGCGACGTTGTCGCGGACGCTGCCGGAGAAGAGGAAGCCCTCCTGGGGCACGATCCCGAGCTGGCGGCGCAGGGCCTGCTGCTGGACTCCGCGCAGGTCGTGGCCGTCGACCCGCACCGTTCCCTGCTGCGGGTCGTAGAAGCGGGCGACCAGCTTCGCGAAGGTCGACTTGCCGGCGCCGGTGGCGCCAACCAGGGCCAGGGTCTGGCCCGGCGGCACGTGGAGGTCGACGTCGCGCAAGGCCCAGGTGTCCTCGCCCGACTCGCCCTCCTCGCCGTAGGAGAACCAGACCCCGTCGAGCTCGATCTCGCCGCGCAGCGTCCCGGGGTCGATCGCGTCCGGCGCGTCGACCATGTCGGGCTTGGTCTCCAACAGGTCGAAGATCTTGTCCAGCGCCGCCATCCCCTGCTGGTAGGTCGTGTAGAGCTGGGAGAGCTGCTGGATCGGTTCGAAGAAGGTGTTGAGGTAGCCGACGAAGGCGACGATCACGCCGACCTGGATCGCGTCGTTGATCGCCTGGGTGCCGCCGTAGAGGAGGATCGCAGCGGTGCCGACGGCCGCGAGCAGTTCCACCGCCGGGAAGTAGGAGGCGTTGAGGTAGACGGTTTTCATGTTCACCGCCCGGTTCGCCTCGTTCAGCTCGGTCATCTCGTCAAGGTGGCGCGGCTCCTGGCCGAAGCTGCGGACGACGCGGACGCCGCTGAGCGACTCCTGTAGGTAGGCGGTGATCGCCGCGATCCGCTCCCGCGTCGCCCGGTAAGCGCCGGCGGAGACGATGCGGAAGACCAGGCTCGCCAGCGCCAGCAGCGGGAAGGTGAGGAAGGTGACGAGCGCCAGCTGGAGGTCGAGCAGGAGCAGGATCACGACCACCCCGATCAGGGTCAGGGTGCTGGAGAACATCGTCACCACCCCGGTCGTGAGCAGCTGGTTCAGGGCCTCGATGTCGTTGGTCATCCGCGAGATCAGCACCCCGGGGCTGCGTCGGGTGAAGAAGCCGATCGACATCGACTGGATGTGGGTGAAGACGCGCTGGCGCAGGTCCTGCAGCACCCGCGTCCCGACCCAGCCGACCATGTAGGTCTGCAGGTAGGTGGCAGCGGCGTAGACGACCGAGACCACGAGGAAGGTGACGACGATCCAATTGAGCGCGGCGATGTCATCGCCGAGGATGCCGTCATCGATCGCTTTCCCGGCCAGGTAGGGCGGGGCGAGGCCGGCGGCGGTCGCCAGCAGCAGCCCGACGAACATCAGGGCGACGCGGCCGCGGTAGGGCCGCAACTGGGCGATCAACCAGCGCACCTTGGGTCCCCGCTTGTCCTCACCCCGGATCAGCTGCCAGAGCGAGGCGAAGAGACGGCCAATGTTGCCGATGCTGTTGCCGTTCACAGCTTCGCCATCTCCTCTCGCTCCTCGAGGTCGCGCTGGAGGAAGACCGAGTCGGCGAGGCCGTGCTCGGCGATCTCCCGGTAAAAGCCGCAGCCCTCCATTAGCTCCGCGTGGGTGCCGCGGTCGACGATCCGGCCGCCGTCGAGGACGACGATCTCGTCGGCAAGCGAGACGGTGGAGAGGCGGTGGGCGATGATGAAGGTGGTGCGGCCGGCCATCGCCTCGCGCAGGCCGGTTTTGATCGCCGCCTCGGTGGTTGCGTCGACCGAGGAGGTGGCGTCATCGAGGATCAGGATGCGGGGGTCGGCGAGCAGGGCGCGGGCGATCGCGACCCGCTGGCGCTGGCCGCCAGAGAGGGTGAGCCCGCGCTCTCCGACCCGGGTCTCGTAACCGTCGGGCAGGGCGCGGATGAAGTCGTCGGCCTGCGCCCGCCGCGCCGCCGCCTCGATTTCCTCCTGGCTCGCGGCGGGCCGCGCGTAGGCGATGTTCTCGGCGACGGTGGCGGTGAAGAGGAAGCTGTCGTCGGCGACGAAGGCGATCTCGGTGCGCAGCGAGTCGACATCGACCGCCCGCACGTCGGCGCCGTCGACGAGGACCGCTCCCTGGTCGGGGTCATAGAGGCGGGCGATCAGCGCCACCAGGCTGGTCTTGCCGGATCCAGAGGGTCCGACCAGGGCCACCGTCTTCCCGGCCTCGACCTCCAGTGAGACGTCCTCAAGCGCCGGCACATCCTCCGCGCCCTCGTAGTGCAGCGTCGCGCCGCGCAGCTCGACCCGGCCATCGCCCGCCGGCAGCGGCGACGCCTCCGGTGGGCTCTGGATCCGCGGCTCGCGGTCGAGGATCTCGAATAAGCGGTTGCCGGAGGCGATCGCCCGCTGCGCCATTCCCATCGTCATCCCCAGCATCCGCATCGGCCCGGCCAGCATCACCACGTAGGTGTAGAAGGCGGTGAAGTCGCCGATGCTGAGATTGCCGTTGATCACCTGCCGGCCGCCGATCAGCAGCACCAGCGCGATCCCGAGCTGTGGCAGTAGCCCCAGCAGCGGCGAGAAGAAGGCCTGCAGCTTGGTCGAGTAGATGCTCTGGTCGAAGACCCGTGAGACCGCCCGCTCGAAGCGGTTGAGCTGGTACTCCTCGCGGGCAAAAGCCTTGACGATGCGGATCCCGGAGACGTTCTCCTCGGCCTCGGCGGTTAGCTCGGCAATCCGCTGCTGGACCTCCTGCAGGGCGGGGCGGGAGACGCGGTTGTAGCGGGAGGCGACATAGATGACCAACGGCGCCGGCGCCAGCGCGACCAGCGCCAGCCAGGGATCGATCACGAACATCACCACGCTGGCGAGGACGATCGTCAGCAGGTTCTGGGTGATGAAGATCAGGCCGTAGCCGAGGAAGAAGCGGATCGCCTGCAGGTCGACCGTCGCCCGCGACATCAGCTGGCCGGTCTGCTGCGAGTCGAAGAAGCCGAGCTCGAGCCGCTGCAAGTGGGCGTAGAAGGTCTGGCGCAGGTCGAACTCGACCCCGAGTGAGACCTTGCCGGCGACCACCCGCCGGACCACGATCAGGCCCAGGCGCAGCACCGCCGCGCCGAGGATCCCCAGCGCCAGCGGCAGCAGGTCCGGCTTGTTCCCTTCCTCGATCGCGTTGATCGCGCGGCCGATCAGCCAGGGAATCAGCACCGTCATCCCCATCGCCGCCCAGGCAAAGACCAGCGAACCCCAAAGCTGCGCCCGGTAAGGACGCAGGAAGCCCATTAGACGGCGATAAGTACGCACCGCCCCACTATACAAAGTGAAGTATTGGCTATTGCAGGCGCTGGGCGGCCTTGGCGCTGGGGACCTTGCCCTCGGGGCACGGTTTTGGCCCATTCCCCGGGCGGGGGAGGATCTGGAAGTTGGTGACGTCGTGGACCCCGGTCGTCATCCCGTTGTTCTGGGCGAGGTTGACGATCAAGCGATAGAAGCCGGGGAAGAGGCCGTGGTAGTAGATCTCCGGCCGGGTGGCGGGGGAGTAGCTCCCGGCTGAGCCGATCTGCTCGGCGAGGACGCCGTTGGGACCGGCGTAGGCGCCGTAGTCGAACGATTTGCCGGACAGACGCCCTTTGCCGACGGGGCTGTTGATCGCGTCCGAGAGTTTCTTCGGGTCGACGCAGTCGGGGACCCGCTTGAGGCTGAAGCGCAGATGTCCCTCGCCGAGCTGCGGTTCGGCCCCAAATTGGCGCGGCGCCAGCTGGAAGTTCTCAACCGCCACCTTGACCACGACCGCGTGGTTCTTCTGGCGAGCGCCGTTGCGGGGGGAGATGATTTCCACCGAGGGTTGGCCGGGAACGGCGCTCGCCTCGGCCTCGCCCGAATCGGAACCCGAGGAGCCGCCGAAGACGAGGGCGAGGGCCACGGCCGCGGCGGCCAGCGCCACGGCCGCCAGGGTTGCAGTCCGCGTCCGCATCGGGCGGGAAGACTACGCGGATCGGGGTCGGCGCCTGTCTCCTCGTTAACCTGCCGGCTTCGCAATGACTCCCCCTACTGAGATCGCCTACCGGATCGGCGCCGCCGCCCGCCAGCCTGCCAATTGGGTGCAGCTGCTCAAATTCGGCCTCGTCGGCGGCTCCGGCTACCTGATCAACCTCGGGGTCTTCGCCCTCCTCGCCAGCAGCTTCGACGCCCACCACGCGGTTGCCGCGGTCGGCGCCTTCGCCGTCGCCGTGACCAACAACTTCCTCTGGAACCGGCACTGGACCTTCGGCCCCGGCGACGGCCCGGCCCACTTTCAAGCCGCCCGCTTCTTCACCGTCAGCCTCGCCTCGCTTGGCCTCAACATCGCGGTCTTGGAACTGCTGGTCTCCCACGAGATCGCCGGCGACCTCACCGCTCAGGCGATTGCCGTCGCCGTGGCGATGCCCTTCAACTTCTTGGGCAACAAGCTCTGGACCTTCTCCTGAGGGGTCTGCAAAGCGGCGCATCTCGGCGTCCTCGGTCGCTTGCGTGCAGAGCACGCCACGCTTCCTGCGTCCTTGATCTGCTTGCTTTTCGACCCCTCAGGCATCATTTGGAGGGATGAGCGGGAAGCAGCCATACGAGCCGCAGGCGATCGAGGCCGCGCGGCAGCAGATCTGGGAGCAGCGGGGCGACTTCGAGGCGCCGCAGCCAGGTGACGGCCAGGAGCGGGTCTACGTGAAGCCGTCGAGCCCGTTCACCTCAGGCAACCTGCACATGGGCCACGTGCGCGACTACTCGATCGGCGACTCCTACGCCCGCTTCCGCCGCGGCCGCGGCGACGCCGTCCTCCTCGGCTTTGGCTTCGACGCTTTCGGGCTGCCGGCCGAGCTGGCGGCGATCGAGCGCCAGGTGCCGCCGGCGGAGTGGGTCGAGGAGTGCGGCGAGCGGATGCTAGGTCAGATGAAGCGGCTCGGCTTCTCCTTCGACTACGACCGCGTCTTCTACAGCTCCGACGAGGGCCAGTACCGCTGGTCCCAGTGGCTCTTCCTTACCCTGCTCGAGCGCGACCTGATCTACCGCGCCGATGCCACCGTCGACTGGTGCGACACCTGCCAGACGACGCTCGCCTCGATCCAGGTCGAGGACGGCCGCTGCTGGCGCTGCCACAACGAGGTGCGGCTGATCCGGCGCCCGACCTGGTTCCTGCGGATCACCCCCTACCTGGAGGAGAACGACCGCAACACCGAGCGGCTCGCCGAGAGCGGGAAGTGGGACGACCTCTCGCTGGCGACC
>DATDLJ010000050.1:0-5411 GCA_036519395.1 Solirubrobacterales bacterium | reverse complement strand
CTTGCGCGGTCCCTCAAACACACCAAGGAAAGGTTGGTCCCTTATGACCCCCGATTACTTCTCACCGGACAACGTGCTGGTGGTCACCTTCGGCGAAGACCCGGAGAACGACAAGAACGCCTACCAGGCGCTCACCGACCTAAAGCAGCTCGATTCGCAGGATCAGATCAAGATCGCGGGCGGTGCTGTGGTCACGCGTGACGGCGACGGCCGCGTCGACGTCAAGAGCGACGTTGGCGAGGACCCCTACGTCGGCACCGCGAGCGGAGGCCTGATCGGCCTGGTCATCGGGATCATCGGGGGCCCGCTCGGCATGCTGATCGGCGGGGCGTACGGAATGCTCGTCGGATCGCTGTTCGACATCGATGAGGTCGATACGACGGAATCGGTCCTCGGCGAGATCTCGAAGCAGGTCCAGCCGACGAGGACCGCGGTCCTCGCTCAGGTCACCGAGGAGAGCCCCGAGGTCATCGACGCCGCGATGGCGCGGCTGGGTGGCGAGGTCCTGCGCCGGCCGGCGGTCGACGTCGAAGAGGAGATCGCGGCGGCCGAGGAGGCGCAGCGGAAGGCCAAGCACGAGGCTCGCAAGGAGCTGCATGAGGCTCGCGTCGAGAAGACCAAGGCAGACGCACACGCCAAGGTCGAGGAGATGAAGGCGAAGCTCCGTCTACCCAACGCAGGCGCGAGCGCATAGCTCCTCCCGCAGGCGTCGGCGCGCTCGCTCCCGAGCGCGCCACAGCCATCTCGGGCGGTGAGTCCACGAGCAACGAGGAAAGCCCGCGTTTAGCGGACTTTCCCATGCGCCCAGGGAGATTTAACTCCCACGACCGGTTATGGGGTCAGAAGGCTCTCAACCTTGTCTCGACGGCAGGACTCATCCGGCTCGGAAACCCGCACGCCGGCCAAGTGCACTGGCGCCAACGCGAGTCAGCCCAAGCCAACTCGCGTCTTCCGGTAGTTGGAGGGGCGACGTCAGTTTCATTCCCCCCGACATTCCCCCCGCCTGCGGACTCCGCTCTACGACTGGCGTTCCGTGCCAAACGGAACGGCCTCGAAAACCGTTGTCCCCCGTTTGGGGGACCGTGGGTTCGAATCCCACCCCCTCCGCTTAGTAGAGCCAAATATGCGGCAGATGGCGCGGCGAAATAGCCGCGAATCAGCCGAAACGGAACGGTTCGCTCGTAATTCAACACGAGCCAGGTCTCGGGTCTCGGTTCCCCGCAGCCCGGAGGCGCGTGCGAGCAAGTCACCTCCGGATAGGAGGGCTGTCCGAATCTACGGCGAACATGTGTTCGCGTAGGAATCGCGGATACGCTCAAAGGAATAGGGATGGCAGACATACGCAATCGAATGGACCCAGGCGACGTGGAACCCTGTGACGGGTTGCGACAAGGTGTCCCCTGGCTGCGCTCACTGCTACGCCGAGACGTTCGCGGAGCGGTGGCGCGGCATCCCGGGTCACGCCTAAGAGCAGGGGTTCGAGCTGCGGCTCTGGCCGGAGCGACTGGAGCAGCCGCTGCGCTGGAGGCGCCCGCGGATGATCTTCGTCAACTCGATGAGCGATCTCTTCCACGAAGACATTCCCGAGGACTTCATCGCCGATGTCTTCGAGGTGATGGGGCGGGCGAGGCAGCACACCTTCCAGATCCTCACCAAGCGTCACGAGCGGCTGGCCGAGCTCGGCCAGGAGCTGACCTGGCATTCGAACGTTTGGATGGGCGTCTCGATCGAGAACCGGCGGTTCGTCCACCGGGCTGACTCGTTGCGCGAGGTAGCCCCCGTTGTTCGGTTCATCTCCGCCGAGCCCTTGCTCGGTCCCCTCGAGGGCCTCGACCTAACCGGCATTGATTTGCTGATCGCCGGCGGCGAGTCCGGGCCTCGGCATCGACGCATGGACGTTGAGTGGGTGCGAGATCTGCACCAGAGCTGCGACGAGGCAGAGGTGGCCTTCTCCTTCAAGCAGTGGGGCGGCCGAACGTCTAAGGCTGGGGGGCGTCTGCTTGACGGGCGGACCTGGGATCAGATGCCGACCCCGCGGTTGGGCCGCGCCGAGGAGCCGGCGCTAACGATCGCCTAACCGCTTTCGACGGGGCGCGCTCTTCACTCCAAAGAGGGTTTGCTGGCCGAGCTCCTCGTCGACTCGGACGCGGACCTGGTCGAAGCAGTGGTCCATGATCCGCTCGCCCGCCTCGTGATCGGTGGCGAAGATGAGGAAGTACATCGGTTGTCCGCCTTCCTTGGTGATCTGGCGATCGAGGACGGTTTTGTAGCCGAGCCTCTCCAGTCCCTCGGCATACATGCGCACGTATGCGCCGCGTGCCTCGTCGGCAGCGATCTCTTCTCTTGTCCGCGCCTCGAAGGATCTCGATCCAGCTCTTGTGGCCGAAGATGCGCGTGACCTTCTCCGGGTGGTCCGGGGCGAGCCGGACGAAGCCCATGTCGGTGGGAAAGAGAATCAGCTGCTCGACCTTTCGGGTCTGGCCTCGCTTGTGAGCGGCGATGGCATCGACCGTTTCCCATGCGAGCTCGGATCCCTCCGGATCGAGGAAGGCGAAGGCCGGCGCGGCCTTTGGAACCTCGGCGAGCAGGTCCTGGACGACGGCGTTCGCGTCGCCCGGATGAATGGTGGCGCGGGCTCCGTACGTGTTGCAGCGGTGGATCAGAGCCTCTCGGGCCCCGTCGTGTTGCTCGCATAGGAGCACCTTGGTTGCAGGCGGGGGTTGGGCCTCAAGCAGGATCAGCGGCGAGCCCGAAATCTCGACGCTACGGAACAGCGAATAGGTGCCGCCATCTCCCGCCGGACGCGAGGCAGTCCTCGCATCCCGCGATCGATTGCGGCAGCTCGGTGAGCTCGATGCTCTCGAGGTGTGTGCACGCTACGGTCATCTCGCCATTCGGGCCCGCACAGGATCCTGTGCGCTCCGAGCCAGCGCCGCGTGCAACGAGCGGACGACGAGGGCGCCATCGCCGACGGCCGATGCCACCCGCTTGGTCGAGCCGCATCGCACATCCCCGATCGCGAAGACGTCCGGTCGCGTGGTCTCCAGAAGCAACGGCTGACCGTCATCGCCCTCTCGGTGCTGGGCAAAGCTCGGATGACGTCGCGCGTCGTCGCCCGTGACGATGAATCCCTTGTCGTCGAGCCCGACCAGGCCGACGACGTCCTCAGTCCGCGGGGAGGCGCCGATCATCGCGTAGACGGCCGTGGTGTCCAGTCGACGCTCACGCTGATCCCGGCCGACCACCGTCACCGCCTGTAGGTCACCACCGCCGTGCAGGGCCTTCACCTCGCAGCCCTCCCAGACCTCGACGTTCTCGGCCGCCTCGACGCGATCGATGAGGTAGCGAGACATCGTCGCGTTCAACGAGCGTCGAACCACCAGGTGGATGCGCCGGGCGTATGAGGTGAGGTTGACCACCGCCTGCCCGGCCGAGTTGCCTCCGCCGACCACGACCACGTCCTCGCCCGAGGCCTGCAGGGCCTCGAGGTGAGTGGCCGCGTAGTAGAGGCTCAGGCCTTCGAAGCGCTCAGCCCCGTCCGCCGGCAAGCGTCGATAGTCGGCGCCGGTGGCGAGTACGACGCAACGGGCCCGCACCTCCTGGCCGTCGCCGAGCACCAGGTCCCGCAGCCCGTCCTTCGTGGACTCGGGTAAGCGGCAGCCCTCGTGAGCGCTTGAGATGACGGCCCCGAACTTGCGCGCTTGCAGCGTCGCCCGCTGGGTCAGCTCCGACCCTGACAGACCGGTCGGAAACCCGAGGTAGTTCTCGATCCGGGCGCTGGTTCCCGCCTGCCCTCCCGGGGCGAAGCGCTCGATCACCAGCGTCGTCAGCCCCTCCGACGAGGCGTAGACCGCGGTGGCCAACCCTGCCGGACCCGCCCCGAGAACGACGACGTCGAAGGTCCGCTGGTCGACCTGGGCGCGCAGGCCGAGCTCGTCGGCGACCTGCGTGACCGTCGGACACCGCAGCACGTTGTGGGTGCGGACCAGCACGGGGCTTTCCTCGGGGCCGATGCCGAGGCGCTCGAGCAGGGCCTGGCTCTCACTATCGGTGTCGATGTCATGCCAGCTGAACGGGACAAGATTGCGCTCCAGCAGCGCGCGGATTGCGAAGGCCTCGCCGGACGAGCGTTTGCCGATCAGCCGTTCGTAGCCGTAGCCCTGGCCTTTCAACCACTCACGACGCGTGATCATCGTGCGCAGGAGCAGGTCGCCCAGGTCCGTGGAACTGGCCACCAGCGCGCGCAATGCATCGGGCGGTAGGGCCAGTATCGAGCTCTCCTCGGCGATGACGCCGCGGGCGAGCGTCGGCTCGCCGGTAAACATGGAGATGTCGGCGGCGAAGGTCCCCGGCTGGCACTGGGTGAAGTAGTGGTCGCCGTCGGGTTGGCGGTCGATGATGTCGATGGCCCCCGACAGGACGACGTAGAAGGGCGTATCGCGCTGGCCCTGCTCGAACAGGACGTCTCCCGGCGAGAGAGACAGAGTGTCGGCACGCTCAGCGAGCTGCTCGATCTGCGCCGCCGTAAGGCGCGGGAACAACGTCGGATCATCCGGATCCAAGAAGCCATCGACCGGTGTCGGTGAGGCGTACTCGCTCACGACGCCATCGAGCCCGCGCACCCGCCGCAGCCGTTCGCGATGACGACTCCGGTGCCAGTCTCAAGGCAGCCCCCGCCCGGGACGACATCGGCCGGCAGGGGCTGGACGCGAACGCGCTGAACCTGGGCCTCCTGCACGACCGGTTCAGCGGCGGGTTCGACGGCGGGTTCAGGCAAGCGGGACCGCAACACGCTGACGGCGGTCGCGATCGCGACGATCACCAGCCCGGCGCCGATCAAGTAGGCGAGGTGGTACCCGGAGTTGAGCGCCGATGCGGCCGACTCGCCGTCGGCCAGCAGTCCTTCGGTGCGCTCGGTCGCAAAGGTCGCCAGCACCGCGAGGCCGATCGCTCCGCCGACCTGCACGCTCGTGTTCACCAGCCCGGAGGCCAGCCCCGAGTCGCTCGCCGTGGCACCGGACATCGCGAGGGTCATCAGCGACGGGAAGCCTAGCCCCGCCCCGAGCCCGATCAGGATCATCGCCGGCAGCAGGTCGATCGCGTAGGTCGCTTCGACCGGGGTCCGGGCGAGCAGGAGCAGCCCGGCGACGATGAACGCCATCGCCGGAACCAGCGTGGCGATCGGGCCGAAGCGCAGGATGAGCTGCCCGGTGACACGGAACGACATCGCCCCCATGACGGCGGTCATCGGCAGGTAGGCGAAGCCGACCTGGAGCGCATCGTACCCGAGGATCTGCTGCATGTATAGGGCCCCGAGGAAGAACATCCCGAACATCCCCACCACGAGCAGGGCCTGGACCAGGTTGGCGCCGGCGACGTTGCGCGAGCGAAACAGGCGGAGCGGCATCAGC
>DATDLJ010000049.1:0-14007 GCA_036519395.1 Solirubrobacterales bacterium | reverse complement strand
AAGCAGCTGAGAATCGGGTCTTCATCGACTCGCCAGCCTAAACACAGCCCAGGCTGGAAGATGCGGCTGCGGAAGGCTTGGGTGCCAAATATCATTCGTCGCATGAGCGACCACCGACTTCCCCAGCCCGACCGGCCGTGGGTGATGCGCACCTACGCCGGCCACTCCGATGCCCGCCGCTCCAACGAGCTCTACCGCAAGAACCTGGCCAAGGGCCAGACGGGGCTCTCGGTGGCCTTCGACCTGCCGACCCAAACCGGCTATGACCCCGACCACGTCCTCGCCCGCGGCGAGGTCGGCAAGGTCGGCGTCTCGGTCGCCCACAAGGGCGACATGCACCAGCTGCTCGACGCGATCCCGCTCGACGAGATGAACACTTCGATGACGATCAACGCCACCGCCGCCTGGCTTCTCGGCCTTTACGTGACGGTCGCTGAGGAGAACGGGGTCGACCGCTCCCAGCTGAAAGGCACGACTCAGAACGACATCATCAAGGAGTACCTCTCGCGCGGCACCTACGCCTTCCCGCCCGAGCCCTCGATGCGGCTGATCGCCGACATGGTCGCCTTCACCGTCAACGAGGTGCCGAGCTGGAACCCGACCAACATCTGCAGCTACCACCTGCAGGAGGCCGGGGCGACGCCGGTGCAGGAGATCGCCTACGCGCTCTCCACCGGGATCGCCGTCCTCGACGAGGTGAAAGCCCGCGGCCAGGTCGCTGACGAGGACTTCCCCAAGGTCTTCGGCCGAATCTCCTTCTTCGTCAACGCCGGCATCCGCCTGATCGAGGAGATCGCGAAGTTGCGGACGATGAGCGCCCTCTGGCAGGAGATCGGCCGCGAGCGCTACGGGGTGACCGACGAGAAGATGCTGCGCTTCCGCTACGGCGTCCAGGTCAACAGCCTCGGCCTGACCGAGGCCCAGCCGGAGAACAACATCCAGCGGATCGTGCTCGAGGCGCTGGCGGTGACGCTCAGTCGCGACGCCCGCGCCCGGGCGATCCAGCTGCCGGCCTGGAACGAGGCGATGGGCCTGCCCCGCCCCTGGGACCAGCAGTGGAGCCTGCGGATCCAGCAGGTGCTGGCGAACGAGACCGACCTGCTCGAGTACCCCGACATCTTCGCCGGCTCCCACGTAATGGATGGGCTGGTTGAGGAGCTAACCGCGGGGTCGCGGGCAGAGATGGCCGTGGTCGAGGAGCACGGCGGCGCCGTCAGCGCGGTTCCCTACATGAAGGCGCGCCTGGTCGAGTCCCACCGCGACCGGGTTGCCCGGATCGAGGCCGGCGAGCAGAAGGTGATCGGCCAGAACAGCTTCACCGAGACCGAGGACTCGCCGCTGACCGCCGGCGCCGACGGCGGCATCCTCACCCCGGACCCCGAGGTCGAGCGCGAACGGGTCGAGGCTCTGGAGCAGTGGAAGGCCGAGCGCGACGAGGCCGCGGTGCGCACTGCCCTCGACGAGCTCGCCAAGGCCGCTGCCGACGACAGCGTCAACATCATGCCGGCAACGATCGCCGCCGCCAAGGCGGGAGCGACGACCGGCGAGTGGGCGCAGACGATGCGCGACGTCTTCGGCGCCTACCGCGCCCCGACCGGGGTCGATAGCGCCTCGGCGCCGGGCGAGCGCGAGCAGATGGAGGAGATCCGCCGCCGGGTCGACGCGACCTCCGAGCAGATCGGCCACCGGATCAAGATCCTGGTCGGCAAGCCCGGCCTCGACGGCCACTCCAACGGCGCCGAGCAGGTGGCGCTGCGGGCGCGCGACGTCGGCATGGAGGTCATCTACCAGGGCATCCGCCTCACTCCCGAGGAGATCGCCGAGTCGGCGCTGCAGGAGGACGTCGACGTCGTCGGCCTCTCGATTCTCTCTGGCTCCCACCTGGAGCTGATCCCCGAGGTAGTGCGGTTGCTGCGGGATGAGGGTGTCGAGGTGCCGGTGGTGGTTGGCGGGATCATCCCCGTCGCCGATGCCAAGCGCTTGCGCGAGGCGGGCGTCGCCGGCGTCTACACGCCGAAGGACTTCGACGTCAACCGAATCATGGGCGAAATCGTCGACCTTGTTGGCCAGCGGGCCGGCACCGGCGCCGCGGCCTGAACAAGAGCTACTGGCGCCCAGCCGCCGCCCTCGCAACAATGGAGCGATGAGCGAGCTGAACGGCGACCGTTCTCCCTGGCTGCGGTGCTACCGCTGCTGGTCCCAGAACCTCGAGATCCAGATCCATTACGACGCGATCCGCCGCGTCGATCCTGAGTCGGGCGCGCTCGCCGACGGCGTCGACGAGGTCCAGGAAAGCGTCGTCCAGTGCCTCGACTGCATGCACGACCAGCCGCACCTGACTTTCGAAGGCGACCGCGTGGTGCCAATCGAAGACCGCTGGGAGCGGATGGTCGCCGGCACCCCCTGGGTCGCCTCCTGCACCGTCACCGTTGACCAGGACCGGGTCGAGAGTTGCTCGGGGCCGGAGGCGATCGAGTTCCTCACCTACGGCGCCTTCGGCGACGCCGGCGTGCGCGAGTTCTTCACCCACGTTCGTTTCCACAAGCACGACGACGAGCAGATCGTCGTCCACCTCTTGGTCGAGCTCTACGCCCGCTCCGCCCAGGAGGCGACCGAGGTGCTCGAAGAGGCCGCGCAGGGCCAACTCGAGCTGACCTCGCTGGCCGAGGAGTCGCGGCCGCCGGCGCACGCTTCGGGCGAGGCTCACTGACCTCGATGGCGCCAATCACCTCCCCGCCTCCGCGCGAGTGCGACTTGGCAGTGATCGGTGGCGGCATCCTCGGCACCGCCGTCGCTCGCGAGCTCCTGGCGCGTCGACCCGGCGCCCACCTCTGCCTGTTGGAGGCCGAGGACGGGCTCGGCCATCACCAGACCGGCCGCTCGAGCGGCGTCATCCACGCCGGCATCTACTACGAACCGGGCTCGCTGAAGGCGCGCCTCTGCGTCGAAGGCGCGCAGCAGCTCTACGCGTACTGCGACGAGCGGGGGATTCCTTACGAGCGCTCCGGCAAGCTCGTGGTCGCCGCCGGCGAGGGCGAACTGGGGCGGCTGGACGAGCTCGAACGCCGCGGCATCGCCAACAGGGTTCCGGATCTGCGGCGGATGCGCGGTGACGAGATTGCCGAGATCGAGCCCAACGCCCGCGGCGTCGCAGCCCTGCACTCGCCCAACACCGGGGTCGTCGACTTCGTCGCCGTCGCCGGCTCCTACGCCGACGACGTGCGCAAAGCCGGCGGCACCGTCCACTCCGGCACCGCCGTCACCGGCGCCAGCGCCAACGGCAGCGGCATCGTCCTCAAGCACGCAGGCGGGGAGACCGCCGCCGCCAGCGCGGTCTTCTGCGCCGGCCTCTGGTCGGATCGCCTCGCCATCTCCTGCGGTGCTCCCACCGACCCGCGCATCGTCCCCTTCCGCGGCGGCTACCTGCGCCTGCCGCCCGCTGCCGCCGAGCTGGTGCGGGCCAACGTCTACCCGGTGCCCGAGCCCGACCTGCCGTTCCTCGGCGCCCACCTGACCCGCAACTTCCGCGGTGAAGTCCTGATCGGCCCCAGCGCCCTGATGGCGCCCGCCCGCGACGCCTACGAGCTGCGTCGGGTCAGGGGACGCGATCTACGGGAAACGATCGCCTGGCCCGGCACTTGGCGGCTGATGACCAAACACTGGCGCGCCGGCCTACAGGAGATTCACCATGCCGCCAGCCGCCGCGCCTTCGTCGCCGAGGCCGCCCGCTTCGTGCCGGCGCTAAAGGGGGTCAAGGCCGAGCCCGGGCCAGCCGGGATCCGGGCGCAGGCGCTCGGCCGCGACGGCAAGCTGGTCGACGACTTCGTCGTCCACCGCACCGAGCGGGCGATCCACGTCCGCAACGCCCCCTCACCCGCCGCGACCTCATCGCTTGCGCTCGCTCGGCTGATCGCCGACGAGCTCGAGGCCGCCGAGGGCTGAAGATTTAGATCGGTTCCGGTTGATGATTGTGAAAATTGGGTAACTTTTCCAGCGGTGAGTCTTACTAGTCCTTCTCGGCCAAATCGGGGAGAAGACCGCCCCGCTTTGCGAACCAAGATCGCCGACCGCGCCAATGCCGTGGTGTGGAGGCTGCCGGTTCCGCGACGGGCACGGGTTCTCCTCAGCCAACTGACCTATCGAAATCCGCCGATCTCCTCCGAGCGGGTGACCGAAACCGTGCGCACCCTCGACCAAGCCGGAATCGAGGCCATCCTGATCGGCGGCTGGGGAGTCGACGCCCTGGTGGGGCGCCAGCTGCGCTCGCATGCCGACCTCGACCTGATCGTCGACGAGCGCGAGTTCGACCGCGCGATCGGACCGCTACGGAGGCTGGGCTTCGAGCTCTGGAACCACGACCCGTCGCCAGGACCGATCGGGAAGCTGCCGATCTCCGTGGCGCAAACGTTTCGCGACAGCGCCCTGCGCGTCGTCGAGCTGCACGCCGCCGACCTCGGCGAAGTCGGCGCCACCGAGGGGACGATCGGCGGCATGCGCGTCGCCTGTCTCTCAGCCGACCACCAGCTGCAGGCGCAGCACGAGATGGGGCGCACCCTTACTTCTCAGCGACGACTCAACCGGCAGCACAACCTCGCGGCCGTGCGGAAACTCCTGAACAGAGACATGACGAGCGCCTGAATCTCTGCAAATTCCGGCGAATCGGACTAAACATAAGTCCATCTGGGCCGGTTCTACATCCGCTGCACGGTTGGTTGCCGAAGTTCTGAGTACGAAATCGTCGCCGATATGTGCAGAGGCTGATGGAGATTCAAGTCAAAGACCTTTATTTTCTAGAGCGGGCTCTGAAAGAACCCGCCCGTCACTTGACGAATCCGTCTCGGTCAGGAAGAAGTCCCATATTGCATAAGTTTGCTTGTCCACAAAGGCAAGCTCAAGCGCTCAGGGCCAACCCCTACGGCCTATGCCAACCCGGCGCAGCGTCTCGTTTCCCCACCTTCACCAACCATCCAGAAAATGTCGAGTCGAACCGCAGCCCACGCTTCCGGTAGCGCCGAGTTGGCCGCACCTGCGGTCTCCGCCGCGCAGGCCAGCCGCGCCAAAGCGCGCGGCTCGGTGCTGGCACGAATGCTCGTCTTCGGCGACGGACTCGCCGCCGCTCTCGCCGCCGCTCTCGCCGTTCTCGTCGTCGGCTTCAGCCACTGGGACGGCCTCATCTTCGTCGCCGGCGCGGTCCTGCTCTGGCCGACGGCGGCGTTCAGCATCGGTCTCTACCGCGGCGATCAGCTCTCGATCTGGGCCTCGGCGGTGCCGGAGCTGCCGCGCGGCTTCGTCGCCATCCTGCTGATCACCTGGCCGCTGTTCGGGATCGCCGCCGCCACCTCGATCGGCGACCCCGTCTTCCTCACCTTCCTCACCGTCACCGGTCTCGCCATCTTCGGCGGGGTCGCCCGGACCGTGATCCGCGCCGGGCTACACCGCGACGAGGACCTGCGCCAGCGGACCCTGATCCTCGGCTCCGGCTTCGTCGCCGGCCAGGTGGTCGAGAAGCTCGGCAAGAACGCGCAGTTCGGTCTGCTGCCGATCGGGATCGTCGACGACGACGTCTATAACGAGGGCTCTCCCGACCTTCCCTGGCTCGGCCGCTTCGCCGACCTCAAGGAGATCATCGAGAAGCAGCAGGCCGACCGGGTGATCATCGCCTTCTCCCGCGCCAGCCACGAGGAGCTGCTCGAGTGCATCCGCGCCTGCCGCGACGCCGGCGTCGCCGTCGACGTGGTGCCCCGTCTCTTCGAGTTCCTCGACGGCGTCCGCGCTCTCGACCAGGTCGGTGGCCTGCCGCTGCTCTCGATCGGCACCCCCACCCTGACCTCAGTCTCTATGGCCGCCAAGCGCATCCTCGACGTCGCCGGCTCGCTCGCCCTGCTGCTCTTCTTCTCGCCGCTGATGATCGCGATCGCGATCGCGATCAAGGTCGAGTCCCGAGGGCCGATTTTCTTCCGCCAGCCGCGCGCCGGTCGCAGCCGGACCAGCTTCCGCCTGATCAAGTTCCGCTCGATGTACGTCGACGCCGAAGAGCGCAAGGCGGAGCTGGGGGCGATGAACGAAGCCGACGACGGCGTCATGTTCAAGATCCGCGAGGACCCGCGGGTGACCAAGGTCGGTCACTTCATCCGCCGCTTCTCGCTGGACGAGCTGCCGCAGCTGTTCAATGTCCTCGTCGGCGAGATGAGCCTGGTCGGACCGCGGCCGTTGATCTTCCCCGAGACCGACGCCCTGGACGAGGGTTGGCATCAGCGCCGACTCGAGCTGCGCCCCGGCCTGACCGGCCCCTGGCAGGTCTACGGTCGTTCGCAGAGCCCCTTCCAGGAGATGGTCCGCTTCGACTACCAGTACGTCGCCGGCTGGTCGCTGGCCCGTGACATCGAGATCTTGCTCGCCACCATCCCGGCTGTGATCTCGGGCCGTGGCGCCTACTAGCGGCTTTTCTTCGCTCGCGCTGGCCCACGACTACCTGCTGACGATGCGGGGGGCCGAGCGGACGTTCGCTGAGATGGTCCGCTGCTGGCCGGAGTCGCCGATCTACACCCTGCTCTACGACGCCGATGCCGTGGCCGAAGGCTTCGCCGGTCGCGAGGTCCACACCTCCGGCTTGCAGCGGCTCGGCGCCAGCCAGCGCAGCTTTCGCTACCTGCTGCCCTTCTTCCCCAAGGCCGCGGAGCGGCTGCCGGTCCAGTCCTACAAGACGATCGTCACCAGCTCCAGCGCCTTTGCCCACGGGCTGCGACCAGGGCGGGGGGCGCTGCACGTCTGTTACTGCCACAGCCCCTTCCGCTACGCCTGGTTCGAGCAGGACCGGGCGGAGGCGGAGACGCCGTGGCCGGCGCGACCGGTGATGAAGGCGATTCTGAAGCGGAATCGGGCCTGGGACCTGAAAGCGGCCGGGCGGGTCAGCCGCTACATCGCCAACGGCAAGATCACCCAGGACCGAATCCTCGATCTCTACGGGGTCGAGTCGGAGATCGTCCACCCGCCCGTGGCGGTCGAACGCTTCACGGTTGGCGAGCCCGAGGACTTCCTGCTCTTCGTTGGTCAGATCGTCCCCCACAAGCGGGTCGAGGTCGCGCTTGAGGCCGCCCGCCTCGCTGGCTTGCCGATCAAAATCGTCGGCAACGGACCCGACCGCGAGCGCCTCGAAGGCCTCTATGGAGGGCTTGGAGCCGAGTTCCTCGGCAGTGTCTCCGACCGCCGCCTGGGCGATCTCTACGCCCGCTGCATCGCCTTGGTGGTGCCCAACATCGAGGAGTTCGGGATCGCCGCCGTCGAGGCCCAAGCCGCCGGCCGGCCGGTCGTCGCCGTCGCCCGCGGCGGCGTCCGCGAGACGGTGATTCCAGGGGAAACCGGGGTACTGGTCGAAGGAGAAGATGCCGCCGCGATGGCCGAGGCCTTGCACGACACCGATTTCGGCGGTTTTGATCCGATGAAGATCAGAGCTAATTCAGAACGCTTCAGCCCTGCCGCCTTCCGCGCGGCGCTTACCGGGCTGGTCGACCGATACATCGAAGAACACGGAGGAATACGTTGAGCGGACCCGTCCTGGTCACCGGAGGCGCCGGCTATGTCGGTGCGGAAGTGGCCACTGCCCTGCTTGAAGATGGCCGCGAGGTGCGGGTGCTCGACTCGCTTCTCCACGGCCAGCAACCGATTGCCGACATGCTCGAGCAGAAAGGCGCGAAGGTCGCGATCGGTGACATCCGCGATGCCGACCTGCGCCGCGAGCTACTAGCGGGCGCCGAGGCTGTCGTCCACCTGGCGGCGATCGTCGGCGACCCCGCCTGCGCCCGCGATCCCGAGCTGGCGCAAGACACGAACGTCGAGGCGACGCGGGGCTTGGTCGCCGACGCCAACGCGGCCGGGGTCAAGCACCTGATCTTTGCCTCCACCTGCTCCAACTACGGCCGCATGGCCGACCCGGAGACGCCCGTCGACGAGGGGGCGCAGCTGGCGCCGGTCTCGCTCTACGCGGAACAGAAGGTCGAGATCGAGAAAATGCTGCTCTCCAACGGCAGCGGCACGACCACCCCGACCTGCCTGCGCTTCGCCACCGTCTACGGCGCGGCGCCGCGGATGCGGTTCGACCTCACCGTCAACGAGTTCACCCGCGAACTGTGGGCGGACAAGGACCTGGAAGTCTTCGGCGAGCAGTTCTGGCGCCCCTACATCCACGTTCGCGACGCCGCTCGCGGCATCGTGCGGGTGTTGGAGGCGGGCCCCGAGGAGGTCGGCAACGACGTTTTCAACGTCGGCCACAGCGACGAGAACTACCGCAAGCTCGACCTGGTCGAGATCATCACCGGCGAGATCGACCGCGGCAACGTCTCCTTCGTCCACCGCGACGAGGACCCGCGCGACTACAAGGTCTCCTTCGCCAAGGTGAAGGAGCGGCTCGGGTTCGAACCGGAGATGCGGGTGCCCGACGGCGTCCGCGAGATCGCCAAGGGGCTCGACGACGAGGCCTTCGGCGACCCCTTCGACGCCACCCACCGCAACACCCCGTAGCGGCAACCAACACCCGTTTCGCTGCACTACCTGCGCCCTCCGGGGCGCAGGTTTTTTTTCGTCTTTGACGGCCCTCTCATACATTCGTCCAAGTCGCTTGAAAAAAGCGAAGGAGGGCCCATCCGCGGCCCGATACGGGCGGCATGGAGCTTTTGCTCAACAGCGGTCGCCTCATCCTCTTCGCCCTTCTGGCTGCTGCCGTTTCGCTGTTCCTGATCAGCAGCGGCAGCGCCGAGGCACGCGGCAAGACCAACCTTCGCGCGGCAGTCTCGCTGGGCCAGGGCGCCCCTGGCGCCGGCAAGTGCATGAAGCTGGCCAATAGCCGCGCCCGTGCCGCCACCAACCAAGCGGCGGCGCGTCGGGTCCGCGCCCGGGTGATGCGCCGTTGCATGGTCCGCCAGCGCCGCAGCCGGGTCAAGCCGGCCGTACCTCCGACCCTGGTCGGCGGCGACCTCGTAGTCGGGATCGACGGCGGCTACACCGGCTGGAGCGACGACGAAATCGAAGAGCGGACCGAGCTCGGCGCCGCGGTCACCCGCCACGAGTGGGACCCGACCGAGCCGGTCGATGAGCAGGACGACGTGATGGAACTGGCCTTCGGCGAGATCCACACCAAAATCCACGCCCTGCTCGGCGGCAACGACCTTGGCGACCCGACCCACTACCGCGAATGGGTGGTCGACTTCATCGACTACTACGGGGTCGGCGGCAGCTTCTGGGATAAGCACCCCGAGCTCGACGAGTCGCGCTTCGCGATCACCTCGGTCGAGCTTGGCAACGAGCCCTACTTCGGCGAGATGTCCCCCGAGGAGTACGCCGCCACGGTTGGCCCCGTGCTCGAGGAAATCAAACGGCTCAACCTGCCGGTCACGGTCGTCCTGCCGAGCCGGGTCTACGGCAGCAACACCTCCTGGATGGACACGCTCTACGAGCTGATCCCCAACCTCAACGACCTCTTCGATGCCTTCGCCGAGCATCCCTACTGGTACGGGCACGAACCGTCCACCCCCGGCGCCGCCGGCCCCTTCGGGCGGATCGAAACCACCCGCCTGCGGATGAACGAACACGGCGCCAACACGAAGCCGATCTGGATCACCGAGTACGGCGAGTCGACCGCGGACTGCGGCGAAGAGTGCGTCGGCGAGGACACCCAGGCCAAGCACCTGCAGCAGATGCTGGACGCCGTCGTCAGCCGCTCCGACTGGGGCGTGAAGATGATCTCCGTCTTCCAGCTCCGCGACCGCGGCACCGACAGCGGCGACCGCGAGCGCCAGTTCGGGCTCCTGCGCCAGGACGGCTCAGAGAAGCCGGCCTACCCCATCGTCGAGTCGGCGATGGACCAGTTCCGCGGCTGACGCTGACGGCGCCTCATCGATTTGGGGTGGATCATCTGTCCAAAGATCGCCGGAGGGTGATGGCGCGGCGGCTGGCGGCCGACAAGGGGAGTCATGGGCCTCCGCTCCTCCGCCACCCGGACCGCAGGGCTCGCGCTCGCGCTGGTCCTCGTACTGGTTGCTTCGCTGGCTACCGTCGCTGGCGCCAAGCCGCGCTCGGAGAGCGCTCAGCGGATCAGCACCACCTGCGAGAAGCGGGCGAGCCAGGCGACCAGCGCTGCCAAGCGCCGCGAGGCGCGCCAGCGCTGCTTGAAGGCAACCAACCGGGCCACCGCTTCACGCCGGCGCTCTGACACCACCGCCCCGACCGTTAGCTGGGCCACCCCCACGGCCGGCGCCACGATCAAGGGCAAGCTCAGCGGCTCGACCTGCGAGGCCAAAGCCAGCGACGATCGGGGCGTCCAGCGCGTGGTGATGAAGGTCGACGGGGCGACCCTGAACACCGAGAGCGACGCCCCCTGGAACTGCAACTTCGACTCGACCAGAGTCGGCGACGGAACCCACACCCTAACCGCGACCGCTTACGACTCGGCTGGCAACTCGCGCACCGCCTCGGTCTCGATCAAGGTCGCCAACGCACCGGCGCCCGCCCCCATTCCCGAGCCGGAGCCCACCCCCGTCCCGGAGCCGGCACCGACCCCGGAGCCCGAGCCGACCCCAACCGACACCGCTCCGACGATTGCCTGGGCAGTGCCGACCCCCGGCGCCACCGTCAAGGGCAAGATCGACGGCGCCAACTGCGAGGCCAACGCCAGTGACGACAAAGGCATCGAGAAAGTCGTAATGAAGGTCGACGGGGCGACCCTGAACACCGAGAGCGACGCGCCGTGGAACTGCACCTTCGAATCGACCAAAGTCAGCGACGGAGCCCACACGCTGACCGCGACCGCCTACGACTCGGCTGGCAACTCGCGCACCGCCTCGGTCACCGTCAACGTGGTCAACTCCGTGACTTCCCCCGCGCCCGCGCCCGAACCGACCCCGGAACCGCTGCCCGCCCCCACCCCCGGCGGGCTGACGATCGCTGTTGACGGCGGCCACGGCTACTGGTCCCCGACCGAAATCAACTACCGCGCCCAGCTCGGCGCCGCGATCACCCGCCACGAGTGGGACCCGACCGAGCCGGTCGACCACCAGGATGCGATCGTCTACGCGGCCGCCGCCCAGATCCACACCCGGATCCACGCCCAGCTCGGCGCCAACTGGCTCGGCACCGCCAGCAGCTACCGCGAATTCGTCCTCGGCTTCATCGCCCGCTACGGCCTCGGCGGCACCTTCTGGGACCTGCACCCGGAGCTGAACGAGCAGGCCTATGCGATCACCACCGTCGAACTCGGCAACGAGCCCTATTTCGGCGACATGTCGGCCAGCCTCTACGCCGACACCGTCCGCCCCACCCTGGAAGCGATCAAGAGCCAGAACCTGCCGGTCAAGGTGATCCTGGTCACCCGCACCTACGGGACCGACACCACCTGGATGGACACGCTCTACAGCCGCATCCCCAACCTCAACGACTACTTCTACGCCTTCGCCGACCACCCCTACTGGTACGGGCACGACCCAGCCGAGGGCACCGCCGCCGGGCCGTTCGGCCGGATCTCGGTCCTGCGCAAACGGATGAACGAAAAAGGAGCCGCGGCGAAGCCGATCTGGCTTACCGAGTACGGCCAGTCGACCGCCAGTTGCGGCAGCCAGTGCGTCAGCGAGGCGGTCCAGAAGGAACACCTGCAGAAGCTGCTGACCGCGACGATCACCCGCACCGAATGGAAAGTCGAGATGATCTCCGTCTTCCAGCTGCGCGACCGCAGCCAGAACAGCAGCGACCGCGAGCACGGGTTCGGGCTGCTGCGCTACGACGGAACCCAGAAGCCCTCCTACTCGATGGTGCGCTCGCTGATGCAGCAGTACCGGGGCTGAGGGCTGGCCTCCGGCCCCCTTCGTAGTCCGTGGCCGTCCATATACTCGCGCCGCGCGCCCCTGGTGCCACCTCGTCCGATGCGGACCGTGATTGCCACCTCATTTACGCCCACCCTCGACTCGGGTCGCGCGCGGCGAACCCACGGGATCGTGCGGGCGCTGGCCGACCTCGGCCCAATCGACCTGGTCTACGGCGCCTTCGGGGCTGACCAACCCGACCGCGCCTTCGCCGAGATCGAGGGCCTGACCATGCATCGGGTCGAGCGGCCCGGGGCACTGGGACGGCTACCGGCCTACGCGCGGGCGCGGCTGCGCCGCGTCCCCGACGACTTTGCCCGGGGAATCTGGCCCGGCGTGGCGCGGCGCACGGCCGAGCTCAGCACCGACCCCGGGACGCGGGTCGTCGCCGAGGGGCCGGTCGCCGCCGCGGCATTGCTGGGCCTGGCCTCCCGGCGCGAGGCCATCTACGACGCCCACAACCTCGAGTCGACCTTCCGCCACCGGCTCGACGACGCCGGCATGTCGCAGTCGGACCTGGAGCGCTTCGAGCGCCTGCTGCTCAACACCTTCAGCGAGAACTGGATGGTCTCGCCGGCCGATATGGAGGGGGCGGCGGCGCTGGCGCCAGAGGCGCGACTGCGGCTGGTCCCCAATGTCGTCGACGTTGCGGCGATTGAGCCGGTGCCCCCTCGAACCGATGAGCGGAAGGTGCTGTTCGTCGCCGACCTCACCTACGAGCCCAACCGCGGCGCGCTGCGCTTTCTGCTGGAGGAGGCGATGCCGGCGCTGTGGGAGCGTGCCGCCGACGTCGAGCTGGTCGTCGCCGGCAAGGGCAGCGCCGAGGTCGAGGCGGGAGACCCCCGGGTGCGGCCAACCGGATTCGTCCCCGACCTGCGCGACGTCTATCTAGGGGCGGGCTGCGTCGCGGTGCCCCTGCTTGAGGGCGGCGGCTCGCCGCTGAAGTTCGTCGAGGCCCTCGCCTACCGGGTCCCGGTCGCCGCCACCCCCCGCGCCGCCGCCGGGCTTGAAGTGCGGGCCGGCGAGCACTACGTCGAGGGGGGCACCGAGGGCGACTCATTTGCGGCGGCGCTACTCGCAGCGCTCGACCCCGCTCAGGGCAACCCGCTGGCGCTCGCCGGGCGCGAGCTGGCCGAGCGCGAATACTCGATTGAGGCGCTGGGACGGCGCCTGGCCTCGTGAAGATCGTCTCGGTAATGACCGGCGCCGCTCCCGGCGGCGCCGAGTTCGCCGCGGTCGAGCTGCTCGATGCCCTGATCGACCGCGGCCACGAAGCCGTGATGGTGAGTGACTCACCCGAGATCGGCCGCGAGACCGCGGTCAAAGTCCGCCACCTGGAGCTCGGTCCGAAGCTCTCCGGCAGCACCTGGCCGAGCCTCGCCCTGAAGTGGCCGGCGCTGCGGACGGGGCTACGACAGGCGCTGGAGGCCGAGGCGCCCTACGACGTGCTCCTCCTCCACTACAAGAAGGAGCAGCTGCTGGCGCCCGGCTTGCCTCCAGCATTGCGCCCCCGCGTCGCCTGGTGCGAGTGGGGTCCGGTGCCGCGCCAGATGCGTCAGGGTCCCGGCCGCTGGGCCTACGCCCGCGCCGGCCGCGGCGTCACCGCGGTGATGGCGATCTCCGAGGGGACGCGGGAGTCGGTGATCGCCGCCGGGGTCGCCGCCGAGAAGGTCACCTACCTGCCGAACGCGATGCGGACGGAGGAGATCCGCTTCAGCGCCGAGGGCCGGTCACGGGTGCGGGCCGAGCTCGGCATCCCGACCGTGTTCAACGTGCTCGGCCCCCTGGCCCACCCGGCCCGGCTCACCCGCCAGGTGGTGGGTGCGGCCGACGACGGGTTGGCGGCCAGGATGGCGGCGGTGCTGCAGAACCGCGGCGCGGAGCTGGCCTGGGTGGTGGCCGGGGCCGACGCCATCGACGAGCTGGGCCTCACCGGCACCTCGGTGGTGTACGAGGTGCGGCCCGGTCGCATCGACCGCTTCGACTTCGCCCCCGAGGACGTCGGCCTCAAGCGGATCTCGTCGCTGGCCGAGATCGCCGGCGGCGACGCCGGTCGCAACGTCGACCTGTTCCGGGCCATCCTCTCCGGATCCGATCAGGGGCCCAGGCGGGACGTGGTGGTGCTCAACGCCGCCGCCGGGCTGGTGGTCGCCGGGTTGGC
>DATDLJ010000048.1:0-13020 GCA_036519395.1 Solirubrobacterales bacterium | reverse complement strand
CCCTCGGCTTCTTCAGTGTCCTCGTCACCGGCGCCCTGATCTACTTCATCTCGCTGGAGATGACGACCTCGGTCTTCGTCACCAACATGGCCTCGATGATCGGGATCGGGGTGGCGGTTGACTACTCCCTCTTCATCCTGGCCCGCTACCGCGAGGAGCGTCTCGCCGGGCGCGACTGCGACGCCGCCCGAGCCGAGGCGCTCTCCACCTCCGGCCTCGCCGTCGCCTTCTCCGGCCTCGCCGTGATCGTCTCCCTGGCCGGTCTCTGGATGCTCGACAACCAGGCGCTGCGCTCGATGGCGCTCGGCGCGATGACCGTCGTCGCCGTCTCGATCCTCACCGCGACCACCTTGCTGCCGGCGCTGATCGCGATGCTCGGCGACCGGGTGCTGCCGGGCGGGATCGTCGGCCGGGTCGAGGACTTCTTCCGCCGCCGCTTCTACCGGCGCCGGACCGCCGAGCAGGCCGCAGCCAACAAAAACCGCTTCTGGCGGGCTTGGACCGAGCGGGTGATGGCGCACCCGTGGGTGGCGATCACCGGCGTCTCGGCGGTGCTGCTCCTGCTGGCTAGCCCGCTGCTCTCGCTTGAGACCGGGACCGAAGCCATCGCCCAGTTCCCGAAGGACAGTGACGTTCGGGTCGGCAACGAAATCGCCTCCGACCAGCTCGGCGGCGGCACCGACCCGGTTCAGATTGTCGCCAGCTTCGAGGGAGGTGCGGACAAGGTCGCCGTCGCTGGCTTCGTCCGCGAGCTCGAAGGCACCCAGGGCGTCAGCGCGGTGGCGCCACCGGACTACGCCGGAGACAGCGCCCTGATCCAGGCGACGCCCAGCGCGCCGAGTGAGTCCGACGCCGCGGTGGCACTGGTCGACCGTCTCCGCGACAGCGTCGTCCCGGCGTCTGCTCTGGCCCAGCAGGCCGAGGTCAACGTCGGCGGTGAAACCGCCCGCGGCGACGACGTCCGCAAGCAGGTCAGCGGCTCGATGTGGAAGATCATCCTCTTCGTTCTCGCGCTCAGCTTCGTCGTCCTGATGGTGATGCTGCGCTCGCTGTTGCTGCCGCTGAAGGCGGTGCTGATGAACCTGCTTTCGATCGGGGCGGCCTTCGGGGTCCTCGTCGCGATCTTCCAGTGGGGCTGGCTCGACGGCTTCCTCGGCTTCGAAAGCCAGGGTGCCCTCGACACGATCAACATCCCGCTGATCTTCGCCATCGTCTTCGGACTCTCGATGGACTACGAGGTGTTCCTGATGTCGCGGATCCGCGAGCGCTACATGGTCCATGGCGACAACGAGCGCGCCGTCGCCGAGGGCCTCTCCTCGAGCGCCCGGACGATCTCCTCGGCGGCGCTGATCATGACCTCGGTCTTCGCCGTCTTCGTCCTCACCGGCGTCCCCTCGATCAAGGAGCTGGGCGTTGGCTGCGCGGTCGCGATCGCTCTCGACGCCACCCTCGTCCGCTTGATCCTGGTGCCGGCGGCGATGAAGCTGATGGGTTCCTGGAACTGGTGGATGCCCAGCTGGCTCGACAAGCTCATCCCCGACCTCAGCTTCGAGGGCGGCGCGCCGGACGCCGAGCCGGAGCCGGCTAAGGCGTAAAAGCGCTGCAGGTCCGCGAGGCCGCAAAAAGGCACCCTCAAGGTGCTTTTTCGCGGTCTCGGCGAGCAGCCCCTGGCTGGATAGCCAATAGGATTCGCGCATGAATGCTGATGAGTTGGCCTTTGTTGGTGCGGCGCGGCAGGCGAAGATGGTTCGGGCTGGGGAGGTCTCGCCGAAGGAGCTGGTGCAGCTCTCGCTTGACCGGATCGCCCGCCTCGACCCGGAGCTGAACTCGTTCCGCAAGGTCTTCGCCGAGAAGGCGCTGCTGGAAGCAGAGCAGGCCGAGGCGCGCTTGAAGGCTGGCGAGGAGCGCCCCTTGCTGGGCGTTCCGATCGCGATCAAGGACGAAGTCGACGTTGCCGGTGAGGTCAACACCCACGGCACCGACGCCTACACCGAGCCGGCGGCCGCGGACTGCGAGATGGTCCGGCGGTTGCGCGAGGCGGGCGCGATCATCGTCGGCCTCACCCTGCTGCCCGAGCTGGCGATTTGCGGCTTCTCCGAGTCGGCCACCTACGGCGTCACCCGCAACCCGTGGAATCCGCAACGCACCCCTGGCGGGTCAAGCGGCGGTTCCGGCGCGGCAGTGGCCGCCGGCCTGGTGCCAATCGCTTCCGCCGGCGATGGAGCCGGTTCGATCCGGATCCCGGCCGCTTCCTGCGGGCTCTTCGGGCTGAAACCGTCGCGGGGCCGGGTTCCGCTGGACCCCGACCTCGAAGGCTGGGGCGGGCTGGCGGTCGAAGGCTGCCTCAGCCGCTCGGTCCTCGACACCGCGCTCTGGCTCGACATCGTTTCCGGCGGCTCGCGCGAGCCCGAGGCACCGCCGCCGCCGGAGAAGCCTTTCGTCGAGGCCGCGGCCACGCCCCCCGGCAAACTGCGAATCGCCTGGTCGACCCTGGCCCCGCGCGCGGTGGCGCCGCCGACCGTCTCCGATGAGGCAAAGGGCGCCGTCGCCGATGCGGTCGGGCTGCTCGGCGGCCTCGGCCACGAGCTGGTCGAGCGCGATCCCGACTGGGGCAACATCGGCAACAACATCACCGCCCGCTTCCTCGGCGGGGTGGCGGAGACCGTCAAGGCGGTGCCGCACCCCGAGCGGCTCGAAAGCCGCACCCGTGGATTTGGTCGCCTCGGCTCAATCCTGCCCCGCAGTCTTTATGAGCGCGCCCGCACTGAGGGCCGCGCCGCCGACGCCGCCCGCATCAACGCGATCTTCGACCAACACGACGTGCTGGTAATGCCGGTGATGGGTGGGACGGCGCTGCCGATCCGCCGCTGGGAGAGCAAGGGCGCCTTGCAGACGGTGCTGGGGATGAGCCGCTTCTATCCCTACTGCGTCCCCTGGAACCACCTCGGCAATCCGGCGATGGCGATCCCGGCGGGCTTCTCGCCCGAGGGGATGCCGCTCTCGATTCAGGTTGTCGGTCGCCCCGGCGCGGAGGCGACCCTGCTCTCTCTCGCCGCCCAGATCGAGGCTGAGCGGCCCTGGGCGGACAGTCGCCCGCCGATCTCCTAGCCTGCCTACGGCTCGCCGCAGTTGCCGCAGCGGGGGGTGCCGACCCGCCGCTCCTGTCCGCAGCTGGAGCAGGCAGCGATCGCCGCCCGCCCGCATCCCTCGCAGCGGGAGGTACCGCGAAGTGGGAACCCGCAGAACGAACACTCGCCGCGCCGTACCCGCCGTGCCGGAACGCGCTTGGCTATGAAGCGCTGCAGGGCGACGAACGCGAGCAGCGTCAGGGCGATTCCCGCGATCGAGATCGCCAGCGGCCCCAGCTCGTCGAACTCGATGAAGCTGCCGGTGTAGTCGCCGGCCATGCCGATCGCCAGCACTGCCGTGGCCCCGATCAGGGCGAGTGCGGCGGGGAGGTAGCGCGAGTTCCGCGAGCGCAGCCGGATCAGCAGGCGATAGGAGACTGCCAGCATTAGGACCAGCAGAGCCAGGCGCAGGATGAAGACGATCAGGTCGTGCTTGGTCTCTTCGTCGTCCCTTTCGGCGCCGATATCTTCCCGCCGCTCGATGGCTTGCGCCTCCGCCTTGTCCGCCGCCTGACCGGTCTGGACCTCGATGGCGTTCGCGGTCTTCAGCTCTCGCGAGGCCAAGGCGAACCTGGCTCGAGCCGCTTCGTATTCGGCTTGCAGCTCGGCCGAGGGTTCACCGGCGTCGAGCGCCGTGCGGTAGGCCTCGCGGCGGATCTCCAGCTGTCGGGTCGCCGCGGTGCGCTCACGTCGTGCGTCTCTCGCCGCCCCCAGCGCCTCCCTGTGGCGGGCGATCGACGCCATCTCTCCGCGATCGAGGAGAACTGCGTTGGGCTGGTGAGTACTGATCTTCGGCTCGGCGACCTCATCGAGCTTGTCGTAGGTCCAGAAGGCGCCGATCGCGATGAAGACCGCGAGGACGAGAGCGAGGACCTTCTCAGCGGTGCTGGTCTCGATCTCGCCGTCGCCGGCGCGGTTGCCCGCCGGCCGAAAGCGGCCTTTGCTCTCGCTCATCCGATCTCTCCTTTTCTTCTGCCTGAGGCGGCTTCGTCCTGGGGCGGAGCTCGACGACGAGCTCGCAATCGAGGGCGGCGGCGATGCGGGCCAAGGTGTCGATCCGGGGCGGTCTCGCGCCCCGCTCCACCCGGGCGATCGCGGATTGCGTCGTCCCGCAGAGCTCGGCCAGTTCGCGCTGGGAGATTCCCCAGGCGTTGCGCCGCTCCGTGACGCGTTCAGCGATCAGGCCGAACAGCTCTCGATCGTCAGGATCTGACATAGCAATCTTGCTATGTATAGCAGGATTGCTATGAGGCCGAACCGCCGACCCGCTGGAGGAACCCGCCGAGTCGCCGTTCGTAGAGGCGGGGATCGACGTTCCACTCTTCCGTATGGCCTGCCTCGGGGACGCGGAAGTAGGTGACCCAGCGTGGCAGCTCGGCGGCGAAGTCGTCGCTGGTCGAGACCGGCACGACGTCGTCATCGGTGCCGTGGAAGAGAAGGATCGGCAGCTGGAAGTCGTCGGGGTGACTGATCGCGTCAAGGCTCGTCCAGTCGGCGTCGATGCGGGCGCCGATCGCCCATTCCACCGGCTTGGAGAGGAAGGAGGGGAAGCCCATCTGGGTGGCGTTGAAGGAGAGAATCGCCTGCCAGTCGAGGGCCGGGGCGTCGAGGACCAGTCCGGCGACCTTGGGCGCCAAAGGCGAGCGCTGCATGAACTGGGTGACGATCGCGCCGCCCATCGAGTAGCCGACGAGGACTAGGCGCTGGGCGCCGTGGGCGAGCGCGTAGCGGGCGGCGGCGCCGAGATCCCGCCACTCGGTCAGCCCCATGTGATGGAAGCCGTCGGGGCTCTCGGGGGCGCCGAGGTCCTCGCGGTAGGTGATCAGCAGGGTCGGCAGGCCGGCGCGGCGGAGGGCTGGCACGATCCGCAGCCCCGTCTGCGGGGTGGCGTTGATGCCGTGGACGACGATTGCCCAGGTGCTCTCCCGTCCCGGGACGAGCCAGGCCGGCATCGTGCCGAGCTCACCGCGAATCGGCACGGTGGTTGACGGGATGCCGAGAGCCGCGGAGGGGTTGCCCGCCCAGACCGTCGGGTTGAAGGCGACCTCCATTTCCGGTGCCAGGTAGCCGTTGACCTCGCGTAGTCGCCGGGTCACCGTGTCCTCGCCCTCGCTGAGGATCGGACCGACGACGGCCCGTCCGCCCTGCCACTCGAGGCCGTAGACTCCCGGGCGCCGGCTCTCCTCGGTGTTCTCGAGCACGATTCGGCCGGCGGGCAGCCCCGCGACTTCGGTCTCGGCTGGCCAGGGCGAGTGTTCGGGGATCAGGACCGCCGAGGAGAAGTGCCAGGCCGAGGCCGTGCCCACCACGAGCGCGCCCACCACGGCAATCGCCCCGGCGACAAGCGCCCAGCGCCGGCGCGACATCAGCCGGGCGGCTCTAGTTGAAGACCTTGCTCATACGGCGCAGGTCGCGGAGCTTGCCGCGGGGGCGGATCCGGCGCTGCAGCATCATCTTCAGCTGATTGGCGTCGGGTTTGCCGGCGGCGATCCAGTCGTCCCAGCTGGTCTCGATCGTCACGTTGGCGCTCGGTGCTTCGCCCGGTTCCGCCCGGGTTGAGCCGTTGTCGAGGACCAGGTGCCACGGTTCCGCGTCGGTGAAGCGCCACTGCATGATGAACGGCGAGCCGTTGGCGGCGGCGGGGTCGGCGACGCGGCTGATCAGGTCGAAGTAGAGGCGCTGGATCTCGGGGTCCTTGCTCGGCGGCGGACCTTCCGGGGAGCCGATCACGCCGGCCATCATCATCTTCACCTGGCGCTCCGCGAGATCCTTCTCGTCGTCCTCAGGCGGGAAGGGGAAGACGCCGGGGGGGAACTCCTCGGTTGGGAAGCCGATCGTCCGCCAGCGCTGGCGGATCAGTTTCATCCCGAAGGCGTAGATGTCCTCAAGCGAGAAGCCGTAGCACTCGGTGTAGGAGCGGTCCATGTTCGGCGGCGAGAAGACGGCCGGCCCGTAGGGCAGGACTTCGCGCAGCAGCTCGGTGACCGCCTCGCGGTTTTCCTGCCAGCCCGGCGTCGGGTCGTTGAGCAGCTCGGAGAGGACCTTGACGCCGAAGCCGATGTGGCGCTGCTCGTCGCGGGAGACGTTCTCCATGCCGGCGGTGAACCCCGGCATCGTCTCCTCGGAGGCGAAGAAGTCCTCGATGAAGTGCTGGCCGGGCTGGGCGAGGCTGCCCTCGACGATCAGGTGGTAGAGCGTGATCGCCTGGGCAAACTTCGGCACCGAGCGGTCCTTGCGCAGTTCCTCGGCCATCAGGTCGAGCCGGTCGAAGATCCCGCGGTAACCCCAGTTCAGCTGCGGCAGGGTGGAGGAGAGCGTCTGCTCGATCGAGTCGCCGCCGACGCCAATTACCTCCTTGAAGAAGCGATGGAAGAAGATCGAGTGGCGGACCTCGTCGACCTGCTGGGTGGCGAGGAAGTAGGACATCTCCTCGGTCGGAGCAGCGGTGACGTAGGGGGCGAGGGTGTCGGCGACCCGGTCCTCGCCGTAATAGAACATCGAGTAGATCCACATCGCCGAGCGCCGCTGGATGTCGCTCAGCGCCCCCCAGCCCTCGCGGTCTTTAGAGAAGTCGATGTCGTACGCGGACCAGTTTCCCTGCTCCCAACGGTGGTAGAGATCCGTGTAGGTGATGTTGTCCATCAGGCGCTGGGAGGCGACGCTCATCTTGTCTCCTTTTGGTGCATAGGCGGGCACCGAGGAGACTACCGCGATCCTGGCCAGCTGGCCAGGATCGCGGTAAGGACCTGCTATTTGACGAATTCCCGGATCTGGGTATAGACCGTTTCGTCGCTCAGCAAACCGAGGTGCGAGATGCACGCGGTTTTCGTGTTGGTAGCGCCACTGAGAGAGACGCTCGAATCTGGGTTGATGATTTCGTCGCACGGCGACCACCAGGTGCCGTAGTTGACGGTGCCCGGCGTCTCGTCTCCCGCATTCAGTTCCGCGAGGAATTTTGAGCCGACCCGCATCTCCGTGCAGGCGGTGCTGAAGCAGAAGTTGGCGGTTTCGGTGCCGTGGTTCGGCCCGCCGATCGAGACCCAGTCGTCGACTTTAGATTCGCCGCCGAGGAACTTGATGTACCAGCGGCTATTGAGGCTGCCCATCGAGTGGGCGATGATGTCGACCTTGGTCGCGCCGGTGCTTTTCAGCAGGTTTTCGACCCGAACTTTTACCTCTTTTTCAGCGCTGACTTTGTTCGAATTCGAGGTGTTGTAGCTGTAGGCGACCAGTTCCGATTTCGCGTATCCGTCTTTTTCGAACCGCGGGATCATCGTGTTCCATACCGATGAGGTGCTCGACCAGCCGTGGACGAACAGGATCGGATCCTGCGCCGAGGCCGCGGGGGCGAGGGCGGTACCGGTGATACAGAGGGCGATGGCGGCGACGATCGCCGTCAGACGTCTGCTGACCAATGTTCTCTCCTTATTGAACGCAGGGCGCCTCCCTTAAGCGCACTGCTGTGAATTGGTCCCGAGCAGACTGGTTTAGTACTCGGAAGCGCCTGAGTAAAGCAAATATCAGCTGCTGGCGCCAGGCTCCGCCGGGGCCGGCGCCTCGATCTCGCGCTTGAGGATCTTCCCGGTCGGCCCCTTGGGGAGGTCATCGAGGAACCAGACGACCCGCGGGTACTTGTAGGCGGCGATCCGCTCCTTCACGTAGGCGCTGACCTCGTCCGGCTCCAGCTGCTCGCCGTCGTGGACGACGATCGCGGCGCCGATCTCCTCGCCCCACTCGTTGTGGGCGATGCCGATCACGGCCGCTTCGCGGACCTTCGGGTGCTCGTAGAGAACCTCCTCGACCTCGCGCGGGTAGACGTTGTAGCCGCCGCGGATGATCAGGTCCTTCTTGCGATCGAC
The DNA here is from genome assembly GCA_036519395.1 of Solirubrobacterales bacterium. Lineage (GTDB taxonomy): Bacteria > Actinomycetota > Thermoleophilia > Solirubrobacterales > 70-9 > VAYN01. The sequence goes on along the minus strand of DATDLJ010000048.1, from coordinate 5,033 downwards.
GATGAAGAAGTAGCCCTCCTCGTCGACTTTGGCCATGTCGCCGGTGTGGAACCAGCCGCCGCGCATTGCCTCCTCGGTCGCCTCGGGCCGCTGCCAGTAGCCCTTCATCACGTTGTGGCCGCGGACCACGATCTCGCCGACCTCTCCCTGCGCCACCTCGTTGTCGTCCTCGTCGACGACTTTCATCTCGACGTCGCGCAGCGGGGTGCCGATCGAGCCGGGCTTGCGCGGCCGGCCGGGGTGGTTGCTGCTCGCCACCGGCGAGGTCTCCGAAAGGCCGTAGCCCTCCAGCAGTTCGCACTCGAATGCGTCCTCGAACCCGCGCAGCACCTCGACCGGCATCGAGGCGCCGCCGGTGATGCAGATCCGCAAGGCCGAGGTGTCGAAGTCCTCACGGCCGGGGTGGTGGAGCAGCGCCCCGTACATCGTCGGCACCCCGTAGAAGTGGGTGACGCCGTCGCGCTGCATGATCTCCAGCGCCTCGCCGGGGTCGAATTTGGGCAGCAGGGTGAGGGTCGCGCCGACCCGCAGGGAGGCGTTCATGCTGACCGTCTGGCCGAAGGAGTGGAAGAGGGGGAGCGAGCCGAGGACGACGTCGCCCTGTCTGATTTCGCAGGTGGTCTGCGAGGCGATCTCGGCGTTGCAGAAGAGGTTGGAGTGGGTCAGCTCGGCGCCCTTCGGTTTGCCGGTGGTGCCCGACGTGTAGAGGATCACCGCCGTGTCCTCTTCGTCGGTGTCGGCCAGCTCCGCGGTTGGCTCGCGGTCGCCGAGCAGCTCGGCGAAGGATTCGGGCTCGATCTCGATCAGCTCGGTCCCGGCCTCGGCCGCCCCGGCTCGCGCCTCCTCGCCGAAGCCGTGCCAAGCGAGCAGCAGCTTGGCACCTGAGTCTTCGAGGTAAAAGGCGATCTCGCGTCGCTTCAGCAGCACGTTCATCGGCACCACGACCCCGCCGGCGTGGAGGACGCCGTAGTAGGCGATCGGGAAATCGAGAACGTTGGGCAGCATCACCCCGACCCGGTCGCCTTGCTCTAGCCCTTTCTCGGCCAGCAGCGTCGCCAGCCGGGCGCTGTGGTCGTTGAGGTCGGCGTAGGTCAGCTCCAGCCCGGCCAGGCGTACGGCGACAGCGGCCGGTTCCCTGCTGGCGCTCTCGGTAACGATCGAAGCGAGATTGAGGCCCATCATTCCTCCCATGCGAAGTTGCTTCCCCGGCGGCCAGTCTAGAGCGCATTCTGCGTTGGTACGCTCGCTGCGATGGAGGATCTCGGCCACGCCGTGTCTTACCTGGTGGCGAAGCGGGGAATCCCCGTCTTCTCCAGCGATGGCGAGAAATTGGGCCGGGTGACCAAATTCCTTGCCGCCCCCGAGGCGAACATGTTCGACGGGATCATCTTCGACACCAGCTGGGGCCCGGGCGGCCACCGCTTCGTCGATGCGCCAGAGGTGGAGACGATCTACGAGCGCGGCGTCGTCCTCAAGATCGATGCGGCCGCGGTCGACTCGCTGCCCAAACGTCGTCGCTAGCTGGGCTGCTTCCGGTTAAGATGCCGCCGATGCAGCGACTGTTCTTGATCATTGTGGCGTGTCTCGCTCTGGTTGTCGCCGGCTGTGGCGACGACTCTTCGACGTCGACCAACTCGGGCACGGATACCACCGCCGAAGCGAATTCCCAGGGCGAAGAAAGCACGAGCGAAGAAGGTGCGGGCGAAAAAGAAGATGCGCCCGATCTGCCGGAGGTGACCGTCCCGAAGGGCCCGCCGCCGAAGAAGCTCGAGATCGAGGAACTGAAGCAGGGGTCTGGACCGACGGCAAAGGCTGGCGACAAAGTCAGCGTCGACTACGTCGGCGTCGTCTACGCGACCAAGGAACTGTTTGACGCCAACTGGGACAGCGGCGAACCGTTCAGCTTCACCCTCGGCGCCCAGGAAGTGATCAAAGGCTGGGATCAGGGAATTCAGGGAATGAAGGTTGGCGGCGAACGCAAGCTGATCATTCCGCCCGACCTCGCCTACGGCGAAGAAGGGATCTTTCCCTCGATCCCGCCGAACTCCACCCTCGTCTTCCTGACGAAACTCATCGCTGTCAAGTAGCGGCACCGCTGAGCAGCTTCCGGGCCCGGGAGGCTGCTGCGGTCAACGCCGCGACGACCTCCGCTTCGATCTCTCCGAACCGCTGCGCCGGAACCGGGACCGAGATCGCCGCGACCGGATCCTCCCCGGCGGCGATGGCGACGCCGACGGCGGCGATCCCGAGGGTGTGCTCTTCGCGATCGAAAGCGAGGCCGGTCTGCCGGACTTGGGCCAGCTCTTCCAGCAGCTTCGCCCTGGAAGTGATGGTCTGCGGCGTTAGTTGGGCCAGCCGCGGCGGCAGCAGTGCCTCCACCGCTTCATCCGGCAGCGCCGCGAGCAGCGCCTTGCCGTTGGCGGTGCAGTGGAGGGGGAAGAGCTCGCCGATCGAGGAGGTGGCGCGCAGCCGGCGTGGCGCCGGCACCTGGTCGATGAAGCGGGCGGCAGCGCCGTCGAGAACCGAGAGATCGACGGTCTCGTCGAGCTCGCGACGCAGCTCGATCAGGACCGGACGCAGGTGCTCGGCCACGGCCTCGTGGGCGGCGGCGCCGAGGCGAGAAACCGCGGGTCCGAGTCGGACCCGGCCGTCATCGGGACGGGAGAGCAGTTCCTCCTCGGCGAGGGCGGCGACGATCCGGTGGACGGTCGACTTCGGCAGCTCGGTGATGGCCGCGAGCTCGGTGATGCCAAGGCCCCCGGGCGAGCGCTCGAGCGCTCGCAGTACCGCCGCAGCGCGGGCGATCGATTGAACGCCCGCAGGACGACCAGCGCCTGCCGTGGTGTTCCGCATAACGGAAAGCATAGTCTGTAAAGTGGAACACCGTGCTAAACGGAGAAATTACCGGTGACAGCTACAGGCGGGGCGAGTCTGGCTATGAGGAGGCGCGCCGCGCCGCGGTCTGGAACGACCGCGTGCCGGACCGTTTTCCCGAGCTGATCGTCCAAGCGGCCGATGACGCGGACGTAGTCGCTGCGGTGGGCGCTGCGGCCGAGCTGGGAGGCGGGATCGGGATCCGCTCCGGCGGTCACAGCTGGGCCGGCAACCATTTGCGCGATGGCGGTGTCCTCCTTGACATCTCTGGCCTCGACGCGTTCGCGATCGACGCCGAGGCGATGACCGCGACGGCGGGGCCTGGCTGCCACGGCGACCAGGCGCTGGCGGCGTTGGCCGAGCGCGACCTCTTCTTTCCCGCCGGCCACTGCCGCGGGGTCGCCCTCGGCGGCTACCTGCTGCAGGGCGGGTTCGGCTGGAACGGTCGCGTCCACGGGCCGGCCTGTGTGAGTGTCGAGGCGATCGACGTGGTCACCGCCGCCGGTGAGCTGGTGCGCGCGGACGCAGAGTCAAACCCCGATCTTTACTGGGCGGCGCGGGGGGCGGGGCCGGGGTTCTTTGGCGTCGTCACTCGGTTCCACCTGCGTCTCTATCCGCGCCCGCGCCACGTCGCCAACGGGGTCCAGCTGTATTCGCTGGACGCGCTCGAGGAGGTCTTCGCCTGGGCGCAGGAGGTTGGCCCCCAGGTGCCGCGCACGGTGGAGCTGATGGTGATCCTGCACCGCGATCTCGAGGGCGAGCCAGAGCTGGCGGTGACGGCGCCGGCTTTAGTCGACAGCGCCGAGGAGGCGGAGGAGGCACTCTCCTTCCTCCGCACCTGCCCAGCCCTGGGGCAGGCGAAGCTCGACGTCCCCAACGTCGAGGTTGGGATTCCCGACCTCTACGCGGCTGTCCACGAGTCCTATCCCGACCAGCACCGCTACGCGGTCGACAACATGTGGACCCAGGCCCCGGTCACCGAGCTGTTGCCGGGGTTGCGGCGGATCGCCGAGACCCTGCCCGCGGCCCCGTCGCACATGTTGTGGATGAACTGGGGACCGAGCCCGGAGCGGCCTGGGATGGCCTTCAGCGTCGAGGACGAGACCTACATCGCCCTCTACGGCGTCTGGCAGGACGCAGCTGCCGACGCTGCCAACGTCGCCTGGCCAACCGAGCGGATGCGGGAGATGGAGCACCTGGCGAGTGGCATCCAACTCGCCGACGAGAACCTCGGGCAGCGTCCGGCTCGTTTCGTCAGCGAGGGCAACCTCGCGCGGCTGGACGAGGTGCGCGCCAAGTACGACCCGCAGGGCCTGTTCCACTCGTGGATGGGAAGGCCGTGAACATCGCGACCGACCTCGAGGCCTACCTTGCGCGGCCGCTGACGGCGGCGGACCCGGCGGTCCTGGGGGCGATCGAGGCTGGTCCGATCGACTCGGCCGCGGCGCTGCCGCGGGAGCGGCTGGACCGCCTGCTCGACCCGACGCCGCTTGCGGTCGAGACTGGCTGGTGCAGGTTGCGGGACGGAGTTCAGTACGTCGCCGTGCGCACGGCGATGCCCGGTGTCAGCGCGGCGATGGTCGACTGGTGGTTTGACTGGCACGCCCGCGATCCGCTGCGCTACCGAATCTGGCACCCGCGCGACCACGCCGGCAACTCGCTCGAGCCGCCGCCGGTAGCTGGGGCGAAGGCCCACTGGGGCGCGGTCCACCACCCGGTCGAGGACGTCGGTACGGGGACCGTCCACGCGCGGATCATGTTCGTGGCACCGACCGAGTTGGGGTTCGGCAGCGACGCCCTCGACGATCCCGCGGTGGGGACGATCGTCTGCGGCTGGGTCGGCGACGATCGCCGCCGCGCCCGTCACTCGGTCATGGCCCACGTCTTCCTCCGCGACGGCGACGGGCTGGTGCTCCGCAGTCACTTCTGGCTCGGGGCGGCGGTTCGGCCCTACCTACCGCCGGCACTTGCCACGCCCGCCGCGACGCTCCTCAACCGCCGCGCCTTCCGCGACCTGACCCTGCCGAAGGGTCTGGCGCCGGCACTCTCCCGCCACTGCGCCGAGGAGTACGCGAACCTCGGGGCGCTCCTACCCGAGCTGCACGGCCACTACGCGTAGCCGATCGCGTGGTTCCTTTCGGTCGCTATAGGACCGAAAG
>DATDLJ010000047.1:0-47225 GCA_036519395.1 Solirubrobacterales bacterium | reverse complement strand
GTCCCCTGACCCACCGGCGTCCTGATTTTCGCCCTAGCTACTCGGCGAGAGATTTCAACTTAAAGGCGAAAATCCCAGGTGGGTCAGGGGACACCCGTCCCTCCCTACCGAAAGACCTCTAAGCCACAGCGTGTTCGCCGGTTGCCGACTCGCGGTGGCCGCGGATGCGGGCGAAGCTGATGTGGGCTGCCCAGGCTGCGGCCAGGCCGGAGGCTCCTGCTAGGACCAGGGCTACTCGGGGGTCGTAGGACTGGGCCAGCCAGCCGGCCAGGGGGCCGCCGATTGGGGTTGAGCCGAGGAAGACGACCGAGTAGAGGGCCATCACCCGGCCTCGCATCTCGGGGCTCACCGCCAGTTGCAGGGTGGAGTTGATCGTCGCGGCAAAGGTGACCGAGGCGGCGCCGAGGAGGGCCAGCATCACTACCTCCAGGGCGAGGCTCGGCATCGCCGCCGCCAGCAGGGCCGAGGCGCCGAAGGCGAGGGCGCCGCCGGCGATCAGGCGCGGGCCGGTGCGGCCGTGGTGACCGTTGACGAGGGCGCCGGCGATCGAGCCGACCGCCATCGCCGTGACCAGGATGGCGTAGGTCATCGCCCCGGATTCGAAGCTGAATTTGGCGAGCAGCGGCAGCACCACCTGGAAGTTGAAGCCGAGGGTCCCGACGAAGGCCATCAGCGCCAGCGGCACCAGCAACTCCGGGGTGGCGCGGACGTAGCGGAGGCCGGCGCGGATCGCCCCCGGCTCGCGCGGGGCCACCGGAGCCGCCTGCAGCCGGCTCGGGTCCATCCGCCAAAGGGCGAAGATCATCGCCACGAAGGTGAGGGCGTTGAGGCCGAAGCAGGGGACGACGCCGACGGTGGCGATCATCAGACCGGCGATCGCCGGGCCGACGATCCGCGCCGCCTGGACGATGACGCTGTTGAGGCTGACCGCGTTGACGACCCGGTCGGGGCCGACCATCTCGATCACGAAGCTCTGCCGGGTCGGGTTGTCGATCGCGTTGACCGAGCCCATCGCGAAGACCGCGAGGTAGACCATCCAGGGGGTGACGACGCCGGTCGCGGTAACGGCGAAGAGGCCGATCGCGGGGATCGCCATCAGCGCCTGGGTCGTGATCAGCAGCCGCCGCTTCGGGATCCGGTCGGCGAGCAGCCCGCCCCAGGCGCCGATCAGCAGCATCGGCAGGAACTGCAGGGCGGTGGTGAGGCCAACGGCGACACCGCTGTCGGTCAGGGTCAAGATCACCCAGATCGCGGCGACCGTCTGCATCCAGGTCCCGGAGAGGGAGATCAGCTGGCCGGCGAAGTAGCGACGGTAGTTGGGGACCTCCAGGGAGTTGAACGAGTGGCGGATCGCGGCCGTCAAGACCGCTCTCCCTCCCGCATCCGGTCGAGGATCTCGGCGGCGCGCTCGAGCGTCTCGACTTCCTCGGCAGAGAGGTCGCGCATGCGCCGCGCCAGGTAGGCGTTCTTGCGGCCGCGCAGGCGCCGCAGCCGCTCGCGGCCGGCGCCGTTGACGCTGACCAGGGAGCTGCGGCCGTCGGCCGGGTCGGGGGCGCGGTCGATCAGGCCCTCGCGTTCGAGGCAGCCGAGCGTGCGGGTGATCGTCGGCCGCTTGACCCGCTCGACCTTGGCGATCTCACTTGGGGTCATTGGCCCGTGGCGCTCGATCGTCGCCAGCGCCGCGACCGAGGTCGGGGTCAAGCCGGAGGTCTCCGCCGCCGCCTCCTGGCGCAGCCGCCGGGCGGTGCGGACGATCGCGATCCGCAAGTGGGCGGCGCGCTCGCTGAGGGGGATGTTGACCTTGGTCATCACTAGTTAGCCTTGATAATTAGTTTAGCAAACTAGTTTTTCCCGCCCCTCCTCTCGGCGGCGACCATCTCGATCGCCTCCAGCATCTTCTGGTGGTAGGCGACCCCGCCGAGCAGGGTGCGCTCCGAACGCCCGAAGCCCTGACCGGCCCGGGCCAGGTTCAGGTACCCCCGCAGCTCCACCAGCTTCTCGCGATGAAAGGCAACGCGCGCGTCGTGCAGGCCCTCGGGATCGGCGCCGGCGAACACTTTCAGGATCGCTTCGTCGCGCAGCTGCGGCGGGGTCGCGTCCGGGTCGGCGGCCCACTCCGCCAGCACCTCCCGCCCGCGATCGGTGAGCGAGTAGACGCGGCGGCGGCGGCCTCCCTTTTCCTGATGGGCGGCGAGGTAGCCGGCGGCAGCGAGGCGGGCCGGCTCCTCGTAGGCGGTGGTGTGGGGAACCGGCCAGAAGTTCTGGATAGTGCTCTCCATCGCCTGTTTGATGCCGTAGGAGGTCATCTCGCCGAACTCCTGGAGCATGGCCAGGAGCGCGTAGGAGTTGCCGGTGAGCTTGATCGATTTGTGTTTCATAGTTCGCAGCGTATAGTTCGAGACGAACGATAATTAAAACATGGCTGGGAGGCCCGAAATGCCCGGACCCGATTCCCCTACTCCCATCATCGACGAGCGAGCGGACTACGACGTGGTCATCGTCGGCGCCAGCCTCGCCGGCTGCGCCGCCGCGATCCAACTCGGCCGCGCTGGCCTGCAGGTCGCCGTCGTCGAGAAGCAGCCCGACCCGAATGCCTTCAAGCGCATCTGCTCCCACTTCATCCAGGCCTCGGGGGTGCCGGCGATCGAACGCCTGGACCTGCTCGAGGCGATGGAAGCGGCCGGCGCCAAGCGGCCCCGAATCCATATGTGGACCCAGTGGGGGTGGATCGAAGCGCCTCCGGAGCGCGCCGCCCGCGGCGTCAACCTGCGCCGCGAAGTCCTCGACCCGTTGCTGCGCTCGACCGCAGCAGAGACGCCCGGCGTCGAGATGATGCTCGGCTGGACGGCGCAGCGGCTGCTGAAGGAGGGTGAGGTCTTCGCCGGCATTGCCATCCGCAACCCCGAGGGCGAGGAGCGGGAGATCCGCGCTCGGCTGACGATCGGAGCCGACGGCCGCGATTCGCGGATCGCCGAGCTCTCCGAAGTGCCGACCAAGACCTACCCCCACAACCGCATCGCCTACGGCGGCTACTTCGAAGGCGGCGCGCCTCCTTATGCACCGGATGCGACGGCCTGGTTCCTCAACCCGCAATGGGCGGCGGGCTTCCCCACCGACAACGGCCTCACCTTCTACGCAGCGATGCCGACCAAGGACTGGCTGCCCCAGTTCAAGAGCGATCCTGCCCGAGCCCTCGTCGACTTTCTCGCCAACGTCCCCGAGGCGCCTCCGATCCGCGAGGGGCGCCTAGTCGACACGCCGATGGGCAAGGTCGACATGACCAACCGGATGCGCAGACCCGTCGCGCCAGGGCTGGCGCTGATCGGCGACGCGGCGCTCGCCACCGACCCGCTCTTCGGGGTGGGATGCGGCTGGGCCTTCCAGTCGGCCGAGTGGCTCTCCGACAGCGTCCGCCCGGCGCTTCAGGGCGATGAGCCGCTGGAGAAGGGATTGGCGCGCTACCGGCGCCGCCACGCGAAGGAGCTGCGGGGCCATGCCTTCTTCATCCACGACTACTCGACCGGCCGGCGCTTCAACCCGGGTGAGCGGATGATCTGGTCAGCCGCCGCCCGCGATCCGAAGGTGGCGACCATCCTCGACAGCATGGGGACGCGACAGATCGGGCCGGGCCGGGCGATGCCGCGGCTGATCTCGCGCGCGGTCGCGGTCAACGCCCGTCACGCCCTCGCCCGATGAACGCCGCAGCCGAGCGCACCAGCCTGCTCGCCGGCGGGACCCGGACGCGCCTCCTACAGGCCGGCCCCGCGGACGCCAGCGAGGCGGTCGTCTTCGTCCACGGCAACCCCGGGTCGGCCGACGATTGGGAACGGCTGGTGGGTGCGGTGGGGGCCACGGGAATACGGGCGATCTCCTTTGACCTGCCCGACTTCGGCGAGACGATCGCGCCCGCTGACTTCAGCCATGACGTCCCCAGTTACGCTGCCTTCGTCGGCGCGGTGCTGAAGGAGTTAGGGGTCGAGCGCGTCCACCTCGTGATCCACGATTTCGGCGGGCCGATTGGTCTGGTCTGGGCGATGATGAACCCCGAGGCGCTGGCCAGCATCACCCTGATCGACACCGGCCTGATGCCGGGCTACCGCTGGCACATCCTGGCTCGGATCTGGCGCACGCCGGTTGCCGGGGAGCTGCTCCAGGCGACCGCCAGTCGCCCTTTCTTCCGCTTCATGGTCAACAGCAAAGAGCCGCGCGGGCTGCCCCGCGAGTTCATCGAAAGGATGTACGACCACTACGACCGCCGCACCCGCCGGGCGGTCCTCAAGCTCTACCGGGCCACGCCGGACCCGGGGGCGATGTCGGAGAACCTGATCGGGCTCTTCCGCCCGCGGGACATCCCGGCCTTGGTCGTCTGGGGCGAAGACGATCCCTACCTCTCCTCCAGCTTCGCCCAGGAGCAGCGCGAGGCCTTCCCCTCCGCCGACGTCCACGTGCTGCCGGCCAGCGGTCACTGGCCGTACGCCGACGCGCCGGAGACGGTCGAACGGCTCCTCGTCGAATTCCTCGCGCGGATCAGGGTTGGAACGACCTAAGCCGCGAAGCGCGCTTCCGAGCGGGCCTTGGCCTTAGCGGCCTCGACCTCGCGGTTCTTCGGCGGCGCCTTGGTGACGAGATGGTCCAGCAGGTCGCGGGTGACGGCGGCAACCGCCTCGACTGCCTCGTCGAAGGCCTCGGCATTGGCCTGCGACGGTTTGGTCGAGCCGCTGATCTTGCGCACGTACTGCAGGGCCGAAGCGTGGATCTCCTCGTCGGTCGCGGGTGGATCGAAATTGTGGAGGGTGCGAATGTTTCTACACATGGCTCGATTCTAGGACGGAGCCGGGCCGGGGATGCCCATGTGAAATCCTGGGGGTCGATGCCAGGAGCGCCGCAGTGACCGACGCCGCCGAGGCCCGCGACAAGCGCTGGATCGCCCTGATCCTGCTCTGCTCAGCGCAGTTCGTCGTCGTCCTCGACGCCTCAATCGTCAACGTCGCCCTGCCGACGATCGGCGACGCGCTGGAATTCACCGAGAGCAGCCTGCCCTGGGTCGTCAACGCCTACGTGCTGACCTTCGGCGGCTTCCTCCTGCTCGGCGGCCGCCTCGCCGACCTGCTCGGCCGCCGCCGCGTCTTCATGTTCGGTCTGGTGCTGTTCGCAATCGCCTCGCTGTTCGGCGGCTTGGCCAGCACCTCCGGCCAGCTCGTCGCGGCGCGAGCGGTGCAGGGTCTGGGCGCCGCGATCCTCTCCCCCGCCGCGCTCTCGATCGTCGCCACCACCTTCCGCGACGGCGCCGAGCGCAACAAAGCGCTGGGCATCTGGGGCGCGGTCGCCGGCTCCGGCGGTGCCGCCGGCGTCCTCCTCGGCGGCGTCCTCACCGAATACCTCGGTTGGGAGTGGGTGCTGTGGGTAAACGTGCCGATCGGGATCGCCGCCGCGGCGATCGCCCCCTCGCTGATCGCCGAATCGCGCAACGAGGGGGAGGAGCGTCACTTCGACATCGCCGGCGCGGCGACGATCACCCTTGGCCTCTCGGCCCTGGTCTTCGCCCTGCTCGATGCCGAAGACGCCGGCTGGGGATCGGCGCAGACGATCGGCACCCTGATCGCCTCGGCGATCCTGCTCACCGCCTTCGTCGCGATCGAGCGACGCTCGCGCGCCCCGCTCGTCCCCTTTTCAATCTTCCGCCTGCGGACGATTACCGGCGCCAACGTGGTCGGCATCCTGGTCGGCGCCTCGCTCTTCTCGATGTTCTATTTCATCTCGCTGTACATGCAGCAGGTGCTCGAATACAGCGCGATCAAGGCCGGGCTCTCCTACCTGCCGCTGGCGGTCGCGATCATCCTCTCGGCCGGGATCGCCTCCGGCCTGGTGACCAAAGTCGGCTTCAAGCCGATCCTCGCCACCGGCATGGTGTTCATCGCCGCCGGCCTGCTCTGGTTCTCGCAGATCTCCGCCGACGGCACCTTCCTCGCCGACGTCCTCGGCCCCTCACTGCTCGCCGCGGTCGGCCTCGGCTTCGCCTTCGTCCCGGTCACGATCGCCGCCGTCTCCGGCGTCGAAGACCGCGAGCAGGGCCTGGCCAGCGGCCTGATCAACACCTCCCAGCAGGTCGGAGGCGCCCTCGGACTCGCCGTCCTCGCGGCGATCGCCAACTCCGAGATCGGCAACTCCCAGGACCCTGCCGTCCTCACCGACGGCTTCAGCTCCGCCTTCCTGGTCGGCGCCGGCTTCGCCGTCCTCGGCCTGATCGCCACCCTCCTCCTGATCCGCAACGCGGACAGCAAAGCCCACGTCGAGCTGGGGACGGAGCCTGTCACCGAATCCAGTTCTTAGGTGGCCTCAGTGACCCCGAAATAACCGTCGGAGCAATCGGGCCTGGGCGCGATCTGCCGTGGTACCTTCAGGCAGAGTGTGAATCGTGTGCGGGGTGGTTCCCCGCTTCACCAGGCTCGACCCGCTCCGGCGGGTCTTGTCGTTCTAGGGACAAGGCACCGGCGCGGAGGCGTCGAACAAGTCGCGGTGAGCGCTAACGCCGAGCCGCACGTCCATTTCGAACCCGGCATGGACGCCCGCAGCACGCGGGTGGCGGAACGGCTGAAGACGCCGATGCTGATCGCGGCGGCGCTGACGCTGCCGACGGTGGCGATCACCGAGTCCGAGCCCGGCGGTCTCCTGGAGAGCATCGCCGTCGCTCTCAACTGGATCACCTGGACCGCCTTCCTGATCGAGTTCGTGGTGATGCTGTCGGTCGTGCCGGATCGCCGCAAGTGGCTGCGGCACCACCCGCTCGACTTCGTCATCGTCTTCTTCACCCCGCCGGTCCTGCCCCCCGGCCTGCAGAGCCTCCGTGTCCTGCGTCTGCTGCGGCTCCTGCGCCTGCTGCGGCTCGCCCAGCTCTCGCGCGAGGTCTTCTCCCTCGAGGGCGTGCGCTACGCCGCGCTGCTGGCAATCCTCTCGGTGGTCGGCGGCGCCGCCCTCTTCGACGCCTTCGAGCAGCGGCAGGACCTCGACTTCTGGGACGACATCTACTGGGCAATCACGACGATGACCACCCTCGGCTCGGAAATCCAGCCGAGCACCACCGGCGGCGAGATCGTCTCCGTTTTTGTCCTCCTGATCGGGATTGGCTTCGTCGCCCTTCTCACCGGCTCCTTCGCGCAACGCTTCCTCGCCCCCGAAATCGCCGAGATCGAGGAGGAGCTGGAGGAGGACCAGATGAGCGCCGAGGCGCTGGCGCTACGCGAGCTGAAGAGCGTCCAGGAGCAGCTGCAGGCGCTCGAGCTGGCGATCGAGCGGATGGCGAAGCGCTAGCCGCCCTGCGCCTGCTCCTCGGCGATCTTCCCCTCGAGCTCCTGCATCACGTCGGGATCGCGAAGGGTGGTGACATCGCCCAGGGCGCGGCCCTCGGCGATGTCGCGGAGGAGGCGGCGCATGATCTTGCCGGAGCGGGTCTTCGGTAGATCCTCGGCCCAGATGATCCGCTTCGGGCGAGCGAATTTGCCAATTCGCTCGGCGACGGTGGCGCGGATCCCTGCGACCATCTCCTCGCTCTCCTCGATGTCGCCGCGCAGGGTGACGAAGGCGCAGATCGCCTGCCCGGTGTCCTCGTCGGCTTGGCCAATTACCGCCGCCTCGGCGACGTCGGGGTGGGCGACGATCGCCGACTCAACCTCAGCCGTTGAGAGCCGGTGGCCGGAAACGTTGACGACGTCGTCGATCCGCCCGATCACCCAGAAGTAGTCGTCCTCGTCGCGACGGGCGGCGTCGCCGACCAGGTATCGCTCCTTGCCAAATCGGGAGAAGTAGGTCTCGATGAAGCGGTCGTCCTCCTTGTAGAGACCGCGCAGCATCGAGGGCCAAGGGCGCTCCAGGACCAGCAGGCCCTGGCCTTCCTCGAGCGGCTCGCCCTCGCGCTCATCGACCACCGAGGCCTCCACCCCCGGGAACGGCGTCGTCGCCGAACCGGGCTTGGTCGCGGTGATCCCCGGCAGCGGCGTGATCATGATCGCGCCGGTCTCGGTCTGCCACCAGGTGTCAACGATCGGGCAGCGGCCGCCGCCGATCACCTGGTGGTACCAGAGCCAGGCCTTGGGGTTGATCGGCTCCCCCACCGAGCCGAGCAGGCGCAGCGAGGAGAGGTCATGTTCGGCCGGGATCTCCGCCCCCCACTTGATGAAGGTGCGGATCGCGGTCGGCGCCGCGTAGAGGATCGTCGCCTTGTAGCGGGCGGCGACCTCCCACCAGATCCCCTGGTGCGGGTAGTCGGGCGCCCCCTCCCACATCACCGAGGTCGCCCCGTTGGCGAGCGGCCCGTAGACGATGTAGGAGTGGCCGGTGACCCAGCCGACGTCGGCGGCGCACCAGTAGACGTCGGTCTCGGGCTTCAAGTCGAAGACGTAGCGATGGGTGGCGGTGACGCCGGTCATGTAGCCGCCGGTGGTGTGGAGAATTCCCTTCGGCTTCGCGGTCGAGCCCGAGGTGTAGAGGATGTAGAGCGGGTGCTCGGCCTCCATCGGCTCGGCCGGGCACTCGGGGTCGGCGGCGGCCATCGCCTCGTCGTAGAAGACGTCGCGGCCCTCGCTCATCGGGCACTCGACCCCGGTGTGGCGGACGACGACGATCTTCTCCAGCGAATCGATATCGCCGAGGTGCGCGTCGACCTGCGGCTTGATCGGCGCCGTCTTGCCTTTGCGGCGGGCGCCGTCGACGGTGACCAGCGCCTTCGCCTCGGAGAACTCCATCCGCTCCGCCACCGCCTCGGCCGAGAAGCCGCCGAAGACGACGTTGTGGGGAGCGCCGATGCGGGCGCAGGCGAGCATCGCGACGACTACCTCCGGGATCATCGGCAGGTAGATCCCGACCACGTCGCCCTTCTCGACCCCGAGGTCCTTAAGCGCGTTGGCGAAGCGCTGGACGTCGCGGTGGAGGTCGGCGTAGGTGACGTCCCGTTCCTCCCCCTCCTCGCCACGCCAGTGGAAGGCGACGCGATCGCCGATCCCGGCCGCGACGTGGCGATCGAGGCACTGCGCCGAGGCGTTCAGCCGCCCGTCGGCAAACCACTTGTAGAAGGGCGGATTGGAGGCGTCGAGCCCCTGGGTCGGCTCGACGTCCCAATCGAGCAGCTCCTTGGCTTGGGCGGTCCACCAGCCCTCGGGGTCGGCAGCGGCTTCCTCGTAGACCTTCGGATCGCTCCAGAGCGCGTTCGCTCGGAACTCGGCCGGCGGCTCGAACTTCTCGACCGCGAGCATCTCCTCCAACTGCCGCTCAAGATCCATAGGCGCAAACTTACCCCAGGATCGGCGAACGCAGGCGCGGAGTTAGATCAGTAACCCGCTGGGTGGCGGGCGATGAACCCTTCCGGGGAATTGACCCAGGGGTCATGCCAGCGGGGGCCGGCGCCGCCGCTGGTGTCGAAGGCGATGCCGGCGATCACCATCCAAGCGTGGCCGGCGTTGCCGTAGACGGTGATCCAGCGGCCGGGGCCGGGTTCGCCCCAGGTCGTCAGGCCGGTCGAGTCGAGCGGGCTGTCGAGGAAGCCGCCGCCGTGCAGCGCGTAGCTGACCGCGCCGGAGCAGTCGTAGCCCGAAGATTCAAAGGAGCCGTGGCCGCCGCCCCAGATATAGGGCGTGGTGGCGATCGCGTTGGCGGCGGCGATCGCGTCCTTGACCGCTTGCGGGGCCGCGGCCGGCGCGCTCGCTTCGCTTTCGGAAATCAGCTCCGCTTCCTGGCCGGGGTTGAGCGGCGCCGGCATCTGGCCGTGGGTCGCGTCCCCACCTTCGGAGGCGATCTGTTCGGAGATCACCGAGAGGTTGTCGCTGAGCGCGGCTTCGCGCGACTGCAGCTCGTCCAACGCTTCCTGGCGCTGGGCCTGTTCGGCCTTCAGCTCGGCGAAGCTGGCGGCTGCTTCCTGCTTGGCGGCGGCCACTTCGCGCTCCTTGGCGGCGATCGCGTCGCGCGCGGCTTCGATCTCGGCGCGCCGTTCGTCGAGCCGCTTGACCGCGCCCTGGACTTCGTCGCGCAGCGTCTTCACCCGGTCGACGACCGCGTCGTCGTAGGCCTGGATCTGGCGCAGGTATTCCGTCTGCGCCGCCATGTCCGTCCAATCTTCCGATTCGAGGATCGCGTTCAGCATGTCGGGCGAGCCGGCCTCGTAGATCGCGACGAGGCGGTCGCCGAGCAGGTCGAGTGACTTGCGCAGCTTCGCCCGCACCCGCGCCAGGTGGGCTTCTTCAGCCTCCAGCGCCGCGGTGGCGCGATCCAGCTCCGCCTGCTTGCGCTCCAGTTCGGCCTCGACCGCCAGCTGTTCCTGGCGCAGCCGCGAGACTTCCCCCAGCTTGGCGTCGATCGCTGCGTTCTGTTCGGCGATCGTCGCCGCCAGGTCGCTCCCCTGCTGGCGAACGTTTTCAAGCTTGTCCCGCGTCGCATCGAGTTTTTCCTGCGGATCGGCAGGGGCGCTCGCCGCCCAGGAACCAGCCAGGGCGCAGACCACCGCGAAAAGCAGTGCAGAAAAGACCAGGGCGCGGCGGCCAACCGCGCTCGAAGAGGAGCTGAACAGCACGGCGGCGCAGGCTAGCGAAGCTGCCTAAACGCTCTGGAAGTGGTCGATAACCCGCAACTTCCCTTGCAAATTGCGGATTTTGCAGGAGTCCGGGGGCCGCCATCGACCCCCGGACTCAAAACCCCTGGGCTAGGCCAGCAGTTTGGCCTTCGCCTGCTGGAACTCCTCCTCGCTGAGGTCGCCTTTGGCCTTCAGGTCGGAGAGCTTGTGCAGCTCGTCGGCGGGGGAACCCGCGTGCGCCTGCTCGCGGACGTATTCGTCGAAATGCTTTTTTGCGTCCGCCTGGGCTTTGATCGTCCGGTCCCGCATCCCCGAGCCACGCGCGATCAGGTAGATCAGCGCCGTCAGGAAGGGGATGAAGACGAGGAAGAACACCCATGCCGCCTTCCCCCAACCGGAGAGCTCGTGATCACGGAAGAGATCGGAGAGGATCGTGATCAGGATCCAGATCCAGATAACAAAGAAGAAGACCTCGAGGGCGATGAGGAGGAGTTCCCCAAAGCTGATGTCTGCAACTGGGAGTGGCAACAAAGTTGTTTCCTTTCTTGGATAAAGAGCCCTTACGGGTTCCCCATTCTCATCACAAACAGGGCGATTGCAACCGAGGTGGCCAGATTGAGACTGGAGACACCCGCCCGCATCGGGATCGAAACCCGTCCCTCGGCGCGCTCGAAGACCTCGCTGCTGAGCCCGTGGCGCTCGGTGCCGAAGGCGAGGATGGCGCGGCGCGGCAGGCGATCGGGTGCCAGCTCCTCCCCCTCGGGGTCGATCGCGAACAGGGGCCGGTCGCTCTGCGGCAGCGACTCGACCGCGGCAACCGGCAGCGC
Organism: Solirubrobacterales bacterium; assembly: GCA_036519395.1. Lineage (GTDB taxonomy): Bacteria > Actinomycetota > Thermoleophilia > Solirubrobacterales > 70-9 > VAYN01. The sequence continues at coordinate 35,843 of DATDLJ010000047.1, read as the reverse complement.
GAACTGCAGGCCGGCGGCGCCGCGCACGGCGTCGGGGTGCCAGGGGTCGTTTTCACCAGTCGTAATCAGGGCGGCGGCGTCGGCCGCGGCGGCGACCCGAATGCAGGCGCCGATGTTGCCCATGTTGCGCGGATCCTCCAGCAGCACCGCCGGGGTCGGGGACGGATCGGCGAGCGCCGCGGCGACGTCGACCGCGGGACGGCGGGCGATCGCAGCCACTCCCGTGTGTGGGACCAGCGGCACCAGCTCGGCCAGCGTCTCCCTGTCGATCGTCTCGACCCGATCGGCGAGCTGGTCCACCAGATCGGGTGCGAATTCCGCCGCCATCTCCTCCAACGCCGCGGGGTCCACCGCCACCGCCTCAACTAGCTCAGCGCCAAACCGGAGCGAGTGCTTGAGCGCGTGGAAGCCCTCGACGACGGTCAGCTGCGAGTCGCGGCGGGCGGTGCGGAAGCGCACCGCGCGTTCGTGCTCTGCGCGACCCATGCGCGCATCATGACTGGGCGAGTTGTGCCTGTGCCAGCTGGTTGCGACCGCTGGCCTTCGCCAGGTAGAGGGCCTCGTCCGCCCGCCGCAGCAGGTCGTCGATGCTCTCCACGTAGTCCCAGCAGGCAAGACCGGCGGAACAGGTCTGGTCCATCGGCGTCTGCAGCCGCAGCCGCTCGATGATCTCCGCCGCCTGCTCGGGGTCCGTATCGGGCAAGAGAACGAGGAACTCCTCGCCACCGAAGCGCACCAGCGTGTCCTCCCCGCGGAGGGCACCGTCCCACTCCCGGGCGCAGGCACGGAGGACTTCGTCGCCGGCGAGGTGGCCGTGGGCGTCGTTGTAGTTCTTGAAGTGGTCGATGTCGACGATCGCCAGGCAGAGCGGCGACTCGTGGCGGCGGGAGCGCGCCATCTCCCGCGGCAGTAGCTCTTGCAGCACCCGTCGGTTTGGCAACCCAGTCAGGGCATCGCGCTGGGCCAGCTCCTGTACCTCGCCGAGCAGCCGCTCGCGTTCTGACTCGATCAGCTTCAGCTGGGTGACGTCGGTAGAACGGGCGTAGACGAGACCCTCGTCCTTGGCCAGAGTCGAGCTCGTCCGCAGCCAGTGCCAGCTGCCGTCTTTGGCCCGAATCCGCGTCTCCAGCCCCTCAGAGGACCCAGTCTGGAACAGGCTGATCGCCTCCGCCAGGGCCTGCTCGTGGTCGTCGGGGTGGGTGAGATTCAACAGCCGGGTGCCGCGCAGCTCCTCGGGTGAGTAGCCGAGGTGGCTCGCCCAGGCGCCGTTGACCTCGCGGCATCGACCCTGCTCGTCCATCGTGCAGAGCATGTCGTGGGAGAGTTCGAAGAAGCGACGGGCGCGCTTGTCGGCGCGGGCCTGGTCGCTGACCATCCTCGAGATCAGCAACATCACCACGCCGAGCGAGATGAAGGTGAAGAGCCAGCGGGTTAGCGGCGAGTAGCCGGCGGTGCTTTCAACCAGGATCAGGGTCGCCCCGTTGACCGCCTGCAGCCAGGCGAAGTGGATGGCGGCGATCCGCAGCGGGAAGAAGTAGGACGAGATAAGGGTCGCCCAGACTAAGATCGTTCCGTACTGGCCGACCGCGGCACCGGACTCGTACATCAGCAAGCCGGTGATCCCGACGGAGCCAGCGATCAAGGCGTGCACCCCGACTCGGGGAATGCGGCTGACGAAGACCGAGCAGAGCGTGCCGACCAGGGCCATCCCAGCGGCGATCAGGAGCAGCGCGGTTTCGTTGCCACCGCTGGGGTGCGGCAACGCCAGCGAGAGCCAGACCAAGCCGGCACCGACGATCGGCAGGGCGGCCGCGGCCCTTACTTCCCAGTCTCCGGTGGGCTTCTCTCCTACCCGGTTTTCGGGAGCCGGCATGCCTGGAGCATCGGCAAACGGTGGTGTTTTCTTTAGACCGGTCTTTAGGCGCGAACCACCTGAAACTGGCTCATCAGGCCGTGATCCTCGTGGTCCAGCATGTGACAGTGGATGACGAATTTCCCGGTGTAGTCGGCGAAGTGACCGGCAAGGAGAATTTTTTCATTGGGGTAGACGAAAAAGGTCTCCTTGAGACAGTTTTCCCAGGGGGGCGGCGGTGAGCCGTTGCGCTCGAGCAGGTACCAGTCGGTGTGGTGCAGGTGCATGACATGGGCGACGTTGGTCTTGTTGACGATCTCCCAGGTCTCGGTCGTGTTCAGCTTCGGGAACGCCTCCGCGTGAGCGGGGTTGAAGGTGCGGCCGTTGATCCGCCAGGTGGTTTTGAACAGGCCGCCGATCGTGATCACCCAGCGCTGGTCGGGCTTGCGCTTGGCCTTCCGCGTCCAGGCAGGGAGGGGGCGCAGGTGGCGGGGCACGCGGGCGGGGTCGGCAACGCGGTAGCTACCGACCCGGAACTGCATCAACGCCCCGCCATAGGTGTGGGCGCCGAGCGGATTGCGGCCGGGGTGGCGTTTGCTGCTGCGCAGCTCGACGCTCTCCCCCGCCATGCCGGCGAAGTCGACGATCACCTCGACCCGCTCTCCCGGGCCGAGAAGGATCTCGCGGCGGCGCAGCGGCTTCGGCATCAGGCCGCTCTCGGTTCCGATCTGGACCATCGGGGCGCCGTTGGAGAGCTGGAAGTTGTAGCTGCGGAAGGAAGAGATGTTGAGCAGGCGCAGCCGGTAGCGGCAGGGGTCGACCCGGTGGTAGGGCATGAAGGCGCCATTGACGAGGATGGTCTCGGCGAGGATCCCGTCGACCGGGGGGCGGCGGTTGGTGAAGGGATCGGTGAGCTGGTTGTGGCGGTCGAAGGTGCGGTCGCCGATCATCAGCGGCAGGTCGCGGTCGCCCGTCGGCAGCGGCAGCGAGTCCTCGAAATCGTCATCGACGATCCACATTCCGGCGAGCCCCTTCCAGACGTGTGGGGCGGTGCGGTCGAGGCGGTGGTCGTGGTACCACTGGAACGAGGCCCGTTCCGGGCGCCCGTCCTCGATTAGGTCGTAGACGTAGGTTTTTCGGTCGCCGGGGGCAAGCAGGAACTCGTTGCCCGAGGCGCGGGCGGAGAGACCACGGGGGATGCGGCAAAAGGCGGAGATCGGCTGGCGCTTGGTCAGGCCGCCGGGCTGGCCGTCGACCTGGGTGCGGTTGTGGCCGCCGTGGAGGTGGACCGAGAGCTCCCCCGCCTTCTCCCCCAGCTGGTGGTGAAAGGTGACGCGGGTGCGCTGGCCGGCGCGGCGGCGAATCGTCGGCCCGGGGAAGCTGCCGCCGTAGGTCCAGAGCTTCGTCTCGCGGCCGGGAAAGATCTGCTGCTCGGCCTCGCAGATCGGGATCCGGATGTGGTCATCGCGCAGAACTGGCGGTAGCGGCAGGCGGGCGCGGAAAGGGGCGGCGGCGAGCGCTGGTGGTGGCGCTGCCGTCAGCGGCAGCAGGCCGCCGCCCCCACCTCGCAGAGGCAGGAGCGCGGCGATAGTGCCGCCGCCGAGGGCGCCGAGCAAAGCCCGGCGCCCAAAGCGGGGCGGAGTTGAGAGCTGCCCAGCCGTATCGCTACGGCGTCGGGGTGGGCAGCGGAACTATCGGCGCAACCACGTCCACCTTGCCCTGCATGAACGGGTGGACGGCACAGATGTAGTACAGGGTCGAGCCCGCTTCCGCGGTCACTTCCTGGCTCAGGGTCTCACCCTTCTTTTCGGTGAACCAGGAGTCGCCCTTTTTGCCGGTCGCGTTGCCAGCGGTGCTCCAACCCTCCGGGCCGGCCTTGACCGGGTCGATCGTGATCTTTTCGGTTTTCGGGTTGAAACCGTGCCATTTGGCGATCGCCAGGCAGATGTGTTTCGGCGTGAAGCAGTTCTTCCGCGCGTTCGGGGTCTTCGGCAACGAGCCTTTGGTGACCAGCGAGAAGGTGTGCGGACCGACCTGTTTCGGGTTCGTGTTGTTGACGATTTCGAGCTGGTCGCCAACGGTCACCGACTTCGCTCCGGCGAACTTCATCTTGCCTTTGGCGAACTCCATGGTGATCTGCTCGGTGTTGCCGGTGGGCGTCGCGGCGGTCGAAATAGAGCCACTGACGGCGAGGACGAGAGCGGCCGCCGAAGCCAGGAGGGCGAGTGCCCGCAGGCTAGGACGGCGAGAAAGCTTGGACAAAAGCATGCCTTTCCTTCGAGTACGGATTGCCCAACCGGAGACGCTCCGACAGGGTCGACGGGCCACGGTAGTACTTGGACCGGGCGAGTTCAATGGGGAAACGCAGTGTCTACCTGCTTTTTGAGTAATTCGACCCTCGGTAACCTAGAGCCCACGCGTGACCACGTTTCTCCACACCTGCTACCGAATCGGGGACATCGATCGCTCGGTCGACTTCTACGCGAAGCTCGGCTTCGAGGAGGTGCGGCGGATGCCGATCGGCGAGGAGGCAATCAACGTCTTCATGGCGATGCCGGGAGAAGACCCCCGCCTCGAGTTGACCTACAACCACGGCGTCACCGACTACGACCACGGCACCGGCTACAACCACATCGCCCTCGGCGTCGACGACCTCGACGGCACCCTCGAGCGCCTCGCCACCCTCGGCATCGAGCCGGAAAAGCCGCCCTATCGGCCCGGCGGCCGCACCGAGGGTCATCGAATCTGCTTCGTCAGCGATCCGGACGGCTACCGGATCGAGCTGATCGGCGAGTAGTGCGCCTCAGCCGGCGCTGATGCCACCGCCGGCAGGCGGCGTGGGAGTCGGGGCCGGTTCCGGAGTTGGTTCGGGCGTGGGCTCCGGCTCGGCTTCTTCTCCCCCGCCTTCGTCGCCGTTGCCTTTGTCTTTCGGCTCGTCCGTTTCTTCTTCTTCGGCTTCGAAAGTTTCTTCGCCTTCGTAGCTCTCGTAGCCCTCGGAAGTGTGATCGCTGTCGAGCTCGTCGAGTTCGGGGAGCGAGCTGGGGACTTCAAATTCGGCGCAGTCGCCTTCGACCGCGCTCGACATGTAGTTGGCCCAGATCGGGCCGGCGGTGGGACCACCGAAGCCGGTGTATTCACGCGAGGTCGGGTGGCCGACCCAGACCGCGGTCGAGTAGAGCGGCGTGTAGCCGACGAACCAAGCGTCGGAGTGCTCCTCCGAGGTGCCGGTCTTGCCGGCTGCGTCGGCGCAGCCCATCGAGGTGTAGCCGGCGCCGGTACCCTGGGTGATCACGCCCTCGAGGATCCGCGTCACTTCGTAGGCCTGGCCCGGGGTGAGGACGCGGTCGCCGGGATCTTTCTCGAAGTCGTCGACCTTGCCGTCAGGGAACTCGACTTTGCTCACCGCCGTCGGGTCGTGGTGGACACCGCCGTTGGCGATGGTCGCGTAGGCGTTGGCCATTTCCAGCGGGGTGACGCCGATCCCGAGCCCGCCGATGCCCTCCGCCGGGACCGACTGCAGCGGCGCTTCGATCCCCAGCTCGCGCGCCATCTCGGTCACATTTTCCGGCCCGACGTCGAGGTCGAGCTGGGCGTAGACGACGTTGACCGAGTGCCAGGTCGCGCTTTCCAGGTTCTCGGTACCGCCGCCGTCGCCCTCGGAGTTGTTGACCGTCCAGGTGCCGCCGCCCGGGATCTCCAAGGTCATCGGCGAGGTGCCGCTGTAGTAGGTGCTGGCCGGATCGATTCCCTCCTTCACCGCCGCCGCGAGGACGATCGTCTTGAACGAGGAGCCGGGCTGGCGGTGCGCCTGCCAGGCGTAGTTGAACTGGCTTTCGTCGGCGTAGCCTTCGGTCGAGGCGAGGGCGACAATCGCGCCGGTGTCGGGGGCGACGGAGGCGAGGCCGGCCGCCGGGCCGCCTTCCGGATAACAGACGTAGCAGTAGTTTTCGACCGCGTACTCGGCCTTTTCCTGCAGGTCGGGGTCGATCGTCGTGTAGGCCTTGAGCCCGCCTCTGCGGACGGTGTTGATCCCGTAGCGTTCGATCAGTTCGCTCTGGACCATGTCGAAGAGGAACGGGTCCTTGATCACCTGGTACTTGCTACCGGGATTGAGGCCAAGCCCGCTGGTGCGTGCTTCGCGGTACTCCCCGCCGTCGATGTAGCCCTGTTCGGCCATCACCCCGAGCACCTCGTTGCGCCGCTTCAGCGCCGCTTTCGGGTCGAGGAAGGGATTGTATTCCGACGGCGCCTGAGGCAGGCCGGCCAGCAGCGCCGCCTCGGTCAGGTTCAGGTCCTTGGCCGGCTTCGAGAAGTAGGTCTGCGAGGCCGCCTCGACCCCAACCGCGGTCTGACCTTCCACCGTCCCGTAAGGGGCGCTGTTGAGGTACTGGGTGAGGATCCAGTCCTTGTCGTGCGCTTCCTCGAGCTCGACCGCGAGGGCGGCTTCGATCAGCTTTCGCTTGATCGTGTTTTCCGGGTTGTGGATGTAGAGGTTGCGGACCAGCTGCTGGGTGATCGTCGAGGCGCCCTGCACCGGCGCCCCTGCCTGCAGGTCCTTCCAAGCGGCGCGGGCGATGCCTTCGTAGTCGAGGGCGCCGTGCTTGTAGAAGTTCTTGTCCTCGATCGCGATCGTCGCCTCGCGCAGGACCATCGGCTGCGACTTTTCCGGCAGCGGCTGACGCACGTTTTCGGAGCGGATGAAGCCGATCAGGCTGCCGTCGGCGGCGTAGATCGCCGAGGAGCGCCCCTTCTGCACCGGCTTCAGGCTCGAAAGCGGCGGCGCCGAGTTGTAGATGTTCAGCGCCCAAGCGGCTGCGATGCCGCCAGCAACCATCACAAGCGCGGCGATTATCCCGAGCGGGATCGCGACCTTGTGCCAGATGGGATGGTGCGGCTTACGTCGCCGCCTGCGGACCCGCGTGGCCATTCGACCGGATTGTAGGGAGGACGGTGCTTCGGGCACCCGGGTGGAGAGCGGTGCGCAATCCCGCTTGCCATCCCGATAGGCTCGCGCGCGGCAGGCTCGTGATCAAGGGGAGAGGAAGGCAAAAGTGAAACTGGTAATCGGGATCGTTCGCCCCGAGCAGGCGAACCAGGTCCTCGAGGCGCTGCACCGGGCCGAGGTCCGGGGCTTCTCGATGGGCCGCGTACAAGGGCACGGCGGCGAGATGGACCGGGTCGAGACCTACCGCGGCACGACCGTGCAGATGGGTCTCTCGGAGAAGGTCAGGTTCGAGGTCGCAGTCTCCGACAACTTCGTCGACCGCACCGTGGAGGCGCTCTGCGAAGGCGGCCGCACCGGTGAAGTCGGCGACGGCAAGATCTTCGTCCTGCCGCTCGAGCAAGCGGTCCGGATCCGGACCGGGGACGCGGACGAGGGCGCTGTGACGCCGGTGGGCAAATGATCGCCGCGGTCGACACGGGCGATACCGCCTGGATGCTGATGGCGACGGCGCTGGTGCTGCTGATGACGCCGGCGCTGGGCCTCTTCTACGCCGGGCTGGTGCGCTCGAAGAACACCCTCAACACCTTCATGATGTGCATCGCCGCGATCGCCGTGGCGACGGTCACCTGGGCCGCGGTCGGCTACTCGATCGCCTTCGACGGCGAAGGGGCGTTGATCGGCGGCCTCGGCAACGCCTTCATGAACGGGGTCGACTTCCTCCCACGCGAAGAAGGGTCGACGATTCCGGAGCTGGTCTTCTTCGCTTTCCAGGGAACCTTCTGCATCATCACCGTGGCGCTGATCTCCGGCGCCGTGGTCGAGCGGATGCGGTTCGGGGCATTCCTCGTCTTCTCGGCGCTGTGGTCGGTGCTGGTCTACGCCGTCCTCGCCCACTGGGCCTTCGGCGGCGGCTGGCTGATCAGCGGCGGCACCCTCGACTTCGCCGGCGGCGTCCCGGTCGAGATGGCCTCCGGCTTCTCGGCTCTGGCCGCGGCGCTGGTGGTCGGCGCGCGCAAGGACTACGGGCGCCAGGCGCTCCTCCCCCACAACGCGATGTACGTGCTGCTGGGTGCGGGCCTGCTGTGGTTCGGCTGGTTCGGGTTCAACGGCGGCAGCGGTTTCTCGACCGGCGAAGGCAGCGTTCTCGCCTTCACCAACACGCTGCTCTGCCCGGCGACGACCCTGGTCGTCTGGTTCGCGCTCGACGTCATCGCCGGCCGCAAGGTGACGGCAATCGGCGCCGCCACCGCGATCATCGTCGGCTGCGTGCTGATCACCCCCGCCGGCGGCTACGTCAGCCCCGGCTGGGCGATGCTGCTCGGCGCCCTGGGGGCGATCCCGAGCTGGGGGATCATCGCCTACCGGACCCGAACCCGGGTCGACGAGACCCTCGACGTCCTCGCCGCCCACGGGACCGCGGGCCTGGTCGGGATCCTCTTCATCGGCTTCTTCGCCCAAGAGAGCTGGAATGGGGTTTCCGACGGGCTCTTCTACGGCAACGCCGCCCAGCTCTGGGATCAGGTTCTCGCCGTCCTGGCAGCGCCGACCTACGCCTTCGTCGCCACCTTCGTCCTGCTGAAGGTGATCGGCGCGGTGATGCCGCTGCGGGCGACCGAGCGCGAAGAGGCGATGGGCATGGACATCAACCAGCACGGCGAGGAGGCCTACGTCACCGGCGAGGGGGCAATCCTGCTCCTCCCCGATGACGACGGCAAGGCCAAGGTTCCGGTCGCCGACCCGGGGTGAGCCCGCGCCGCAAAATCGCGGCGGAGAGTGACCACGTTCAGGTGATGACGACGGCCGGCTCCGAAGAGGAAGCCGGCCGCATCGCCACCCTTCTCGTCGAGCGGCGGTTGGCGGCCTGCGTGCAGGTCGTTGGTCCGATTGTGAGCCGGTATCGGTGGCAGGGCGAGGTCGAGGAGGCTCGCGAGTGGCAGTGCCTGGCGAAGACGACGCGGGCCGCGTATGAGGCGGTCGAGGCGGCGATCCGCGAGGTCCACTCCTACGACGAGCCGGAGATCATCGCCACCCCGATCGTCGCCGGCTCGGCCGGCTACCTCGCCTGGATCGAGGAAAACGTCGACTAAGAGCGCAGCCTGTACCCCTTGCTGAAGAGGCGCAGGTTGATCAAGAAGAGCGCTGCGGTCGCCGCGGTCAGCGCCGCCAATGAGAGCGCGATGCTGACTTCGGTGTAGCCGACGAACCCGTAGCGGACCAGGTTGATCATGTAGAAGATCGGGTTGAAGTGGGTCAGCGTCTCGTAGGGCTGCGGCAGCAAGGTCGCCGAGTAGAAAACCCCACCGAGGAAGATCAGCGGCGTCAGCACGAAGGTCTGGGCGAAGGCGACGTCGTCGAACTGTTCCGCCCGCACCCCGATCAGCACCCCCAGCTGACTGAAGAAGAACCCGACCAGGAATAGGGACGGGATCAAGACCAGGATGTGATCGACCGGCAGGTCGACCAGCAGCGAAGAGGCGATAAAGGTCAAGAGCGCGACGATCAGGCCGCGCGCGAAGCCGCCGAGCGAGAAGGCGAGCAGCAGCTCGGCCGGCGAGGCGGGCGAGGAGAGCTGGTCCTGGATCGCGCCCTGGAACTTTTGCTGGAGGATCGAGGAGGAGTTGTTGGAGAAGGCGTTGGTCGCCCAGGCCATCATGATCAAGCCGGGGATGACGAAGACGACGTAGTCGATCCCGTGCAGCTGGTCGATCCGGGAGCCGAGGGCGGCGCCGAAGACCGAGATGTAGAGGAAGGTTTCCAGCAGCGGCGCGCCGATCGTCTGCTTCTTGATCTTCATGAAGCGGTTGACCTCGCGGCGCCAGAGCGTTGCGAGGCGGATCTGCGCCGCGCTCACGCCTCCACCTCCGGCGTCAGCTCGATGTGCGAGCGGGAGAGCTCTTTGCGGCCGACCAGCGCCAGGTAGGCGTCCTCGAGGTTGGCGACGTCGAAGCGCTCGGCCAGCTCATCGCTGGTCCCCTCGGCGACGATCTGGCCCTCGGCGATAAAGGCGATCCGGTCGCAGAGCTGCTCCGCCTCCTCCAGGTAGTGCGTGGTGAGCAGGATCGTCGTCCCCTCCTGGTTGATTTTCTGGACGTAGTGCCAGAGCTCGAGCCGCAGCTCGACGTCGACGCCGGCGGTCGGCTCGTCGAGGATCAGGAGGCGCGGCCGGTGCATCATCGCCCGGGCCAGGATCAGGCGCCGTTTCATCCCGCCCGAGAGGGTGCGGGTGCGTTCGTCCCGCTTCTCGGTCAGGGAGAAGGTCTCCAGCAGCTCTTTGCTCCGCTCGCGCCGTTCCTTGCGCGGCATCCCGAAGTAGCCGGCGTGGTAGTCGAGCGTCTCCTCGACGGTGAGAAACCAATCGATGTTCGGCTCCTGCGGGGCGAGCCCGACCGCCTGCCGCGCCGCCGCGTAGTTGTCGATCGCGTCGTTGCCGAAGACCTCGATCGAGCCGCCGGTCGGCTGCGCCAGCCCGGTCGTGCAGTGGATCAAGGTCGACTTGCCGGCGCCGTTGGGCCCGAGCAGCCCGAAGAACTCGCCCTCCTCGACCTCGATCGAGACGCCGCGCAGCGCCTCCACCCCGGTCGGGTAGCGCTTCTCCAGGTCCTTGATGTCGAGAGCCTTCATGCGGCTGACGACTCTAGCCACCCGCGGCGACCGGCTCAGCGAGGCCCCGCGACGGCGACGAGGCGGTCGTTCATCAGCCGCATTGCCAGCCGATAACCCGGCGGAAACCAACGCTGCAGCCCATAGGCGAGTTGGATGTCACGCGAGGTGAAGACCAGGTAGCGGTTGCTCTCGATGCCGGCGAGGATCTTCTCGGCGACGTGCTCAGGGGAGGCGGCGTGCTTCTCAAAGCGGTGTTTCAGCTTCGCGACCTCGGGGTCGTCGGGATCGACGCCGACGATCTCGACCGTCCCCACCAGCGGCGTTTTCACTCCACCCGGGCAGACCAGGCTGACGCCGATCCGGTGCCGGCGCAGGTCGAAGCGGAGCACCTCGGAGACCCCGCGGAGGCCGAACTTGGCGGCGCTGTAGGGAGCGTGCCAGGGCAGGCCAAGCAGCCCCGCGGCCGAAGAGACGTTGACGACGTGCCCGCCCCGGCCGGCCTCGATCATCGGCGGCACGAAGCTCTCGAGGACGCTGATTGGGCCCATCAGGTCGATGTCCACGGCGCGTTGCCAGTGGTCGTGGTCGAGGCGCTCGATCGCTCCCCAGATCGAGATCCCGGCGACATTCATCACCACGTCCATGCTGCCGTGGGCGGTGCGGACCTCCTCGCCCATCGCAGCGACCGCGGCGTGGTCGGCAACGTCAGCGGCGCGCGTGAAACTGACCCGGCCGCCGGCGGCGCGAACCGCCTCCGCAGTCTCCTCCAGGCCCTCGGCGGCAATGTCGGTGAGGAAGAGCTCGGCCCCTCGCTGCGCGGCAAGCAGCGCGGTGGCGCGGCCGATGCCGCTGGCAGCGCCGGTGATGAAGACGCGCTTGCCGCTCAGGCTGGGAACGGGCGGGCGCATCAGCCGAGCCGGTTGGCGGGCGCCTCGGGCTGAACTCGCAGCGTGTTCAGGGTCATCGCCAGCATCTCGTAGTGGCCGATCAGGAGGCAGAGCTCGATCAAGAGGCGATCGTCGAACTCGGCTGCAAGTGCGGACCAGAGCTCGTCGCCGATTTCCCCCTCGGCGTGCATCTCGTCGGCGGCGCGGAGGAGCAGCTGCTGGCGCGGCGACCAGCCCGGCGTCGCGGGACCCGAGCGCACCCGCTCGACTTCCTCGGCGCTGAGGCCGGCGCGCTGGCCGAGGCGCTCGTGGTGGCTCCACTCGTAATCGCAGTTGGCGTTGTGGGCTACCCGGAGGATGACCAGCTCGCTGTCGCGGCGGGGCAACTTGCCGCCCGGCATCAGCCCGCCCGCAAACCAGAGCCAGCGACGGAAGAGGCCGCGGTGGCGTCCCAGCGTGGTGAAGATGTGCGGCGGGCGGCCGCCGGTTGCGCGTCCGAGAACCCAGGCGATCACGGAATTGACCAACCCAAGCTGGCGGCGGTCCCCCGGTGCGATGCGCGGCTGCCCGCTTCCCTCCATGCCCCGACGCTAACAGGGGGTGTCTGAGCTACACCCCCACATATGGCGGGAAAACTCAGACACGTCGATATAACTGCGCTCATGCCCGCGCCGCTGCTTGCCGTCGATACGCCCTCGATGCTGTTTCGCGCCTTTTACGCGCTACCGAAGAAGATCGTCGGGCCCGACGGACGGCCGGTGAACGCGCTGCTGGGGACGGCGAACCTGATCCTGCGCGAGGTCGAAACGCACCAGCCACGGGCGGTGGTCCTCTGCTTCGGTCCCGACGCCGCCGCCTACCGGACCGAGCTCTACCCCGCCTACCACGCCGAGCGCGAGGAGGCGATGCCCGACGAGCTCCCCCACCAGTTCGAAGACTCGCGCGAGTTCTTCGAGGCGTTCGGGTGGACGGTGACGACCGCGGTGGACCTTGAGGCCGACGACCTGCTCGGCAGCTACGCGCGGCTCGAGGCCGAAGCCGGCGGACGGGCGCTGCTGCTGACCGGCGACCGCGACATGTACCAATGCGCCGATGAGCACGTGACCGTGCTCTACGTCCGCACCGGCGGCGGCAAAGGGGCCGAAGAGGTAGGGCCGGCGGAGGTGCGCGAGCGCTACGGGATCGACCCGAAGCTGGTCCCGGATTTCATCGCCCTGCGCGGCGATCCCTCCGACGGACTGCCCGGCGCCAAAGGAGTCGGACCGAAGACCGCAGCCGAGTTGCTGCGCCAGCACGGCTCGCTGGAGGCGATCCTCGACAGCGCGATCCGCGAGCGGCGCCCGGCGCTGCGCGGCGCCCTCATTGAGGGACGCGAGGACCTGCTCAAGTTCAAGGACATCGCGACGTTGCGCGACGCAGGGGTGAAGCGGCCAAAGGACCGAGCGACCGATTGGGCCGGCGCCGCCGCAGCGGCGCGCGACCGCGGCATGAACCGCCTTGCCGCGCGGCTGGACGAACGAGTCGCCTAGGCGTTTGGCGCTTTTGGTGCCCTGGCGGGTCCAAAAAGCGCCACCCACAGCCCCCAGGCGCTGACGACCGCCCAAACCCCCTCGAGCAGGAGGAAGCCCCACTGCGACTCATGCCAGGCGAGGACCGCGAGGATCACCGAGCCGACGAGGTTGAGCGCCAGGTAGAGGCGCGCCTCGGGGCGCATGCGGTCGAACTGGACCGCGGCGAAGGCGGTGAGAATCAGCAGCGCGCCGGCGATCTGGATCAACTGCTCCATCGCCGCCGAGCCTAGAGAGTTGCCCGAGCCGGTACCGTCGCCCGGTGGACCAGGCCTCCCTCCCCCTTCTCGAGAACCGGCAGCTGCGCAAGCGCTGGCGCTACGTCGGCGTCTTCGCCGAGGAGGTAATGCTCTGCGCCGCCCGAGCCGAGGTCGGCCCGGTCCCGCACTCGTTCTGGATCTTTTGGGACCGCGAGGGGCGGCGGCACCAGGCGCGGACCATTCAGCTTCCCGGCAGCCGCGAGGTGACGTTGGAGGGCCCGCGACTGGAGATCGACAGCCCCGACCTACGCGTGAGTCTGCGACTGGGCGAGTCCACCCCGATCGAGACCACCTGCCCCAGCGGCAGGGCGCAGGCTTGGACCCGCAAGCGGGCCGGGATGCCCGTCGAGGGGACGGTCGAGGTGCCGGGCAAGCGCTGGCAAATCAGCGGTCGCGGCGTCGACGACGAGTCGGCCGGCCATCACCAGCGCGAGACCAGTTGGCGCTGGTCGGCAGGGGTCGGCGAGTCGGTCGACGGCCGCGCCCTCGCCTGGAACCTGGTCGAAGGGATCAACGATCCGGAGAGCGGCAGCGAGCGGGCGATCTGGGTCGACGGGCAGCCGACCGAGCCGCCACCGGTGCGCTTCCTGGGCAACGAGGCGATCGACCTCGGCGCCGGCGGGCAGCTCGACTTCGCCGGCGAGTCGAAGCACGCCCACGACGACAACTTCATCTTGATCAAGTCCCGCTACCGCCACCAGTTCGGCAGCTTCAGCGGTTCTCTCGGCGGCGTCGCGCTGGACTCAGGCCTCGGCGTGATGGAGGAGCACGACGCTCGCTGGTAGCTAGGCCCGGTGCTCCGGGTTGGGGAAGTCGAAGCGGCAGCCGGCATCCCACTCGGTCCGCTGGTTGCCGTGGGCGGGAATGCCACCGGCGTCCTTCAGCAGCCGCGCCAGGTGCAGCATGTTCCAGGCGGCGAAGGTGGTGTTGCGGTTGGTGAAATCGTTCTCCGGCCCGCCCGAGCCCTCATCCAGATATGAGGGACCCGGGCCGGCCTCGCCGATCCAGCCGGCGTCAGCTTGGGGCGGGATCGTGTAGCCGAGGTGCTGCAGCGAGTAGAGGACGTTCATCGCGCAGTGCTTGATCCCGTCCTCGTTGCCGGTCACCAGGCAGCCGCCGACGCGGCCGTAGTAGGCGTACTGGCCCTTCTCGTTGAGTTCGCTGGAGTTGCCGTAGAGGCGCTCGATCACATGGGTTGCGACCGAGGACTTCTCCCCCAACCAGATCGGCATCCCCAGCACGAGGATGTCCGCCGCCATCACCCGCTCGAAGATCTGCGGCCACTCGTCCCGCTCCCAGCCGTGTTCGGTCATGTCCGGCCAGACGCCGATCGCGATCTCGTGGTCGACGGCGCGGATCGACTCGACCGCCACTCCCTGCTTGCGCATCACCTCTATCTGCAGGTCGATCAGCCCCTGCGTGTTGGAGGTCTCGGGGCTGCGCTTCAAGGTGCAGTTGATGTAGAGCGCCTTGAGGTCGGAGTAGTCGGCGGAGTGGTTGGTCATGGAGCTCCTTTCGTTCACCAGGTGTCGACGAAGCGGTGGGCACCGGGGGGACGGGCGTCGCCGGCGGCGGTCAAGGTGGAAGCAATTAGGCCGCGGGTCGCGGCCGGGTCGATCACGTCGTCGAGCTCGAATAGCGCCGCTGCATTCAGCGCCTTCGCGTTCTCTTCGGCCTGGGCGGTGAGGTCGCGGACGCGCTGCTCGCGCTCGGCCTCGTCCGGAATCGCCTCCAGCTCCTTGCGCAGCGCCAGTCGCACCGCCCCCTCCAGCCCCATCGGACCGAGGTGGGCGCTCGGCCAGGCGACCGTCAACAGCGGCTCGTGCAGGCTGCCGCCGACCATCGCCTGGGCACCGAGGCCGTAGCCGCGGCGCAGGATCACGGCGATCAGCGCCACCCGCAGGGCGGCGCCGGCGACCAACAGGCGCGAGGCGTGGCGGACCAGACCGGTCGCCTCGGCCTCCGGCCCGACCATGTAGCCGGGGGTGTCGACGAGGGAGAGAACCGGCAGCCCGAAGGCGTCGCAGAGCTGCAGCAGGCGGGCCGCCTTGTCGGCCGCCTCGCTGGTCACCGCCCCGGCGGTGTGGCGGGTGTCGTTGGCGATGATCCCGAGCGGGCGACCCTCGATCCGCGCCAGCGCAGTCACCATCTCCGGCGCGAAGCGCTCGCGGAGGAAGGTGACCGAGCCCTCGTCGGCGAGGGTCTCGACGACCGGCCGCGGGTCGTAGGCGCGGCGCTTGCGCTCGGGGACGATCTCCCGCAGGCGCGCCTGGTCGGGTTCCGGGCCGGGCTCGGTCGCTCCCTGGAAGTAGCCGAGCAGCTTCTTGGTCACCGCGGTCGCCTCGGCCTCGTCGGCGCAGGCAACATCGACGACGCCGTTCGCCGCCTGCACCTCCAGCGGGCCGACCTCGTCGGGATGGACATCGCCGAGGCCGCCGCCGGCGATCATCGCCGGCCCGCCCATCCCCAGCGAGCTGCCCTCGGTGGCGACGATCAGGTCGGCGCAGCCGGCCAGCACCGCATTGCCGGCGAAGCAGCGGCCATGGACGATCGCGATCCGCGGCACCAGCCCCGAGAGCTTCGCCCAGAGCGCGAAAGCGCGGGTGTCGAGCGCGGAGACGACCGGGTAATCGGTGTCGCCGGGCCGCCCTCCCCCGCCCTCGGCGTAGAAGACGACCGGCAGCCGCATCCGCTCGATCAACTCGAAGAGGCGGTCCTTCTTGCGGTGGCCTAGCGCCCCTTGGGTCCCGGCCAGGACCGTGTAGTCGTAGGAGAGGACGGCGCAGGCGGCGCGCTCGGGATCGAAGCGGTCGCCGTTAACGCGAGCGGTGCCCCCGATCAACCCGTCGGCGGGGGTGCGGGCGATCAGGTCATCGAGCTCACGGCGGCCGCGCTGGGCGGCGATCGCGTAACGGCCGTACTCGACGAAAGAGCCAGGGTCGACCAAGTCCTCGAGGTTTTCTCGTGCGGTCCGACCCCCGGCCGCGTGGCGGCGCTCGACCGCGTCCGAGCGCGCCGCGTCCTCGGTCAGGGCGCGCCGCGCCAATAGCTCCGCCAGGTCGTCTCGGTCCCCCTCGGCCACAGAGGGATCTTTACCGATCAGCCGCGGATCGCCTTGCCGACGAGGTGCTTCAGGCGCGTTTTGTCGCGCTGGGTGAGGTTGCCGGGCCGGCCGTTGGACTTCTTCAGCAGGTTCCAGAACTCGGTTTGCTCGCGCTGGGTCAGGTTCCGCTCGATGCGATCGCGGCCCTGCTTGAGGAGCCACAGGGTCACCACCCAGACTTTTGCCCACGGCACCCGCTTCCAGACGTGAGGAGCTGCTTTTTTTGCGAGCCAGAAGGGCATCAGGCCGACGAGGCTATTCGACTACTTCGACGGTGCCCTTCATCGTCGGATGGATCTCGCAGAAGTAGGTGAAGGTCCCCGCTTCCTTGAAGGTGGCCGAGCCGAGCTTGCCTTTCTCGATCGTGCCGGTATCGAAGCTGTCGTCGTCGGCGGTAGCGGTGTGGGGCGCGGCGTCCTGGTTCTGCCAGATCACCTTGCCGTCAACCTGCACGACGACCGGGTCGGGCTGGTACGTGAATTCGACGATGTCGACTTTTTCCGACTTCGCTGCCTCGCCGCTGGGCGCCGATTCGCTTTCGGTGCCCTCTTCGTCCGCTGATTCTTCACTTGCCGGAGGCGTGGTTTCGGCCCCGGTAGTGGAATCGGAGCCGCTGTCACCACAAGCGACAAGGCCGAGGGAGAGGGCGACCAAGGCAGCGGCGAGCAGCGGCTTCAATTGCGGCTTCAATTCCATGCGTATCCCCTTACCCGCCCGGCGGCGGTCGAATCAGTCATTTGCCCTGACTACGCTGCCGCGGTGGCCACCGGATCACGAGGACGCTGGCTTGCGGTTGCGGTTTGGCTCCTGATCGGCGCTGCCGGGCTGCTCGCCCACGCCCAGATCGACGACGTCACCGCCGCCGGCCAGAGCAGCTTCCTGCCCGAGAACTCGGAATCGACGCGGGCGCTCGACGCGCTCCAACACGCCTCCGCGGGACGCGAAGACGTGCCGGTCGTGATCGTCTTCGAACGGCGCGGGGGTCTCAGCAAGGAGGACACCGCGGCGATCGGCCGGATCGGCGACGAACTTGCCAAGCTGGAATTGACCGGCGCGACCCCGGTCGTCGACCCCTTCTCCGGCGAATACCGCAACGACCTCAGCGAGGTGGCGCGGATCGCCAACGGGGTCGGGCCGGTCTCCAAGGACGGCGAAGCGGCGCTGCTGGTGCTGGCAATCGACGCCGAAGACCGCGGCGCGATCGTCACCGGGGTCGAGCGGATCCGCCACTACCTAAGCCAGCACGAACGACCTGGGCTGCACGCCTACGTCACCGGCCCCGGCGGGGTTGCCGCCGACCTCGAGCGGGTCGCCGCCGACGCCGGCCGCACCCTGCTGATCGCCACCCTCGGTCTCGTCCTCATCCTGCTGCTGGCGGTCTACCGGGCGCCGATCCTGGCCCTGTTGCCGCTGCTCGTAGTCGGGGCCGCCTACCTGGTGGCGGTCGGGATCGCCTACCTGCTGATCGAGGCGGGCTGGATAACGGTGAACACCGAGGGCACGATGCTCCTCCTGGTCCTCGTCTTCGGAGCCGGCACCGACTACTCGCTGCTGCTCGTGCACCGCTACCGCGAGGAGCTCGGCAGGGGAGTGCCAACGGCCGAGGCGCTGCCGCTCGCCGTGCGCGAGACCCGCCCGGCGATCGCCGCCTCCGCCGGCACCGTGGTCGCCGCGATGCTCGTCCTCCTGGTCGCTGACCTCGAGTCGACCCGCTGGCTCGGACCGGTGCTGGCGATCGGGATCGCGGTGATGCTCGCCGCCGCCTTCACCCTCCTCCCCGCCCTGCTCTCGATTCTCGGCGAGCGAGCTTTCTGGCCCACCACCCCAGCGCGTGGTTCCGTTCGGTCGCCGAGCGACCGAAAGGAACCACGCGATCTGTGGGGCCGGGCTGCCGGCCTCGTGCGCCGGCGCTCGCTGGCGATCATCGTCGGCGTCTTTGCGCTGCTTGCGGTCCTTGCTCTGGGCAACCTGACGCAGCACGACACGCTCGGCTTCGGGCAGGGAGTGACGAAGCCGACCAACTCGAGCCGCGGCACCGAAGCGCTCGAACGGCACTTCCCGCCCGGGCTCGGATCGCCACTGACCGCGGTGGTGAAGACCGAGGAGGCGCCGCTGGTCGCGCGGGAGATGGAACGGCTCGAAAGCGTGCAGCTGGTCCTGCCCTCGCCGGTCCCGGCCGATGCCACCGAGGCGGTGGTCGTCCTCGTCCTCCGCGACAACCCCTACGGCGACGCGGGCGAAGACGCGGTCGAGGAGATCCGCGACCGCCTCCACGCCCTCGCCCCCGGCGGGCTACTCGGCGGCGTGCCGGTCGAGAACCTCGACGTCGAGCAAACCAACGCCCGCGACACGAAGCTGATCGTGCCCCTGGTCCTGCTCGTGATTGGACTGATCCTGGTCGCGCTGCTGCGGGCGGTGGTTGCCCCCGCCTACCTGATCCTCACCGTGCTCGCCTCATTCGCCGCCACCCTCGGCCTCGCCACCTTCGCCTTCACCGAGGTCTTCCAGGCCGAAGGGCTGGCCTTCAACCTCGAGCTGATGGCGTTCATCTTTCTCGTCGCGCTCGGGGTCGACTACAACATCTTCCTGATGACCCGAGCGCGCGAGGAGGCCGCCTCCCGCGGCACCCGCGAGGGCATCCTCGCGGCGCTGGTCAGCACCGGCGGGGTGATCACCGGCGCCGGTCTGATCCTCGCCGGCACCTTCGCCACCCTCACCCTGCTGCCGCTGGAGGAGCTGGTGCAGGTGGGCGCGACCATCGCCTTCGGCGTCGTCCTCGACACCTTCGTCGTCCGCGCCCTGCTGATCCCGGCGATCACCTACCGGCTCGGCAAGCGCGCCTGGTGGCCCGGCCGGGCCGGGCCGTCCGACAGCTAGCCCGCGCCCTACATCCCGGGGCTGCGCTTCATCTGCTTGCGCTCGCTCTCGTGGGCGCCGCCCTTCTCCTCCAGCGTCTTGCAAGCTTCTTCGATGTCGTTCGCGAGGCGATCGACCTGCTGGCGACCCAGCGTCTCCTTGACCAGGGCCCGCATGATCTTTACCTCCTGCGCGTCGGGCGGCATCGTGTAAGCGGGGAGCATCCAGCCGCGCTCCGCCGAAAGCTGCCAGGAGACGTCGAACTCGTCGTAGTTCTTCTCGCCGCGGAGCTTGAAGGCGACCAGCGGCAGCTGCTCTTTGTCCTCGCCGATCAGCTCGAAGTTGCCGTTCTCTTTCAGCTTCTCGGCCAGCGCCTTCGCGTTCTGCTCCATCGCCTTCATCACGTGGCCGTAGCCTTGGCGCCCGAGGCGGACGAAGTTGTAGTACTGCGCCAGCACCATCGAGGCGCCGGTGGAGAAGTTGAGGGTGAAGGTGGCGTCGGTCTTCCCCAGGTAGTTCTCGTAGAAGACGAGGTCCTCGGCGAGGTCGCTTTCCTCGCGGAAGACCAGCCACCCGATCCCCGGGTAGACGAGCCCGAACTTGTGGCCGGAGACGTTGATTGAGCGCACTTGCTCAAGCCGGAAGTCCCACTCAGAGTCGGGGTAGAGAAAGGGCCAGACGAAGCCGCCGCTGGCAGCGTCGACGTGCAGCGGCACGTCGAGTTCCTTCTCCTCCTTGAGTCGCAACAGCAGCGCGTTGATCCCCGGGATGTCGTCGGCGTGGCCGGTGAAGGTGGTGCCGAGGACGGCGGCGACGCCGATCGTGTTCTCATCGACGTGAGGCTCGACGTCCTCGGGCCCGATCACGTACTTGTCCTCCTGCAGGCGGACGATTCGCGGTTCGACGTCGAAGTAGCGGCAGAACTTTTCCCAGACGACGTGGACGTCGCCGCCGAAGACGAGGTTGGGTTTGTCGACCGGCAGACCGGCGGCTTCCCGCCGTTCCTTCCATTTCCACTTCAGCGAGAGCGCCCCGAGCATGATCGCCTCCGAGGAACCCTGGGTGCGGCAGCCGGTCGTCTCACCCGGCGCGTGGTAGAGGTCGGCGAGCATCCGCACGCAGCGCTGCTCGATCTCCGCCGAGATCGGGTACTCGGCGTGGTCGATGAAGTTGCGATGGAGGTTCTCGGCGACGATCCGCTGCGCCTCCGGCTCCATCCAGGTGGTGACGAAGGTGGCGAGGTTGCGCCAGGGGTCCCCCTCCAGCACCAGTTCCTCCCCGACCAGGCGCATCGCGTCGAGCGCGGTCATCCCGTTCGCGGGGAACTCACGGTCGGGCGCGTCTTCGATCAGGAAGCGGCTGCCGTAGAGGAGTGGGTCGTTGTTGGGAATCACTGGCTCGTCGTTCATGGCCGCGAGCCTAGCCGCTTGCTCCGACCCGAATCGCGCATAGGGTTGAGCGCATGGACGTACGACTCACCCACATCGGCGGCCCCACCGTCCTGATCGAGTTTGGCGGCTGGCGCCTGCTGACCGACCCGACCTTCGACCCCGCCGGCGGCAAGTACCGCTTCGGCTGGGGCACCGGCTCGACCAAACTGACGGAGCCGTCGATCGCCGCCGCCGATCTCGGCCCGATCGACGCTGTCCTGCTCAGCCACGACCACCACGACGACAACCTCGACAAGGCGGGACGGGAGCTGCTGCCGAGCGCCGGCACCGTGATCACGACCGAGGCGGGCGCGCGCCGGCTGGGCGGCAACGCGCAGGGACTGGCCCCCTGGGGCGAGACCGAGCTCGCCGCCGAGGGCAAACCGCGGATCGCGATCACCGCCACCCCCTGCCGCCACGGCCCGCCGCTGAGCCGGCCGCTGGTCGGCGACGTGGTCGGCTTTGCCCTCAGCTGGGACGGACAGGAGCACGGAGCGCTGTGGATTTCCGGCGACACGGTCCTCTACGACGGCGTCCGCGAGGTCGCCGATCGGGTTGACGTCGGCACCGCGCTGATCCACCTCGGCGGCGTCCGCTTCCCCGCCACCGGCCCGCTGCGCTACACGATGACCGCCGCCGAGGCGGTCGAGCTCTGCGGCCTGTTGCAGCCGCAAACGACGATCCCGATCCACTACGAGGGCTGGCGCCACTTCCGCCAAGGTCGCGCAGCGGTCGAGGCCGAGTTCGCGAAAGCGCCAGCCGAGGTTCGCGAGAGCGTGCGCTGGCTACCGCTCGGCGGCGCGACCGGGGTCGGCGTATAGAAGAGACGCGCCCCTGGGTATAGACAGCCGCGTGGAGGACCTGATCGAGAACCTCACCCGCGGCAACGTCACCGAGGTGAAGGTGGTGCTGGCCAGCGTCCTCCTCGCCCTCGCCGTCTACCAACTGGTCCTCGCCGCTGTCTCCTACCGCAAGGTGCGGCTGCGCTTCCTCGACTCGGGTCCGGCGACTTGGGTGCATCGGGCAAGCGGCGACACGATCATCGTCCTCGCCGTCCTCGTCGCGGTCGCCTGCCTCAGCTACTACGGCTTCGAGGAGGGCGGCGCCCACGCGGTCTTCGGCTGCCTGCTGCTGGGGGCACTGGCGCTCAAGGTGCTGGCGGTACGGATCGGGGGATCGTCCTCGCCGCTCCTGCCGTGGATCGGGATCGCGCTCTTTGGCCTCTTCGCAGCCACCTGGCTCACTTCAGCTGGCGACTTCCTCGGGGCCAGCTGATGCGCCCCTCCGCCCAGATCATCGGCTCAATTCTGGTCGCACTGGCAATCGCCGCCGTCGCGATCGCCGTTGTCACCGCCCACTTCGGCCCCACTTCGAGCGCCGAGCTCGAGGTACAGGAAGAGCGGATTGAGCAACGAGAGGAGGCACGCGAGGAGCGCGCCGAGGCCCGGGAGGAGCGCCGCGAGCAAGCGGCGGAGGCTCGCGAGGACCGCTGATCGAGAATTGAAACGGCGAGCGGAGCCAGCCGTCGCGAAGCGAGGTATGTTGGAACAGAACTTCTTTCCGACAGGAGGACTGCGATGGACGAGAGCGTTGAGATGGGGCCGATCGACTACATCCTGGTCGAGTGGCCCGGCCGCCAACCGAACGGAGAGGTGGCGCCCCACCTGGTCGATCTCGTCGACCGCGGCCTGATCCGGATCCTCGACCTCGCCTTCGTCACCAAGGACGACGACGGCAGCGTCGCTGGGCTCGAGCTCTCCGACCTCGGCGACGGCGCCGCCGAGCTCGAGGTCTTCGAGGGCGCCTCCTCGGGCCTGCTCTCCGACGACGACCTGACCGAGGCCGCCACTGCCCTAGAGCCCGGCACCTCAGCCGCCCTGCTGATCTTCGAGAACACCTGGGCGGCGCCCTTCGCCACCGCGGTTCGCCGCTCCGGTGGCCAGCTCGTCGCCAGCGGCCGCATTCCCGTCGAAGACGTCCTCGCCGCGCTCGACGCGGCCGAGGCCAACGCCTAGAAAGGAAGAACCAATGCCAGGACTACTACGAGGCGTCGCCCGCACCGCGGTCATCGCCGGTACCGCCACCTCCGTCAGCAACCGCGTCTCCAAACGCCAGGGTGAACGCTGGGCACAGCAGGAAGAACAGCAGCAAGCCGCGGCGCCCCCGCCGGCAGCCGCCGCACCAGCCGCAGCCGGGAGCTCGCCGATCGAGCAGCTGAAGGAACTCGGCGAGCTGAAAGCGCAGGGCATCCTCACCGAGGAGGAGTTCGCCGCACAAAAGGCGAAGCTGCTCGGCTCCTAATAAGAGAGTGAGTAGAAGAGGTGGGCGACGCCGGGGGCGTCGACCACCCGCGTCTGCTCCAGCTTCACGCTCGGCGGGATTCCGTCGAGCAGGCGGACGCCGCCGCCGAGGATCACCGGCACCTGGTTGATCAATAGCTCGTCGAGGAGGCCGGCGCGGATCGTCTCCTGGATCGTTTCGCCGCCGCCGCCGATCGAGACGTGTCCGTTGCCGGCGGCCTCACGGGCCTGGGCGACGGCGCTCTCGATTCCCTCGGTGACGAAGTGGAAGGTGGTCTTGCCGAGGGTCAGCGGCTCGCGCTCGTAGTGGGTGAGGACGAAGACCGGGACTCCGAAGGGCGGCTCGTCCCCCCACCAGCCGTCCCATTGCGGCTCGGTCCAGGGGCCGCGCACCGGGCCGAACATGTTGCGGCCCATGACGATGGCGTTGCTGTTTGCCGACGCCTCGCGGACGACGTCGTCGCTGATCCCGCCCTCGCCGCCCTCGCGGCCGTGGATTTCCTGGAAGAAGCGAGTCTTGAAGGCCCACTCGTGCAGCGCTTCCCCGCCTTCGCCCAGCCCGTGCTCCTCGCTCTGGTTCGGACCAGCGAGGAAGCCGTCGGCGGAGATCGCGATCTGGCATTTGACCTGGCCCACATCGGGACCGTACCCGCCGGCCGTGACCGCAATCACTTGACGTGGAAACCATCAGCGCTATCCTGTTGAAGGACTAACTACAGAAAGTGGATCTGGTTATGAATTATCGGCTGATAGCGCTTGACGACGCGATCGTCTTCCCCACCGTGACCGCGACCCTGCCGATCGACGTCGGCGAGGACGAGCGCGTCTTCCTCATTCCCCGCCGCGACGGCGAGTACGGCCGCGTCGGCGTTGTCGCTGAGGTGATCGAGACCGGGGTCGGCCGTCGCGGCCGTCCCGTCGCCACCGTCGTCGGCCTGCACCGCGGGCTGATCGCCGGCTCCGCCCAGTCGGGCGAGGGCGACTCGCTGCGCGTTGACGTGCAGGAGATCCGCGACGGTCACCCCGATGACGAGCACACCCGCGAGCTAACCACCGAATACCGCGCCGTGGTCGAAGAGATCCTCGAGCACCGCGGCGACGATGGTCGCATCGCCGCCTTCCTGCGCTCGATCGACGAGCCCGGCGCCCTGGCCGACACCTCCGGCCTCTCCCCCGACATCCCCAATGAGGGCAAGCTGCGCCTACTGGAGGCGATCGACGTCACCGCCCGGCTCGAGCTGGCGGTCGAGCTGCAGCGCGAGCGGCTGACCGAGCTGCAGGTGCGCAGCAAGATCCGCGACGACGTCGAGTCCGGAGCGCAGAAACAGCAGCGCGACTACTTCCTGCGCAAACAGATGGAGTCGATTCGCAAGGAGCTGGGCGAGGACGAGGCCGACCTGATCGCCGAGTACGAGCGCAAAATCGCCGAGGCGGAGATGCCCGAGGCGGTCGCCGAGCAGGCCGAGAAGGAGCTGCGGCGGCTCGAGCGCCAGGGCGAGCAGTCGCCCGAGAGCTCGATGATCCGCAGCTACCTCGACTGGCTGATCGCGGTGCCGTGGAGCAAGCGCTCCGAGGAGCGGCTCGACCCGGCGCACACTCGCGAGGTGCTCGACGCCGACCACGCCGGCCTCGAGGACGTGAAGAAACGGATCACCGAGTTCATCGCCGTGCGCAAGCTGCGCGAGGAGCGCGGCATCGAGGAGGACGACCGCGCCAACGGCGCGATCCTAACCCTGGTCGGACCGCCCGGCACCGGCAAGACCTCGATCGGCGAGTCGATCGCCAACGCGCTCGGGCGCGAGTTCGTCCGCATCAGCCTCGGCGGCATCCGCGACGAGGCCGAGATCCGCGGCCACCGCCGCACCTACATCGGCGCCATGCCGGGACGGATCATCCGCGCCTTGCGCGACGCCAAGACGATGAACCCGGTGATCCTCCTCGACGAGGTCGACAAGGTCGGCGCCGACTGGCGCGGCGATCCTTCAGCGGCCCTGCTCGAGGTACTCGATCCAGCCCAGAATGACACCTTCCGCGACCACTACCTCGATGTCGAGGTCGACCTCTCCGAGGTGGTCTTCATCGCCACCGCGAACCTGGTCGACACGATCCCGGCGCCGTTGCTGGACCGGATGGAGACGATCGCTTTCGACGGCTACACGACCGAGGAGAAGCTGGCGATCGCCCGCGGCTACCTGCTGCCCCGGCAGCTAAAGCGCAACGGGCTGGTGCCGGAGGAGATCGAGGTCTCCGACGCGGTTCTGCGAGCGGTGATCTCCGAGTACACCCGCGAGGCGGGCGTGCGCCGGCTCGAGCGTGAGATCGGCAAGCTCGTCCGCGCCGCGGCGACGAAGATCGCCGCCGGCGAGGTGGAGGGCATGGTCGTGATCGACAGCGAGGCGCTGCGCGAGGCCCTCGGCCGCCAGAAGTTCTTCCAAGAGTCGGTCGAGCGCACGGCGATCCCCGGGGTCTCCACCGGCCTGGCGGTGACCGGGGCCGGCGGCGACATCCTCTTCATCGAGGCGACCGCGATGGACGGCGACAAGGGCCTGGTCCTAACCGGCCAGCTCGGCGACGTGATGAAGGAGTCGGCCCGGATCGCGCTCTCCTACGTGCGGGCGCACCGCGAGGAGCTCGGCATCGACGCCGAGCGCTTCCAGCGCGAGTTCCACCTCCACGTACCCGCCGGGGCGATCCCCAAGGACGGGCCCAGCGCCGGCACGGCGATGACCACCGCGCTGGTCAGCCTGCTGACGGGGCGGCCGGTCAAGCACACGGTCGGGATGACCGGCGAGGTCACCCTGCAGGGCCGGGTGCTGCCAATCGGCGGCCTCAAGCAGAAGGTGCTGGCGGCGCACGCCGCCGGGCTGACCGAGGTGATCCTGCCCGAGCGCAACCGCGGCGACCTCGACGAGGTGCCCGAGGAGGTACGCGAGCAGATGACCTTCCACCCGGTGATGAGCATCGACGAGGTCCTCGGGCTGGCGCTGGAGCCAGCCGAGAAGGGACACGAGGCAGTGGCGGCGTAGGGAGGATCGTGTCCCCTCGCTGTCGCAACTGCTCCCCGGTGCCGCCCGATTTGCGGGCGGCTGCCGGGCTGCTCGAGCGCCGCTGGACGATGGCGACGATCTACGCCTGCTCCAGCGGCGCCGCCCGCTTCAACGAGTTCCGCCAGTCGCTGCCCGGCGTCTCGCCAACGACGCTCTCCGAGCGGCTGGAGCAGCTGGAGGCGGCGGGGATCGTCGAGCGCCACCTCGTCCCCGGCCGTCCACCCCACACCGAGTACACGCTGACCGTCCGTGGCCAGCGTGTTGCGCAGGCAGTAGCTGGTTTGCTTCAGCACTGAGTGAGGGTCCTTGCCTACACCTCGCCTGCGCGCGGGCACTTGAATCCGATGATGGGACCGTTGCTGGAGCTGCGGCAGCGCGGGGCCGAGGTCCACGTGCGGACGCTCGCCGCGGGAGTAGAGGGGGTGCGCGGGGCGGGACTGGATTGCGAGCCGATCGACTCGGCGATCGAGGCGATCGCTATGGACGACCACCGCAAGCGCTCCCGCAAAGGAGGCGGCGAACGCGCCTTCGAGGTTTGGGCGGAACGCGCCCCGCTCGAGGTCGACGATTTCGCCGCCGCTCTCGCCGCAACCGAACCGGACCTGGCCCTCGTCGACACCACCACCTTCGGGGCGAAGGCGGTCGCTGAGCGCGAGGGACTGCCGTGGGCGGAGTCGCGCCCGTTCCTGCTCGAAGACACGGTGCGGGGCTTCCCGCCCTTCGGCCTCGGCCTGCGACCGATGCGGGGGGCGGCCGGGCGCCTGCGGGACCGGGCGGCGGCACTGGTTGCAGCGGCCGCTGACCGGCGCATGCGCCTTCCGACCGTCAACGCCGCCCGCACCGCCGCCGGACTCGCCGAGCTTAGTTCGATGGCCGAGGCCCACAACCGCGCGCCGCTGACCCTCTACTTCACCGCCCACCCGTTTGAGTACCCACGGCCGATGCCGCCCGACGTGGTGATGGTCGGCGCCGGGGCTTGGGACCCATCCGCAGAACTACCGGTGGAGATCCCCGCGGATGGGCGGCCGCTCGCCCTCGTCACCTGCTCTTCGGAGTTTCAGGACGACAGCGCGATCGCCGCCGCCGCGATCGAAGGCATGTCCGAGCGCTGGCGCCTGGTCGTCACCACCGCCGGGGTCGACCCGACGACCTTGCCGCGCCACGGCGACGCCATCGTCGAGCGCTACCTCCCCCACCGCCCGCTGCTCGAACGCGCCTCGGTGGTCGTCTGCCACGGCGGCATGGGGATTGCCCAGAAGGCCCTCGCGCACGCGGTGCCGGTTTGCGTCGTCCCTTGGGCCCGCGACCAGCTCGACGTCGCCGCTCACGTCGAGGAGGCGAGGGCGGGCGTGCGACTAAGCCGTCGGCGCCTCTCCCCGGCTCGACTTGCCGACGCCGCCCTCGCGGCGGAACGCTGTGGCCCCGGCGCGGCCAGGGTCAAGGATGGCTACGAGGCGACGGGCGGCAGCTCCGCCGCAGCCGACGCACTCGTAGCGCTGGTCGGGGCCTGATCTAAAGCGGGGTCAATCGATCCTCAGCCCTGTCGGGCTCGTGACTTTGTAGGTGCCTGTCCATTCCATGCTGGAACCGCAGAGGAATGAGCCGATGTGGGCCGGCAGGACAGCCGAGACGTCCAATACCGCGTGCCCGGTTGCGCCCGCTGCCGCTGTGAGCGTGCCAATGGGAGTGTTGTTGGTCCCGTAGGCACAGTGAACGTTGCCGAAGATGGTTGTGAATTCGATTGTGATTGTGAGGCCGGTTGATGTGACCTGGCCGTTGCCGCCGCTGGTGGCGTGAGTTTCAAGCGACCCTTTGCTGAGGACAACCACGTGCTGATCGCATTCCGTGAAGGTCAGCGTGCTGACAGCCCCGTTTGCTGTCACATCGCTCCCGTGGGTTGAGACCCCGGCTACAAGGCTCGATTTGTTGCATTTCACTTCGACGACTGCATGGAAAATATGGGTTCCCTGGCTCGCAAGACTGAGATTGCCTGTGTAAAGCGTGCCCGCAGGCGCTGTGACCTGGGTGGCCGAGGCGGTTGCCGAAAAGGCCAACAAAGCGCTCACGGCCAGGCCCAGGAGGGCGGATACCTTCGCGAAGGTCATGTTCTCTCCCTTGTGAAGCAGTCGGCGCAAGCGCCCGGGCTAAATTGCCCGTTAAATTTACTCTCTTTTTCTTTATTAATGGTCAACTCTCCCTTAATTCCCGCCGCTAACTCGCCGAGCTGCGGGAGTAGATTCGCTTGATGCTGTATTTCAGCCATCCAGCGTGTCTCAGGCACGATCCTGGGGAAGGGCTGCCGGGACATCCGGAGCGGCCGGAGCGGTTGTTGGCGATCGAGGCGGCTTTGGCGGAGCGGGATTGGTTGGGATGGGAGCGGCGGGAGCCTCCTCGGGTTCGCGAGGAGGAGCTATTGCTAGTCCATCCGGGTGAGTACATCGAGGCGATTCGCCGGCTCTGCGAGGACGGCGGAGGGGCGATCGACATCGATACCTACGCCGGGGAACCTTCCTGGGAGGCGGCGCTGCGCTCGGCGGGAGGCGCCTGTGAGATGACCCGAGCTTTGCTCAGCGGCGAGGCGCAGGTCGGCTTCAGCGCTGGACGCCCTCCCGGCCACCACGCCGAGCCGGCGCGGGCGATGGGCTTCTGTCTCTTCGACAACGTCGCGGTCGCCGCGGCGCTGGCGATCGCCGAGCTCGGCCTCGAGCGGGTCTTCATCCTCGACTGGGACGTCCACCACGGCAACGGCACCGCCGAGATCTTTCGCCACCGCGCCGACGTCCTCTTCGCCAGCATCCACCAGGGCGGAATCTTCCCCGGCAGCGGCGCCCGCGAGGACACCGGCTCGGGACCGGGCGAGGGCTTCACGATCAACCGCCCGGTTGCCGCCGGCAGCGAAGAGGATGAGTGGTTGGGCTTGCTCGAGAAGGAGATCCTCCCCGCTGCCACCGCCTTCCAGCCCCAGCTGGTCTTGATCTCGGCCGGGTTCGACGCCCACCGCGACGACCCGCTCGCCGAGTGCCGCCTGGAGAGCGCCTCGTTCGGCCGGCTCGCGGCCACCGTCCGCGGCGCCGCGGATGAGTGGAACGCCCCCGTCGGCGCCGTACTCGAGGGCGGCTACGCGCTCGATGCCCTGGCGGGGTCGGTAGTCGCAACCATGTCGGCCCTCAGCAGCTAGCCGTTAGGCCCAGCTAGCCCTCGTCGCCCGCCTCTGCACCTTTCCCCTGCGACTGCGGCGGTGGTTGCGACGGCGCGTTACCGGGTGATTCAGGCGCCGCCGCCGCGGGAGGGTTTGGCGGCGGCCCCTTTGGTTCGGACTTGGGCGGCGGCTTCGGTGGGCGCGCCGGCTTGGTTGGCGGTGCCGCGGCTTCACTCGCGCCCTTGCTGCTATTGCCGCCCTTGCCGCTGTTGCCGCCCTTGCCAGCGTGGGCCGGTTCCGCTTTGTGTTCCGCTGCGGTTTGCTGACCGCCAGCGGCAGCGTCTGGGTGCTGCTTTTCGTGACCGCGACCGGTCGCCTGGTCCGCTGGTGGTCCCGGCGGCCGGGAGAGACCGTTCGCCTTACCTTGAGCGTGACCAGGGCCCTTGCCCTGCGACTGAGCGGACGGATCCGCCGCGCCCCGAGGCGCCTGCTGCTGGGAGTGAACCTGCCCATTACCCGCTGCCTTCTCGCCACCGCCACTGCTATTCCCGGCTGCACCCGCGGAGGGATTGGCGTTATCGGCGGCGGGCTGGATGCCCGGCAGCGGTGGCGCCGACTTGCTCGCCTTGTTGCCGCCGTCCCCCGGCAGACCAACGTGGATGATCCCGGTGCGATCGGCGGTGGTAACCCCGACCGCCGCGACAACCGCGACGGTGGCAACTCCTTTCGCCGCAGTGGAAGCGCTGATCGTTTTCGCCGCGCCGCCGCCCAGCGCTGCCGCCAGCCCACCGCCGGTCGCCGCCTGCGTGCCGCCGAGCAGCGCCTGCATCATCCCCGCCGCAGCAATCGCCGGCAGCGGCGAGAGTGCGGCAAGATCGTGCTCGCGGTCCTTGATTTCGTCGCGGAAGCGGCGGCAATCGGCGCAAGAGCGCAGATGCGCGCGCACGTCACGGCGGCGGATTATGCGACCGTCGCCGTCGGAGAGCGCCTTGGTCACCCCATCGCAGCTCAACTCACGCCCCTCCTCCATCTGCTGCAGGCTTTGCCGCGCCTCGTAGAGGGTCTGCCGCACGACCGCAGCCGAGGTCTCCAGCGCCGCCCCGATCTCCTCGAACTCGAGGCCGGAGAGCTCGCGCATCACCAAAACCTCGCGCTGCCGCTCGGGCAGCTCGCCCAGGTCGACAAACAGTTGCCGCAGCCGCTCGCGCGTCTCCGCGTCCTCGGCCAGGCCGTACCCGGGGGCGATCTTCTCGGCGTCGACCTGCCGGGTCTCGCGGCGGCGGCGCACCAAGTCGATCGCCTCGTTGTGGGCGATCCGGTACAGCCACGGCTTCAACTCGATCTCCCGCTCCTCGCCCGGCAACGCCCGCAGCACCTTCACCATCGTGTTCTGCAGAGCGTCCTGGGCATCCTCGGGATTGCCGACGATCGCCAGGCAGTAGCGATAGAGGCTCTGGTGGTAGCGGCCGAAGATCGCGGCGAAGGCGCGCTCGTCTCCACTCACCGCCCGTCGCGTCAGACGCTCGTCTGAGAGCCAGCGGCTGAAACTCGCCGCGGCCAGTGCTTCGCTCATTGGACGATCTTCCCACTGCTGGCGGTCCGTTCAAGAGTAGGTGGAATGCCGACTCTCCCTAAACGGATTAGCCCCTGACCTGTCAGCGCCTTTCTGAGAATCACCTGACGAATGGGTTTCCCCATCGTTCCTTAGGGAAACCAATCCAAGAATGGCGGCGGCGGGCGTCGCCTCAAACAGGAGGATGCGAGATGGTGGGAACGCTGATCGGAATCTTGATCATCGTGGCGATCGTGCTGGTGCTGCTGAAGGTGGCCGTGGCGGGAGGGATTCTCGGCTTGATCGCGATCATCCTCCTCATCCTCCTGCTGCTGGGCCGGATCTAGGCGGCCATGGCCGAACTCGTACTCGGCCCGCTTCTCCGTTACGTCTCCGAGACCGAGGCCAACGTCTGGGTGGAGACCAGCGAGCCCTGCGAGGTGGAGGTCCTCGGCCACCGGGAGCCGACCTTCCGCGTCGACGGCCACCATTACGCGCTGGTCTCCATCGCCGGGCTCGAGCCGGCCTCGCACTACGAGTACGAGGTGCGGCTGGATGGCGAGGTGCGCTGGCCGCTGCCGGGGTCGAAGCTGCCACCGAGTGCGATCCGCACGATCGACGCTGACAAGGCACTCGATATCTGCTTCGGCTCCTGCCGGGTCGCGGTCCCCCACGAGCCCCCCTTCACCGAACCGAAAGACGAGACCGAGGTCGGGCACGAGGTCGATGCGCTTTGGGTGCTGGCGCAGCAGATGGCGGCGGGCGATCGCGAGGAGTGGCCGGAGCAGCTCTTCCTGCTTGGCGATCAGGTCTACGTCGACGAGGGCTCACCGAAGACGCGCAAGAAGATCAAGGAACGCCGCGGCACCGAGACCCCGCCCCACGACGAGGTGACCGATTTCGAGGAGTACACCTGGCTCTACTGCGAGAGCTGGGAGGAGCCGCTGATCCGCTGGCTCTTCTCCACCGTCTCGGTCTCAATGCTGTGGGACGACCACGACATGAGCGACGACTGGAATATCTCCCGCGACTGGCTGTTGCAGATGCAGCGGAAGTCCTGGTGGCACCGGCGCGCGGTCGGCTGCATCGCCAGCTACTGGATCTACCAGCACATCGGCAACCTCTCGCCGCGCGAGCTGCGCGAGAACGACCTCTACCAGCGCCTGCGCGGCAACCAACACGCCGGCGATGAACTCTTCGCCTGGGCGGGGCGGATCCAGGCGCACGGCGACGGCACCCGCTGGAGCTACTGCCGCAACTTCGGCCGGACTCGGGCGATCTTCATCGACGCCCGGGCGGCGCGGGTCCTGGAGGAGGATCGGCGGGCGATCGTCGACGACGAGGAGTGGGATTGGATCGTCGAGCACGCCAACGGCGACTTCGACCACCTGCTCGTCTGCACGACCATTCCCTGGCTCCTCTCCCCCGCTTTTGACCGACTTGAGGCCTGGAACGAGGAGGTGGCAAACGGGGCCTGGGGCAAGCCGGCCGCCAAGGCCAGCGAGTGGCTCCGCCGCGAGGTCGACTTCGACCACTGGGCCGCCTTCGGCGAGTCCTTCGCGAAGCTGCGCGATCTTCTGCACGAAGTCGCGTGCGGCGAGCGCGGCGAGCGCCCCGCTTCGGTCGTCGTCCTCTCCGGCGACGTTCACCACGCCTACCTCTCCGAGGTCGCCTACCCGGGCTCGGCCGATCGCGCCCCGATCTACCAGGCGGTCTGCTCGCCCTATCGCAACCCGCTCGACGAGAAAGAGCGGCGAGTGGTGCGCCAAGGGTTCGGCCGCCCGCTCACCGCTTTCACCCGACTACTGGCGCGAGCAGCCGGCGCCCCCGACCCAGGGATCCGTTGGCGCGCCCTGGAGGGCCCTTACTTCGACAACCAGGTCGGGACGATTCACATCGATGGCCGCACCGCCTCGATCCAGCTCGACATGACCGTCCCCGGCGAAGGCGGCGAGGAGGCGCTGGAGGAGACCTTCTGCCGCCGAATCGCCTGAACTCGGCGTAGAGGTATCCATCCCACCGTCAACAAGCGGTTCCTTTCGCACCCATACCGTCCGAAAGGAACCGCGAGATTGGCAGAGTGAGAAACGCCGGGAAGTTGCGGTTCTTTTCTCACCTATAGCGTCTGAAAGGAACCACGACTTTCGAGCTGGGTCACCGGACCTCTCGCTCTCTCTAGCAGCCGACGGTTAGGGATCCGCCGCTGCCACGGAACGTGACTCCACTTCCAGCCGCCGCGCTGCGCCCGGATCAGTTCTCCCAGTGGAGGACTACTGGGTCCCGATCCTCCAAGTCCTCGAGGGAGCCGGAGGCGAAGCCCCCTCCAATGATGTGATCGACGCACTCGAGGAGCAAATGAGCGGCGTGCTCGCTGATCGTGACAGGGAGCGACTGAGATCTGGTGAAATCCGCTGGCGGAATCGGCCAGGTTCGCGCGGCTACGAATGAAAGAACGTGGGGTCATAAGCAACGCTTCGCGTCGCGGTATCTGGGCCATCACCGAACTCGGTCGTAGATTTCTGGCCACGCAGGACTTGGCTAGCTATATAGACCTCTTTAGGCCGCGGACTCTGGCAAGCGCTCTTCGCGGTGGCGCTCCCAGGCTGACCAGGCGGCCATTACCGCGCCGGCGTAGATCCAGCCGAGGGCGACGTCGAAGAAGTAGTGCTCGCCGGTCGCCATCAGGGTCAGGCCCATCAGCAGCGGATAGAGCAGCAGCAACGGCCGCAGGCTCGGGCGGACCCGGCTCCAGAGGAAGATCGCGACCAGGGTGACGATCGCGGTGTGCAGCGAGGGCACAGCGGCGACGAGGTTGCTGGAGGCCTGACCCTTGGAGAAGAGCGAGGCGGTGCCGACGCTGATCACCTCCCACCCCTTCCCGGTCGAGCGGTGGACTTCGTCGATCAGGCCCATTTCGCCGGCCAGCCAGGGCGGCGCCGCGGGGAAGGCGAGGTAGGTAGCGAGACCGGCCAGCGAAAGCGTCACCAGCCGGCGGGTGAAGCGCTGGAAGGCGGGGCGGTCGCGGGCCCAGTAGTAGCCGGCCAGGGCAAAGGGGACGATGAAGTAGGAGGTGTAGATGAAGGTGAAGAGGACGTCCCACCACTTGACGCCCGGCTGGTAGAGGCGGTCCTGCAGCCATTCGGTCGGCACCTCGCCGCCGAAGACGAATTTGTCGAAGTCGATCATCGGGTGGTAGTTGACGCTGATCCCCGTCGAGTCGGCGGCGCCCCGGGTGAGGTCGTAGATCCAGAGGACCGCGACGATCGGCAGCCAGTCGAGAACCAGCTGGAGGATTTCCCGCGGCGGCCGCCCGATCGAGACGCAGGCGAGGGCGATGCAGGTCCAGAGGATCACCAGCTCGCGCTGAACCGGGATCCCGTAGGCGGCGCTCCAGGCGAGCAGCGCGATGACGTAGAGGCCAAGGGCATACGGCCGCAACGGCGCCCAGGAGGCGAAGCGGAAATCAGGAGCCTGCTCGGCCCTGGTCTCGGAAAATTCACCCGTTGACATAGCCGCACATGCTATGTGCGCGGGCGCTGGCCTTCCGGGACTAGCTGGGTTCGCGATCCCCGCGCCAGTTCCAGGCGCACTCGTACGAGGGGCTGATCGCGAGGCGCTCGCCGGCCGCGTTGAAGCTCGCGTAACGCTGCAGGCAGAAGGGGCCCGTGAAGTCCTCGACCAGGTATCGGAAGCGGGCGAGCCCGGTGAACTCGGCCTGCTCGGCGTTGAGCCGGCGCAACTGGATCCGCCTGCTCTTCCTGCCTTTCAGCCAGAGCCGAACCGACCTCACCCGCTGCTGGAAGGCCATCGCCAGCACCGTTCGCGCCCCGTCGCCGGCTCCGCTGCCGAGCCCGTTGACGAGGGGGTCGCGGTCCAGCGAGCTGCAGGTCCGGGCGGAGGTGCCGTACCCGGCTTCCGAGCCTTCGCCGGTGCTCACCTTGAAGCAGGGCCGCTGCGGATCGTTTTCCTCGCTGTCCCGCCCAACGTGGACCGCCCAGCGGAAATCGTCGATCGAACCGCTGCCAAGCAGGGCTTCGGGGACCTCGGGCGGGGGCTCGGATTCGACTTCGCGGCCGGCGCTGACCCCGGCGCTGAGCAGCGTCACCAGCAGCGCCAGCAGAACCGCTCCCCCAACCCGCCGAATCAGCGCCTGACCCCGTCCCATGGGGGGAAGCCTATCCCCGCGCCAACCGTCTGGCCTCGGCGGGAACGGGCAGTTACCCTGGCCGGGTGTCCGCGGAGTCCGATCACACGACTTACCTTTTGATCGACGGCGAGCGGGTCGCCGGTACCGGGGCGGCGCTGGCGGTGGAGAACCCGTTCACGACCGAGACGATCGTTGCCCTCGCCGCGGCCTCGACCGAGCAGGTCGATGCCGCCGTCGCCGCCGGCCGCCGCGCCTGGCCCGGCTGGGCACGGATGCCCGCGGGCGAGCGCTGTGAGCTGCTGCACGAGGTCGCGCGGCGGTTGCGCGAGAACGCCGAGGGGCTGGCGCGGACGATGACCGCCGAGGGCGGCAAGCCGCTGATCGAGAACCGCGACGAGCTGGAGTGGACGGCGGCGGCCTTCGACTACTACGCGGAGATCGGCCGCGACCACGCCGGCCGAGTAATCCCGCCGATTGAGAACACCCAGTTGGCGATGGTGGTCAAGGACCCGCTTGGGGTGGTCGGCTGCATCGTCCCCTGGAACTACCCGCTGCTGCTGCTCGCCTGGAAGGTGGCGCCGGCGCTCGCCGCCGGCAACTGCGTCGTCGCCAAGCCCTCGGAGCTGACGCCGCTCTCGACCCTGGCGCTGGCGCCGGTCTTCGCGCACCTGCCGCCGGGCGTGGTCGGCCTGCTGGCCGGCGCCGGTGAGGTTGGCGCCCAGCTCGCCGCCCATCCCGACGTCGACTGCATCGCCTTCACCGGTTCGGTCGCGACCGGGAAGAAGGTGGCCGAGGCTTGCGTCCCGCGGATGGCGCGGATGAACCTGGAGATGGGCGGCAAGGACGCCTTCATCGTCTGCGCCGACGTCGCCCCCCAGCTCGAGGTCGCCGCCCGCGGCGGCGCCTGGGCCGCCTTCCTCAACGCCGGCCAGGTCTGCACCTCGGCCGAGCGCTTCTACGTCGCCGAGGAGGTCTACGACGACTATGTCGCCGCCTTCGTCGACCACACCCGCGGCCTCGTCCTCGGCGATCCCTTTGAGGTCGCGACCGACGTCGGGCCGATGGTCTCCGACCCGCAGCGGGCCAAGGTCGTCGCCCAGCTCGAAGCAGCGACGGCGGCCGGGGCCGAGGTCCTGGTCGGCGGCGACAACGGC
>DATDLJ010000046.1:0-8049 GCA_036519395.1 Solirubrobacterales bacterium | reverse complement strand
TTGGTGAAGGACTTGGCGAGGCCGAAGGCGACGATGAACGACAGGACCGCGGCGCTCGACGTCAGCCCGAAGTCGTCCTCCCCGATCAGCGGCAGGGTGGAGCGCTCGAGCCCCACCATCGCGCCGACGAAGGCGTTGACGCGACGAGCAGGGAGAACTGCGGGAGGTTCTCCCGTAGCCCAAGTCGGACTGCCGGGGAGACGGCCAAGGCGGCTAGGACTTGGGGCGCTTCTGGACGTAGACGAAGAGGGATTCGGCCCTCGCGTGGTCGGTGACGATGTAGGCGTGGTGCGCCAGAGCGTGGCCCGGCGTGGCGACCGCCTCGAGCTCGGTGTTGCCCAGGTGGAGGACCTCGCCGTCGGCGAGGGGGCCCTGGTCGAACTCGACGCCCGCACCCTCCGGCAGATATGCCGTGGCACCCGTGCGCGCCAGGAGCTCGGGTAGGCCCGAAAGGTGGTCGGCCTGCACGTGTGTCTCGAAGACGGCGACGATCGGCACGTCCTGGGCGTCGGCGATGTACCGATCGACCAGGTCGACGTGCGGATCGACCACGGCGAGCCGGCCGTGGCTCTTGCACCCGAGCAGATACGAGGCGCAGGCGGATTCGTCGTTGAGGAGCTGGCGGAAGAACAAAGCGGCCTCCGTGACGGTCCAGAACTTGACAAGGTATCAATTGATCGCTTGAATAACCATGCGGTGGACTCGACTCGTCCCAAGGACGCCCTGTTCGAGGCGATCGCTCTGATGGGCAAGGCTTTCGCGAGCCCGCGCCGGCTCGAGCTGATCGACCTGCTCGCACAGGGCTCGCGCAGCGTCGACGAGCTCGCCAGCGCCAGCGGACAGTCGAACGCGAACACCTCGCAGCACCTCCAGGCGCTGCACGCCGCCGGCCTGGTGACGCGGCGGCGCGACGGCTTGCGCGTCCGTTACTCGCTGGCCGGGGACGACGTGCTGGCGCTCTGGCTCGCGCTGCGCGAGGCCTCCGCGACGCGGCTCGCCGAGGTGCAGCGAGCCGCGCGCGAGTACCTCGGCGACGAGGTCGAGGCGATCGGCCGCGACGAGCTGGTCGCACGCATGGCCAGAGACGACGTGGTGCTCGTCGACGTCAGACCCGCCGAGGAGTTCGAGGCCGGACACATCGAAAGCGCACAGTCCATCCCGATCGATGAGCTCAAGCGACGTCTCGACGAGCTTCCCGGCGACCGCGAGGTCGTCGCCTACTGCCGCGGTCCGTTCTGCGCCTTCGCGCACGACGCGGTCCGTACCCTGCGCGCGGAGGGTCGATACGCGCGACGCCTTCACGAAGGCTGGCCCGAATGGCGTCTTGCAAACGAGGAGACCCCAGCATGAGCACAGAGACTCGCCAACTCGACACCACCGAACTGGAGCGGCGCGTCAAGCGCATGTACGAGGAGGTGGCCCCGAGCCCGAGCGCGAATTCCACTTCGAGAACGGCCGCCCGCTTGCCGAACGACTCGGCTACCCGCAGCAGACCTCGACCAGATCCCCGCCGCGGGATCGACTCCTTCGCCGGCGTCGGCTACTTCCTCGACCTCGCGAGTGTCGAGACCGGGGAGTCAGTGCTCGACCTCGGCAGCGGATCGGGGACCGACAGCTTCCTCAGCGTGCTCGTGCACGATCAACCGCCCGGCGGGCCGCAGCAGGCGAGCGACCCGGTCCACCGCGCCGGCTAGGTCGGGGATGTGGTGAAGCGCCCGCTTCGCCAGGACCGCGTCGAAGGGCCGCGCCCGGCGAACTCCTCGAGCGAAACCGACTCGAAGATGTCCCGTCAGGTGCCCGTGGATCGATCGCGACGATGGCGTAGCCGAGGCGCGCGACGGCCGGCGCGAGCTCACCCTTGCCGCACCCGATCTCGGGCACCCGGGCGGACGTCGGCGGAGGCTGCGCCTCGACGAAGCTCGCCACATCCATACGCCCCCTGAGTACCCTTCGAGGTCAGCCATCGCCGGCTTGACAGGCACGCACGTAAGTGCAAGCTTACCGTTCGTGCAGACTTACCAGACGAGCGGGCTAACGGCGCTCGGCGATCGCACCAGGCGGGCGATCTTCGAGCACCTCGCCGAGCGTCCGCGCGCGGTCGGTCAACTCGCCAGCGAGCTGCCCGTCAGCCGGCCCGCCGTCTCGCAGCACCTGAAGGTGCTCAAGGACGCCCGGCTGGTCGTCGACCAGCGAGTCGGCACGCGACGCGTCTACCAAATCGATCCCGAGGGACTGCGCCTGCTGCGCGGCTACCTCGACCACTTCTGGGACCAAGCCCTGGCCGCCTACAAAACGGCCGTCGAGCAAACAAATGAAGGAGAGCTCATGAGCACGCAGGCATCGGACACCTCCATCCGGAACTCGATCGTCGTCGAGGCACCGATCGAGCGGGCGTTCTCGGTCTTCACCGACGGCTTCGGCAGCTTCAAGCCGCCCGAGCACAACATGCTCCAGGTCGAGATCGCCGAGACGGTCTTCGCGACCCACGTGGGCGGCAACATCTACGACCGCGGCGTGGACGGCAGCGAGTGCCGTTGGGCCCGCGTGCTTGCATTTGAGCCGCACAACCGGGTCGTGTTCAGCTGGGACATCAGCCCGCAGTGGCAGATCGAGACCGATCCCGACAAGACCAGCGAGGTTGAGGTGCGCTTCATCGCCGAGGCGCCCGACCGCACTCGCGTCGAGCTCGAGCACCGCAACCTCGACCGCCACGGCCAAGGCTGGGAAACCGAGCGCGACGGAGTCGGCGGCGACCAGGGCTGGCCGCTCTACCTAGAGCGGTTCGCCGAGCAAGTCAACGCCTGACCCAACGCAGGAGACATTCGCTGCCAGACGTCAAGCCAATCCCCGACAGCTACCCGCGCGTGTCGCCGCACCTCTCGATCATCGGCGCCGGCGAGGCGATCGACTTTACAAGTGTGTGTTCGGCGCAACCGAGCGAATACGCATGGGCATGCCGGACGGCACGGTCGCCCACGCCGAGCTGGAGCTCGGCGGCTCGTGATCATGATCGGCGAAGAGATGCCCGGCAGCGCGACCTAGGGTCGAGGGCTCTTGCAGTCTCGTGCAACGCGGCGGTCATAGCCGCCTAAGCGGGGACACCCGCCTCCTGCGACAGCGCACTCTTGGGGCGCGGCTGCCTGCTGGTGCGCGCCGACTCGGGCGTCGATCGTCGGTCGTGGCCGAGCCGTGGCAATGCGTCGTGGCCCTAGTGGACGCTGGGTCAGGTGGTGGCTACAGTCGCCCAAGTGGACAGGCGTGGTGTCTCGTTTGGGGTACCCGCCACCGGCCGCGGGGCATAGCTCCCGGGTGCTGCGATCGGCTCCCTTATCCCGCAGTGAAACGAAACACCGCGCCTCTTGGCGTCGGGTCTAATGGAGGAACGACAAGTGACGGATAGCACCCTGAATGAGCCCCGTGAGGTAGTCGTGGTTGGCGGCGGCCAGGCCGGTCTCGCGATCGGCTACTTCCTCGCGCTTCAGGGGCGCGACTTCACGATCCTTGAGGCGGCCGAGGAGCCGGCGGCGGCGTGGCGCGAGCGTTGGGACTCGCTCAAGCTGTTCACCCCGGCTCGCTATGACTCCCTCCCCGGTCTCCCCTTCCCCGGCGACCCGGACCGTTATCCCGGTCGGGACGAGGTCGCCGACTACCTCGCCGACTACGCCCGTCACTTCGAGCTTCCAGTGGAACTGGGCAGCCGTGTCCGGTCGATCCGGCGGACCAACGGGACCTACCTCGTTGAGCTCGACAACCGCGCCTACGAGGCCTACCAGGTGGTAATCGCGAGCGGTCCCTTCCAGGTGCCGTTCGTGCCGACGATCGCGGAGCGCCTCGACGCCGAGGTGGTACACCTGCACAGCAGCGCCTATCGGTCGCCGGCTGGCATCCCCGAGGGGCGGGTGCTGGTGGTCGGTGGCGGCAACACAGGCTTCCAGATCGCCCAGGAGCTCTCCGGGTCCCATGCGGTCCATCTGTCGATCGGCTCGCGCCAGATGCCGCTCCCTCAGCGCATCCTCGGCCGCGACCTGTTCTGGTACCTCGAGGCCACTGGGCTGATCCGCAAGAACAGGGCGTCGCGCATCGGCCGCCGGATGTCAGGGCGAGACACGCTCATCGGCTCGACCCCCAGGGCTCTACGCCGACGGCACGGGGTGAAGCTCCACGGGCGAGCCGTTGACGCGAGAGGATCGACTGTGAGCTTCAGCGACGGCACAAAGCTCGACGTTCGCGGCGTCATCTGGGCCACCGGCTTCAGAGTCGATCACTCATGGGTCGATGCTCCGATCTTCGACGACAACGGCCGTGTCGTGCATCAGCGCGGCGTTACCCCGTCGCCTGGGCTGTACTTCCTCGGGCTCACTTGGCAGCACACCAGAGGCTCGGCGCTGCTGGGCTGGGTCAAGGACGACGCCGAGTACATCGCGCAAGAGATCAGCACCTTCAGCCCGGCGTGGGCCGAGACGGGGGCGCCGGAGCGCGTCGGATGAGCGCCCGGTCGACCCGAGCCCGGCGCGGCCTACCTCCAGCCTGAGAGAGGACAGCGACATGAGCACAACTTCAGATCACTTCCCGACAGAGGTGGCCGGCCTTCCCGAGGCCCGCGCGCCCGAGCTGGTCGAGCTGGCCGACGGCGACCACTTCGAGCTGCGGATCGCTCCGGTGGCAAAGCGCCTCGGCGACGCCACCGTACGGATGCTGGCCTACAACGGGTCGATCCCTGGCCCGACCCTGAAGGTCCGGGAAGGCTCGGAGATCGTCGTCGACATCGAGAACCAGGGCGACATGGACGCCACCGTCCACTGGCACGGCCTGCGGCTCGAGAACCGCTACGACGGCACCCATGAGACGCAGACCCCGATCTCCGTCGGCGGGCGCTACTCGGCCCGAGTCGCGTTCCCCGACCCCGGCGCCTACTGGTACCACCCGCACATCCGCGAGGACTACGGCCAGGAGATGGGGCTGTACGCCAACGTCTTGGTCGAGCCGGCCGACCCCGACTGCTGGCCCCCCGTCCACCGCGAGCTCCCCCTAACGCTCGACGACATCTTGCTCGAGGACGGCAAGGTGGCGCCGTTCAGCCGAGCCGAGACGAGTTACGCAGCAATGGGCCGCTTCGGCGATGTGCTGCTCGTCAGCGGCGAGACCGATCTGTCCCTGAGTGCGCAGCGCGGCGAGGTCCTTCGCTTCTACCTCACCAACACCGCCAACACGCGTGTCTTCAAGGTTGCGCTGCCGGGGGCGCGGATGAAGCTGGTCGGCGGCGACAGCGGCCACGTCGAGCATGAGGAGTTCGTCGACGAGGTAATTCTCGCGCCGTCGGAGCGTGTGGTGGTAGACGCGCTGTTCGACGAGCCCGGGGAGCACACGCTGGAGCATCACACTCCGCAGCGGGTCTACCCGCTGGCCGCGATCCACGTCACCGACGAGCGGGCCGAGCCAGCGCTCTACGAGCCGTTCGAGGTCCTGCGTACCAATTCCGACATGAGCGCCGAGCGGGAGCGGGTCGTCCCGTACCTGGACGCCGAGCCGGACAAGACCTTGGCCTTCCTCGCCGAGATGGACATGGAAGCGCCGGAAGGTGACACGCCGACCGTCTACGCCTGCCCAATGCACCCGCAGGTGGTCAGCGAGGAGGCCGGCCACTGCCCCGAATGTGGAATGAAGCTCTTGGCGGTCGCGGCTCCGACCACGACCTACACCTGCCCGATGCACCCCGCCGTGGTCAGCGAGGAGCCTGGCCACTGCCCCGAGTGCGGGATGAAGCTCCTGCCCGCTGAGCTGGTCGCCGCATCCGGCTCAGGCCACGAGCACGAGGGTCACGACCACCACGGCGATTCGCCCGAAGGCCACAGCCACGCCACGGCCGACGGGATCGAGTGGGAGGACGACATGGTCGAGGTC
Organism: Solirubrobacterales bacterium; assembly: GCA_036519395.1. Taxonomy (GTDB): domain Bacteria; phylum Actinomycetota; class Thermoleophilia; order Solirubrobacterales; family 70-9; genus VAYN01. The sequence continues at coordinate 2,148 of DATDLJ010000046.1, read as the reverse complement.
AACCGGATGACGACCCCGGCCAACATGCGCTGGAAGTTGGTCGATCGCGAGACCGGCGCCGAGAACGCGGCGATCGATTGGCGCTTCCGCGTTGGGGACAGGGTCAAGATCCGACTGCTCAACGAGATGGCCGGCGACCATCCCATGCACCATCCGTTCCACGTTCACGGGGCGGGCCGCTTCCTGATCCTGAGCCGCGATGGAGTCACAGAGCCGAACCTAGTCTGGAAGGACACGGTGCTGGTGCGCGCAGGGGAGACGCTCGACATCCTGCTCGACGTCACCAATGTCGGCCGCTGGATGGCGCACTGCCACATCGCCGAACACCACGAGAGCGGCATGATGTTCAGCTTCGAGGTGACCGGGTGAGAGGCGCCGCGAGGACCCTTGCGACGTCGCCGCGGTCAGGTCCCGGCCGCACGAGCCTGAGACGTGATATGAAAATCGCCTACGTCCTGTATCCCGACTTCACGGCGCTCGACCTGGTCGGCCCCTATGAGGTCATCAGCCGTTGGCCCGACGCTGACGTCCACTTCCTTGCCGACTCGCTCGATCCCGTTCGCTGCGACTGCGGCCTGACGGTCATTCCGACCGACACCCCCGAAACGTTGCCCGATCCGGATCTCATCGTCGTCCCGGGCAGCGGCAATCCGGTGCCGGTCCTGGGCAACCAGGTACTGATCGATTGGCTGCGAGCGGCGGCCCCCGGTTGTCAATGGACTGCGTCGGTCTGCACCGGCGCCGGCCTCTACGCCGCCGCGGGGCTGCTCGAAGGCAAGAAGACGACGACCCATTGGGGCTTTCGCGACAACCTGCGGGCCATGGGAGTCGAGGTGGTTGCCGATCGAGTGGTCTGGGAGGGCAACCACATCAGCGGAGCCGGCGTGTCGGCCGGGATCGACATGGCCCTGGCGCTGACCGAGCGGGTCCACGGACGCGAGTTGACGGAATCGCTCCAGCTTGCCATCGAATACGACCCGCAACCTCCGTTCGACTCGGGTTCGCCGACCAAGGCCGACGCCAGCACGCTCCGCCTGGCGCTGCGCGTCCTGCTGGGAGATCGCCCCGTGCAAATGGCGACGCGGCTCAACCGGCACAGCGTAGGCGCACGCCTTAGCCGCGCGCGGCGCGCGCTGTCGGATCGGCGTGCGAACAAGCGGCGGCCGGCCGAGGCCCAGAAATAGGGCGGCGGCCCCAGCGGTGGTGGAGCCAAGCTGATGCCGACGGACATGGTCCACTGCCACATCTCCGAGAATCGCGAGAGCGGCGTGATGAGGAGTTGCTCGAGGCGGTCGTCGGGCGAGCGGTCCGCCACGCCAGCGTGGCGCTCGATGCGGCCGAACCCAGTCGCGGCCCGGCCGTCGAGGCGTTGGATCGCGCGATCGCTGCGGGGTGGAGCGAGCTGGATCGCCACAGCACGATCGCCGACGCCGCAGCCGAGCAGTTGAGCCCGGCAGCACTGACGCGCCGCCCACCGAGCGGGTCGGCAGCGAATCCGAGACCTCATCGAGCGCGGTCGCCGCGAGGGGGCCTTCCGCACCGACGTTCCGATTGATTGGCTCGTCGCCGCGTTCTTCGGCTCATGCATGCCTGCGGTGAGGAGGTTCGCGCCGGCCGCCTCAAACGGCGTGCGGCTCCCGATGCTCTCCGGAGCACAATTCGAGACGCCCTCGCGGGGCGGCGTCGATAGGTGTTTCAGTGCTACCCGTCGGCCACGCTTACGACCGCGCAGGCACGTGTCCGTGGACCGCCTGCCGTTGAGCCTGCGCCGGTTGCCCAGATACGTCGCCGGATCGGCTTGGAACGTGTGTCGGCAGTGCTCTGAGCAGAAGTGGTAGGTCCGCCCAACCGCTTTGCCAGCCACGCTAGCCGCCACCCCAGAAGCGCGAAAAGCCCCGCAACCGCGGAGCTTCCGGCCAAGCGGCTGAAGGGATTCGAACCCTCGACCTTCTGCATGGCAAGCAGAGCGTGAGGTTCCCCTCTGGCGCGGGATTTCCCTGCAAACAAGTGGGTCTCGGGTGGGCCGATCGGTGGGCGATTCCCCGGCTTGCACCGCGAGTTCACGGGGGTTTGGGTACCGAATGGGTACCCAGGCGGATGCGGATTCGGGGGCGCCCCGGCGCTGGACTCGCGCGTGTGTTCACTGCT
>DATDLJ010000045.1:0-15531 GCA_036519395.1 Solirubrobacterales bacterium | reverse complement strand
GAAGACCGAGCCGCCGAAGAGGACGAAGTGGATGTGGGCGACGATGAAGTAGGTGTCGGAGACGTGGATGTCGATCGGCACCATGCCGAGCATCACGCCCGAGATCCCGCCGATCGTGAAGGTGACGATGAAGGCGAGCGCAAACAGCATCGCGGTCGAATAGGTGTGGATCTTCCCGAAGTAGAGGGTGCCCAGCCAGGAGAAGATCTTGATCCCGGTCGGAACCGCGATCAGCAGGGTGGTGATCATCATCGGCACCCGCAGCCAGGAGAACATCCCGGCAACGAACATGTGGTGCGCCCAGACCGAGTAGCTGAGGACGACGATCCCGATCAGCGCCAGCGCCATCAGTCGATAGCCGAAGATCGGCTTTCGGGCATGGGTCGATATGACCTCGGAGACGATCCCGAACCCCGGCAACATCATGATGTAGACCGCCGGGTGGGAGTAGAACCAGAAGATGTGCTGGTAGCTGATCACGTCGCCGCCGGCCGCGTAATCGAAGAAGTTGGTGTGCATGGCGCGGTCGAAGAGGACCATGAACTGGACGCCAGCGATGAACGGGGTCGCGGCGACGACCAGCAGCGAGGTCGAGAGGTTGGCCCAAACCAACAGCGGCATCCGCCAGAAGGTCATTCCGGGCGCACGCATGGTGATGATCGTGACCAGGAAGTTGAGCGCGGTGGCAATTGATGAGGCGCCCGCAAACTGGACGCCGAGGTTGAAGAACGACTGGCCTAGTGGCGCCCCGGTGGAGAGCGGCGCGTAGCCGGTCCAACCAGCGTCAAAGGCGCCGCCAGGGGCGAGGAAGCTGGAAATGAAGAGGATCCCGGCGATCGGCAGCATCCAGAAACTGAGCGCGTTGAGGCGCGGGAAAGCCATATCTGGAGCGCCGATCATCAGCGGCAGGACGTAGTTCGCAAGCCCGGCGAAAACCGGGATCACGAAGACGAAGATCATCAGCACCGCGTGGGTCGAGAAGAGGCTGTTGTAGGTCGCCGCTTCGACGATCTGGGTGCCCGGCTGGGCGAGCTCGGCCCGGATCAGCATCGCCATCAGGCCGCCGAGGAAGAAGAAGATGAAGGTGGTGACGACGTACTGGATGCCGATCACCTTGTGATCGGTGTTGAAGCGGAAGTAGTCCTTCCAGCTTTTGGCGCCGTGCTGGGAGTGATCCTCGGGGATCGTCGGCAGGCCAGCGGCCCAACGCAGCCAGTAGTCGAAGCAGCCGAAGCCGGCGAGGAAGCCCAGCGGGGCGGTGATCGCGGGGACGACCACGTGCGGATAGCCGGTCTGCTCGGTCTGGTAAAGCGGCAGGCCGGAGATGTCACGCAGGATGAGGACAAGGCCGAAGCCGAAGGCGCCGAAGGCGATGGCCCCGAGTAGGCCCCGCCACCAACCGGGTCTCTTGATCGCTTCAACCATCAAGCTTCTCCATTATGCCCCTCCGGCATCGAGGGCCGGAAGCTCGGTTGCGCTGTCCCCTTCGACCGCTTCCATCAGCGGTTTCGGGGCTTTCTGATCAAGACCTTCGACCCATTCTTTGAATTTGGCCGGCGGCTCGACGACGACTTTTGCCCGCATCGTCGAGTGGCCGAAGCCGCAGAGCTCGGTGCAAACCAGCTGGTAGGTCCCGACCTTGTCGGGCGTGACAGTGGCGGTGGTCGTGATTCCAGGCACGTTGTCTTTCTTGATCCGCCACTCGGGCACCCAGAAGGAGTGGATTACGTCGAGCGCGTGCATTTTGAACTGCACCTGGCGGTTGACCGGGACGTGCAGCTCGCCTTCGGTCCAGACGTAGTCTTTGCCCGGGTAGGCGAAGCTCCAGGCGAACTGCTGCGAGAAGACCGAGACCGTGAGGTGGTTGGGCTTGGGGTCTTCGATTTCGTCGAGCACCTTCCAGCTGTAGCCACCGGCGAAGAGGACGATGATCGTCGGGATCAGGGTCCAAGCGATCTCCAGCCGGGTGTTGCCGTGGATCGGCTCGCCGTCGGACTCATCGCCGGGCTTGGCTTTGAATTTCCAAAGCGCGTAGAAGAGCATCACCATCACCAGCGAGAAGACGAAAGCCGAGAGGACGATCATCACGTTGAGCAGGTGATCGATCTTCGGCGCAGCCGTGGACGCTCCCTGGCCGTTCCAGTTGATCGGGACCATGACCGCCGAGATGACCACCGTCAAGGCGATCGTCACCAGCAGCATCTTCACTATGGGCAGGCGGCCGTACATTGGGGCGGCGGGCATTCTATTGAAGCGGCGGTCGGAGGCTTTGCGGGTCTAGGTGACGCTTCGCACTAGCTCCCTGGACGGGGCAGATCATCCAGTTCAGCGGCCGCAGCAGCGAGCACCCCTCGAGCCACTCCCTCCCAGCTCCAAAGCCGGGTGACGGTGTCGACCAGAGCCGCTCGCGCTTGCTCTCGCTCGGACTCCGGCAGCGAGAGCCAAGCGTTCAGGCGCGCGGCGATCCCCTCCACCGCCCCCTCCTCAACGGGGAAGGAAGTCAGGGAGGCGACATCGTCGGCGAGGGCTGGCTGCAGCTGCCGCGAGACCTCGAGCATCCCCGAGTGACCCGCGGACACCGGCAGGGTTCCGCAGGCGGCGGCCTCGACGGCAACCATCCCGAACGCCTCCGGGAAGGTGCTCGGCATCACCATCGCCTCCGCGCGGGGGAAGAAAGAGGCGACCTCGCGGTGCTCGAGTCGACCGATGAACTCGACCGAGCCCGCCGCCGCCCGCGCCATCTCCCCGTACTCGGAAGGAGGGTTGGCGAGAAAAGCGGAAAGGATCGGCAGCGGGCGCGCCTCGCCTCCCTCAAGGCCCCAGCCGAGGCAGGCGACCTCGCGCGCATCGTCGAGATCTCCCCGCTCCAACGCCGCCAGCAGCCGCCGCAGCCCCTCCTCGTAGGCGCCGAAGCCGGCGACCTCGAGGCGAGTGTGGGGATGCGCCGCCCGCACCAGCGGCCAGGCGGCGAGCAGGAGGTCGACCCCCTTGGAGACGATCAGCTTGCCGACGAAGGCGACGAGGTCCTCGCGCTTGCCGCCGGGGCGGAACTCCTCGACGTCGACTCCCGGCGGCCCCAGCCGCGTCTTCTCCCGCAGGTCAGAAACGTCGGGGAGCGCGGCCCAGAGTGATTCGGCGGTGTGGGCGGATCCGATCAGCACCCCCCTGGCGGCCTCCATGCCTTCACGGGCGAAGGGGAGAAAGCGCGGGTGCGGTTTGACGGTGTACTCCAGGGCCGAGCCATGGATCTTTGCCGCGAATGGCGCGACATCGGCGCGGGCGAGGATCGCCGGCCCCATCACCAGATGGTTAGCGAGAGCGGCATCGATCGCTCCCACCTCAGCCGCGACCTGACGCACGGCGGCGACATTGGCCTCTAGGTAGTGGTCGAGCTCGGCCTCGCTCAACTCGGGGAAGGCCTTGACTTCAAACCCCTCATAAGGGTCTTTTACATACACCGGGAGCAGGCCGCCGATGTCTGGGTTGTGGATCTGCACCCCCTCCAACTGGACCTCCCGGTCCTGGCAAAGCAGGTGAACCTCGTGGCCAAGCCGGGCCAGCGCCTGGGCCAAATTGGCGTTGTAGATGTTGCTGCCGGTGCCGCGCAGCATGTAGCCGTGGAAGATGAGGACGCGCATTGGAACCGCCCAAGCTATTAGTCTTCCCGGCGATGAATGAGAAGCAGCTCTTCCGCATGCGCTCACGGGCCTCCGGTCGCGAGGCGCTTGCCGAGGCAAAACCGGGCTCGGTCTACGTCGATCGCGAGACCGGCGAGGAGATGCACCCGGTGGGAATGGTCCTGCCGCTAGCCCCCTCCGCCTCCTCCCTCCCCCGCTCCCCAGAGAACCTCCGGGCCTGCCGCCGCTGCGACCAGCTGATCGGGCTGGACGTCAGCGACTGCCTTTACTGCGGGCTACGCCAAGAAGCGCTTTAGAGCTCCTCCGACGCCGCAGGAGCTCCTTGGCTGACTCGATCGCCAGGAACACGCATAGGGGTAGATAGGCAATTTCGCCCAGCGTTTCCGCCGCGACCATCATCAGACCCATTGCGATGGCGATCGTCACTGGATCCCATTTAATATTTCTAGCCTTGCGGACAAAAGCATTCATAACTGGGATGCTACCTGAGCTACTAGTGCGAGGGTGTAAATCGTCACGCCAACGCAAAAGCCCGCCGCCCCGCCCACCCTGATTGCCTGCTCCTGCTTCGCCAGCGATTTACCCATGCCAAACAAACCGCCCAGAACGGTCCCAGCTCCAGCGAGGCTAAAGAGGTCGTCCAAGCCGATCCTGTCCGGAATCGGGTCTTCCACTTCCAGAAGACCGAGTGCCTGACTAAGGGAGAGCGCCAGTAGCATCGCGCCGATCCTGCCGAGCAAGGGCGCACGCGTGGCGCGCAGAACGCAAATTCTTTGCCCTTAAACGTCTACGGTTTTTTAACCAGCGTCGCCGTGTAGAGGAGGCGAGCGTTGGAGTAGTAGCAGCCGTAGGTCTTGGTTTTGCCCACGCCCTGCTGGGGGTGCCCGCCTTGGATGTCTTCCTTGGATGAGCAGTGCTCGGGGAGGCGGCTGCCGCGCCAGGTGTTGTCAGCGGAAACGTTGAAGGCGAACATCGGCGCCCAGGTGGGGATCGTCAGCGCCACCACTTGGCCTTTGAGGACGGTGAGCGGGTGGTCAAGGGCAAAGACCGGAGTGCTGCCGAAGTAAGGGTTGAGAATCTCGATTGGGCTCTGGCGCACCAGGGTGTATTTGGGCGGTTTCGAGCCTTCGACCGGGCGCAAAACGCCGATCCGGGCCTGCGAGGGGGTGCCGAGGAAGTCGTTGAAGAAGCCCACCTCGTCGGTGGTGGTGTCGGTTTCCACGGTCGAGGGTTTGGCGAGGGTGATCGACCAGGCGACGATCTTGCCTTCGAAGGGCGCTTCGTAGGGCCGGGCCACCCCGTCGGCAATCGACTGGAAGCCGGTCACGTGCCCCTCGACCCGGCAGGGCGTGATCTCAACGTTGTTGACGATTTTGCCCGGGCAAGAGGCGGGCGGCGTTTCCGGGGTCTGACCGAGGACGATGACCCGCAGCGGCGCCGAGTCGGCTGCGCGCGGCGCCGTAACCGCGACCAGGGCGGCGAGCAGGCAGACGGCGGCGAGCAGGGCCCAGGCACGCCGGTGGGTGTTTTTCGGATCGGAGAACGACATCGTTTGAGGCAACACGGGGAGCCTTCCCCAGTTGCGGGGCAAATCCTGCCGTTCACGCCGCTCCAATGCCGCTCCGCTGTCTCGTTTGCAGGATCCCGGCCAAGGGCGAGGTCCCCTCCCAGTAGGGTTCGCGACCCGAGATGGAGGCCTCAAACAGCGCAGAAGATTTCGTTCCCGCCGGGCTTGCGGCCTTCGGGGTCGAAGCCGACGAGATCGAGCTGGCGGTGATCGGTGCCGCCCAGCAGGTGTTCTGGCCGCCGATCGTCGAGCTGGTCGCGATGGACACCAGCGAGATCCCGGTCGAATCCGACCCAGACCTCTCGCAGGCGCCGCCACGATGACCGAGCCGCTCGACCTCTCGCTGCGAGAGCAGGCAGCGGCGATCGCCGCCGGTGAGCTCGACCCGGTCGAGCTGCTGGAGGCGACGCTGAGCCGGATCGAGGAGCGGAACCCGGCGCTGAACGCGGTAGTCGCGACCTTCCCGGAGCGCTCGCGCGAGATGCTCGCCGCGGCGCCGGCCGGACCGCTCCACGGGGTCCCGGTCGTGATCAAGGACGAGTGGCCGCTGCCGTGGCGAGCGCAGCGATTCGGCGCCGCCGAGATGCTGGCCGAGACCGCGCCGGCCGAGTCCGGCCCCTACCGCGCCCTGCGCGATGCCGGGGCGACGATCGTCGGCGTCGGCAACATGCACGAGCTCGGCGCCGGCAGCACCGGCAACGTCTCCGTCTACGGACCCGCCCGCAACCCCTGGAACACCGAGCGCTGCCCGGGGGGCTCCTCGAGTGGACCAGCCGCCGCGGTCGCCGCCCGCCTCGTCGCCGGCGCGGTTGGCGCTGATGGGATTGGCTCGATCCGCTATCCCGCTGCCTACTGCGGCCTGACGGGTCTGAAGCCGACCTTCGGCCGCTCGGCGATGGACGGCCACCACATGGCCGACGTCTCGACCACGATCGTCTCCGGCCCGCTCTGCACCGACGCCGCCGACAGCCGGCTGCTCGGGTCTGCCCTTTTCGGGGAAGAGCTGGTGGCGGGCGACCTTGGCCAGCTGCGAATCGGGGTGATCGCCGGCGAGGTCTCCACCGACGTCGCCCCGGAGATCTGGGATGCCTGCGAGGGCGCGATCGATGACCTGCGGGCGGCGACCGGCGGCACGGTCCGTGAGGTCGCCCTGCCGGAACTGGCGACGGCGACGCTGGCGACGATCCTGATCGCCAACAGCGAGAGCCTCGGCGGCATCACCCCCGAGCGCCTCAACAACCTTGATCCCGAGCTGAGCCCGCTGGGCCGCGGCCTGCTCAAGTTCAGGGTGCTGTTGCCGGCGATCGCGACGGTGAAGTCGCAGCGAATCCGGACCCTCGCTCGCCGCACCCTCGCCGCCGTCTTCGAGGACGTTGACCTCCTCGTCTGCCCGACGGTGCCGGCGGTGGCGCCGCCGCTGGAGGCACCGGTTGTCGAGCTCCCCTCCGGCACCCTCACCGCCGACGCGGCAAACGTCCGCGCCGGCGCCCTCGCCAACCTGACCGGGATCCCGGCGATCAGCGTCCCCGTCGGCTCAGTCGACGGCCTGCCGGTCGCCTTGCAGCTGCAGGCCGCATGGGGACGCGACGAGCTGCTCCTCGACGCCGCCGAGGCGATCGAGCGGGCCAACGGCCGCCGCTGGGTCGAGGCCACCCCGCCAACGCGGGACGCCGATCCACTGGAGGCGTAAAGGTGCCGGCAATCGTCGTCGAGGGGCTGGAGCGCGCCTTCGGTGAGGTGCTCGCCGTGCAGGGGATCGACCTCCAAGTCGACGAGGGCGAAATCTACGGCTTCCTCGGCCCCAACGGAGCGGGCAAGACGACGACGGTGCGGATGCTGACGACGCTGCTGCTGCCGACCGGCGGCCGCGCCAGCGTTGCCGGCCACGACGTCGTCGCCGACGCGCGCCAGGTGCGGTCCTCAATCGGGGTTGCCCTGCAGGAAGCGGCGCTCGACCCGCTGATGACCGGACGTGAGCTGATCCGCTTGCAGGCGACGCTGCAGGGCCTCCCGCCCATCGCCGGCCGCGAGCGCGCCGACGCGTTGCTGGAGCGGGTTGGACTTACCGACGCCGCCGACCGCCGGGTCGGCACCTACTCGGGCGGGATGCAGCGCCGGCTCGACCTGGCGGCGGCGCTCGTGCACGAACCGCGGGTGCTCTTCCTCGACGAGCCGACGACCGGCCTCGATCCCGTCAGCCGGAAAACGATCTGGGAAGAGGTCAAAGAACTAAACGAAGACGGGACGACCCTCTTCCTCACCACCCAATACCTCGAGGAGGCCGACCAGCTAGCCGACAACGTTGGGATCATCGACAGCGGCCGGATCGTCGCCGAGGGCACGCCGGAGGCGCTGAAGGGCGAGGTCGGCCATCCCCACGTCGAGTTGCTGGTCGGCGAGGGCGCGGTCCCCGAGGCCGAGCGCGTCTGCGCTGAGCTGGGCAAGCTGCTGCCGCCGAAGGACGGCAAACGGGTCCTGCTCGAGGTCCAAGACGGAGCCGCCGAGATTCCCCGCGTCGTCCGCGCCCTCGACGAGGCCGGAATCGCGGTCGAATCGCTGGAGCTAGTCCGCCCGACCCTCGACGACGTCTTTGTCGCCAAGACCGGCTACCACCTCGAAGAGGAGGAGAGCAAAGACGGCGACGAGGAGCCGGCTACCGCGTGAGCGACCTGGCGGCGACGGCGCGGGTCGTGCGGGCGCTCGGCGCACGCTCGATCCGCCAGACCTTCCGTCGGCCGCAGCTGATTTCGCCGATTGTCGTCTTCCCCACCCTGCTGCTGGCGGTCCAGACCGGCGGCGCCAGCGCCGGAGTCGAACTGCCGGGCTTCCCGCCGGTCCAGAGCTTCCTCCAGTTCATGCTGGCGGGGGCGATGATGCAGTCGATGATGCTGGCCGGCAACAGCGGCGGTATCGCCTTCGCGGTCGACATCGAGATGGGCTTCACCGACCGTCTCTTCGCGGCGCCGATCCCGCGCTTCGCGATCGTCCTCGGGCGGCTGGCCGGCACCGCGGCGCTCGGCCTCTTCGCCTCGATCTGGTTCTTCGCCATCGGCCTGATCTTCGGCGCCGAGATCGAGGGCGGGGTCCCGGGCGCGCTGCTGGCGATGGCGCTGGTCACCGCCTCGGCGCTGGCGGTCGGCGGCATCGGCGCCGCGATCGCCCTGCAGAGCGGCAGCGCCAGCGTCGTCCAGGGGCTGTTCCCGCTGGTCCTCGTCGTCCTCTTCCTCTCCTCCGCCTTCTTCCCGCAGGAGCTAATGATCGAGCCGGCGAAGACGATCGCCGAATACAACCCGCTCAGCTTCATCGTCGAAGGGGTGCGGGAGCCGATCATCTCCGGGATCGACGCGACCCACACCCTGGAGGCGGTGGCGGCGATCGCCGGGATCGTCGTGCTCGGCCTCGTCCTCAGCGCCAGAGCGCTGCAGCATCGGCTGCGGGTGGGCTGATGGAAGCCGCTGCCGTCTCCCCCTGGCGTACCAACCTGGCGACGATCGCGGCGCTGATGGCGCGCTCGAAGAACGAGCTGATCCGCGTCCCCGGCGCCGCCATCCCCGGCGTCCTCGCCCCGACCATCTTCTTCCTCGGGCTCAACGGAGTATTCGGCGGCCTCACCCAGCTGAGCGGGTTCGAAACGAACTCGTATGAGAGCTTCATCGTCCCGGTCAGCATGCTGCAGGGAGCTGGCTTCACCGGCGCCGCGGCCGGGGTCAACCTGGCCCGCGACTACGAGCAGGGGTGGGTCGACCGCCTGCTCGTCTCTCCTGCCCCGCGCTGGGTGCTGCTGGCCGGGAACGTGCTGGCGGCCAGCGCCCGTTCGCTTATTCCGGCGACCTTCGTCCTCGGCATTGCCTTCGTCATCGGTGCCCAGTGGCCGGGCCTGGATGGGCTGGCGATCTGTTACCTGATGGTCGCCGCGACCGCTGCGGTGGCTGCCTGCTGGGGATCGGCCCTGGCGCTGCGCTTCAAGAGCCAGTCGGCGGCCCCGCTGATGCAGGCCGGGATGATGGGCCTGATCCTGTTGACCCCCGCCTACGCGCCGCTGGCGCTGCTGCAGCCCTGGCTGGAGAAGGTCGCCGAAGTCAATCCCCTGACCCAGGTGGTGGAAGCAGCCCGACAGGGCTTCGTCGGGACGGTGACCTGGGCGGAAACCTGGCCGGGCCTGCTGGCGTTGGTCGGGCTTCTGTTCCTGCTCGGGGCGCTGGCGCTGCGCGAAATGCGCCGCACCAATGCCTGAGCGAGATCGGGTCCTGACCGAGACCGAGCGGGTCTTGAGCCAGAACTGGGTCGTCGGGCGGCGCGGTGACACTCCCTTCAGCTACACCGAGCCCAGTCCCGGCCGCTATCCCTGGCAGTGGTACTGGGACTCCTGCTTTGCGGCGATCGTCCGGCGCCGCTTCGAGCCGACCCGGGCGCGGGCTGAGCTGGAGAGCCTGCTGGCGGCGCAGCGCGACGACGGGTTCATCGGCCACACGATCTTCTGGCGCAGCCGCGTCTCCCTACTGCGGCTGCTCTTCTACAACGTCGCTCGCCGCAGCACCGACCAGACCGAGACGATCCAGCCGCCGCTGCTCGCCTGGGCCTGGCGGATCGCCGTCGGCGACCCAAATGAGGACCCGCGGATCGCGCGGCAGATCGAGTGGCTCGCCCGCAACCGCGACCTCGAGGGCGACGGGCTGCTCTGGATCGTCCAGCCCGACGAGTCGGGCCTCGATGCCTCACCGAAGTTCGAAGAGGTCTGGGGCCGACGAGCGGTCGGGCGGATCGGCTTCCCGCTGCTGGTCCATCGCAACCGCCGACGCGGCTGGGATGCGCGACGGATCCGCGCTGACGGCGGGCCGGTCCTCTGCGAAGTCCTCGTCAACACGTTCTGGTCGCTCTCCCTGCAGGCCCTGGGGAGGCCATCGGCGACGCCAGCCCTGGTCGATCGCCTCTGGGACGAGCGCCGCGGCCTCTTCCTTGACGAGGCGCAGCCCGGCGGGACCCGGCCGCAAACGCTGACCTGGGCCTCGCTGGCGCCGCTCGCCCTGCCCGACCTGCCGCAAGCGATCGGACGGCGCCTGGTCGAGGAGCACCTGCTCAACGAGGGCGAGTTCCTCACCGCGGTTGCACCCCCCTCAGTCGCGGTCGGCGAGCGTGGCTATGAACCAGATGGCGGCCACGGTCCGATCCGCCGCTACTGGCGCGGCCCGACCTGGATCAACTCAGCCTGGATGGTCTGGATCGGGCTGCGGCGACTCGGCTACGAGGCCGAGGCCGAACGACTGGCCGAAGGCGTGATCGGCGCCGCCGCCCGCGAAGGCCTGCGCGAGTACTACGACCCCCGCAACGGCAAGGGCTTGGGCGCAAAAGACTTCGCCTGGTCGGCGCTAGTGGCGGAGTTAGCTGACCCGGCTGGGGCAGGTTATTTGTAGCGGTAGGTAATGCGCCCGCGATCCAAGTCGTAGGGCGAAAGCTCAATCTTGACGCGGTCGCCCGGGAGGATGCGGATGTAGTGACGGCGCATCTTTCCCGAGATGTGGCCGAGGACCTCGTGATCGTTGTCCAGTTTGACCCGGAACATCGTGTTGGGGAGAGCCTCGGTGATCTCCCCCTCCATTTCGATCTTTTCCTCTTTGGCCATGCGGCGAAGAGCGTATCTAACGGCGCAGGTGCTCGATGGCCCCAGCCCGGTCGGTTACTTCGCCTGCGTACTGCGCGGCCTCGAGCTCGGCCAGGGCGGAGCCCAACTCCGGACCCGGTTCGATCCCCAGCTCGGCCGCGATCTCGTCCCCTCGCAGCAACGGTGACGGTGGCCCTTCGCGGCGCCAATCGAGCCCGGCGGCGACCATCTCGCGGGCGAGGGTCAAGTGGGCGGCGACCATCTCCGGGCTGGCGATCGGCCCCACACCGCGAGCGGAGAGGCGATCGGCGACGGTCAGCAAGGTGACGTCGACGGCGACCGGTTCGGTCGCCCGCAGGTAGGCGTGGACGCGCCGCGGCGGCAAAGGCATCTCCGCGATCAGGAACCCAAGCCGGAGGTGGTGGCGGGAGAGCGCCTGCAGGTGCTGGGTCAGCTTGCGGCTGGCGCGCAAGCGGCCGCAGATCGAGCCGATGATCTCCGCCCCGACCTCGTCGTGGCCCTTGAAGCCGACGAAACCGTTGAATTCCGCCTTGGTCGCAGGCTTGCCGATGTCGTGGAAGAGGGCGCCAAAGCGCAGGGCGGTACGGCGGTCCATCTCGTCGGCCAAGGGCTCGTCAAGCAGATCCCGAACCTCGTCCGCACGATCCTCGGCAAACCGCTCCAGATCCCCCTCAACCTCGAGCGTGTGGTCAAGGACGGCAAGGGTGTGGTCGTAGACGTCGAGGTGGTGGTTCGGCCCCTGCTCGACCCCGCGCAGCTGCTCCAGCTCCGGCAACACGACCGCGGTCACCGCGAGGTCGCCCAGTAGATCGAGCCCGCGCAAGGGATTGGGTCCGCCCAAAAGCTGGCGCAGCTCGGCGAGCTGCCGCTCTCCCGCGGGATCAGCGGCCCGCGGAGCGGCAGCACGAGCCAGCGAGGCAGTCGCCGGCTCGATCTCCAGATCCAGCTCGGCAGCCAGGCGCGGCGCCCGCAGCAGGCGCAAGGGGTCGGCGGTGAAGCTCTCCTCGGAGACCGCCCGCAGACGACGTTCAGCGAGGTCAACCAGGCCCGCGAAGGGGTCAATCGGCTCGTCACCAGCGAGCGGAACGGCGACCGCGCCGATCGTGAAGTCCCGGGCCCCGAGGTCCGCCTCGATGCCGTCGCCGCGGAGCGCCGTCAAGTCGATCTGCCAATCGCCCTCTCGCGAGACCACCCGCCAGGTGCCGAACTCGGCTGAGAGCTCGAAGACGGGCTCCCCCAGCGCGGCGCCGATCGCTCGCGCGGTCCTCCCCGGGTCGCCCGCTACGGCGAGGTCGAGGTCGGAGACCTGCCGTCCCAGCGCCGCATCGCGCACCGCGCCGCCGACGATCCAGACGCCCTCGGCCCCCGCCAGCGCCCGGCGGGTCGCAACGATGACCGGGGCCGTAGCGAGCTGCTCGAAGCCGCTCATTCCGATCGGCGCGGAACCCGCGAGGAGATCCCGCAGGTGACCTCGTAGTTGATCGTCTCCAACCGGCGGGCAACCTCCTCGGCGCGAATCTCTTCGTCGCCCTGGCGACCGATCAGAACCACCTCATCACCAGGCTCTACTTCGGTCTCTGGGCCGAGATCGATCGTCAGGTTGTCCATCGAGACGGTCCCAACTAAGGGGCGTCGCCGCCCCCGGACCAAGACCTCGGCGTTGTTGGTGAGAGCGCGGCGCACGCCGTCGCCGTAACCGAGCGGGATCACCCCGACCCAGGATTCCACCGGGGCCATCCATTTGCGGCCATAGCCGACGCTGGCGCCAGCCGGAAAGCGCTTGACGTCGGCGACATATGAGCGCAGAGACAGAGCCGGTTGGAGGCCGTGATCGGACGGGTCCCCCTGGAAGGGATCGAGGCCGTAGATAGCGACGCCGCAGCGTGCCATGTCGTGATGAGACCGCTTGTCACGGAGGACAGCGGCGCTGTTGGCGGCGTGGGCAATGACCTGCGGGTGCTCGGCCTTGACCGCAGCGACAACCTCCTCAAACCGATCGAGTTGCTCATCGAAGTAGGGGGAGTCGAGTTCATCGGCCGTTGCCAGGTGGGTCCAGATGCCGACCAGATCCAGATCCGGATCCCCGGCACACGTTCGGGCCAAAGCGATCACCTCGGCTGCGTCACGGTTGCCGAGCCGGCCCATCCCGCTGTCGAACTTGACGTGGACCTTGGCCCGGTGGCCGTGTGCCCGGGATCGGTCAGCGACGAGGCGGCGGAAATCCTCGCGCCACACAGCCAGCTCCGAGCCGGCCGAGATAACGGCGTCCACCTCCTCGTCGGTCAAGGCCCCCATCGTCAGCAGCGGAGCGTGCTGGAACCGGCGCCCGACCTGCTCGGCCTCACCTGCGGTGGCAACCGCCAGCCGGCTCGCGCCGCCGTCGAGCGCGGCGGCGGCGCAGCCATCGGCGCCGTGTCCGTAACCGTCGGCCTTGACCACCGCGCAGAGCTCCGCCCCCGCGGCCAGCTCGGCCCTCAGCCGGGCGCAGTTAGCGCGAACAGCCTCGTAGTCGATCCGGGCAACAGCCCGCTCCATGAGCTACTCCGAGTCGGCGACCAGGGCGGCGAGCGCATCAGCCCTAGTGACCATGCCGACCAGATACCCATCGGCATCCACCACCGGCAGGTGGTTGTGGTGCTTGTCGGCGATCTTCTTCGCCACCCGGTCGGCCGCCTCAAAGTCGCGGGCGACGATCGGATCGGCGGTCATCAGTTCGGAGACCCTCTTCGCGAAGGCTTTGTCGAGGCGCTCCTCGAAGCCCTTCATCGAACCGACGAAGACGACCCCTCCCATGATGTTGAGGTAGTGCGGCAGGTGCAGGTCCGATTCCTCCTCGCTGATGATGAGGTCGGACTCGCTGACGATGCCGACGACCTTGTTCCCGTCGTCGACCACCGGGATCGCCCCGAAATCGGATTTGGCGAGCAGATCGATCGCGGTGCGGGCGTCGTCCTCAGGGGTGACGCTCGGCACCTCGCGGCTCATGATCTCTCCGGCGGTCTTCATCGCTGAGGCGCGAGGTTATTCGACCGGCCCGTCGGGACGCATCGCCAGCGGGATCGCCGCGATCACGTCGCCAGCGATAACCGACTCCGCCGCCCCCACCTTGGCGGCTGCGTCGAGACCGGCGCGGGCGTGGGCGACAACTGCGGCGCAAGCGGCAGCAAACGGCTCCAGGCCCCGGGCGAGCAGCGCCGCGGTCATACCCGAGAGGACGTCACCGCTGCCAGCGGTCGCCAGCGCCGGCGCCGAGATCGCGTTGACGGCGACGCGGGTGCCGTCGGTGACGATCGTGTCGTCGCCCTTGAGGACGACGATCGCTCCGGCCCGCTCGGCGGCCTCGCGGGCTGAGCCCAGCCGGTGGGCGCCAATCTCCTCGAAATCCCGTTCGAGCAGCCTGCCGAGCTCCCCCGCGTGCGGAGTGAGGATCGTTGGCGCCTCGCGCGCCGCGAGCTCGCCGAGCCTGCCGGCGAAGGCGTTGAGGCCGTCGGCGTCGAGGACCAACGGCGCCTCGATCTCAGCGAGCACTTCGCGCACCAGCTCGAAGGAGCCAGGGTCCCTGCCAAGCCCCGGACCGACCACCCCCGCAGACGCCCGCTCGAAGGTCCGCAGCACCTTCTTTTTCGAGGCCGGGACGAGACAACCGTCGCCACCCGGACAGGCGACCGACATCACCTCGGGTTGGGCCAGCTCGTAGACCATCTCGAGGTCGGCGGGGACGGCCACGGTCGCGTAGCCGGCGCCGGCGCGGATCGCCGCCAGCGAGGCCATCCGCACCGCACCGGTGAGACCGCGCGAGCCGCCCGCAATCGCCACCTCGCCAGAAGTGAACTTGGTCGAACGCGGGCCACGGCGTGGAGCGAGCGCAAGCACGGCCGGATCGATCTCCCCCGCCGCCGCATCCGGCGCTCCCGCCGGGATCCCGATCGCGGCGACGCGCAGTTCGCCGCAGCGCCACTTGCCCGGCGCGACCCGCTGGCCCAGCTTGGCGGCGTGGAAGCTGACGGTGACATCTGCCTCAACCGCCTCCCCAGCCACTTCGCCGGTGGAAGCATCAACGCCCGAGGCAATGTCACAAGCCACGACCGGGGCGCCGCAGCGATTGATCGCCTGGATCGCCGCGGCCGCGGGCTCGCGCGGAGCCCCCTCGAAGCCGGTCCCGAAGATCGCGTCGATCACCGCCCCGGAGTCGGCCAGCCGCTCGGCCGGATCCCCATCCAACCGCTGGCCGCCGAAACGTCGGTAGTTCACCTCGGCATCGCCACTCAGATCCTCCGCCGGCCAAAGCAGCAGCGCCTCAACCTCGAACCCCATCTCCCGCAAGAGCCGCGCCGCGACAAACCCATCACCGCCGTTATTGCCCTTGCCGCAAACAACCCGAATCGGCCCCTCAGGCGCAAGCTCGGCAACCGTCTCAGCCACAGCCCGCCCCGCAGCCTCCATCAAATCCAGCGAAGGAACCCCCCGCTCCCCAATAGCCCACCGATCAACAGCCCGCATCCCCTCGGCGTCGAACAGAGGTCGCAACCAGGACTCCATGCGGCCAGCCTAAAGCGCGGCGGTAAGGAGGGATGGGTGTCCCCTGACCTTCCTAGCGACAGCATCTACAGGACAGCTCTTTCATCGAGACCGCAAAAAAGCACCCTCAAGGGGCTTTATCGCGGTCTCGCGAGATCAGCGTCTAGCTGAGCTCTGTTGCAAGAGGG